>NZ_AKJP02000005.1:0-171225 GCF_000282275.2 Pseudomonas sp. GM30 | reverse complement strand
GGGTTGAAGCTTGATGCGTTGCGTACGCCTGAGTCGGTGGCGGCGTTCGTGGATGAGTTGCGGTATGAGTTGGAGAGTAATTCTTTGCGGGCTGCTCGGGATCCGGATATGGCTTAGGTTTTAGGGGGGTGGGTGTATATCCGTTGCTGCGGTAACGGCCTCCTATGGTTCCGCCCTTACGGCGGGTCACTTTTGGCAAACGCCCCAAAAGTAACCAAAAGGTCTATGCCCTGACGTTCGGCCCTCGCTTAGGCTCGGGTTCCTTCGCTGCGGGATTCATCCGGGGGGCAGCGCCTACGGTTTGCTTCGCTGCACCTCCTCTCGCTGTGTTTGGCTGCGCCAAACGGTCGCTGCGCTCCCACCCCCGGATAAATCCCTCCACTCAGCCTGCCGACGGGCCCTCAGATCAAAAGCTTTCGGCGAGCTGACACTCGGCCAGTGTAGGAGCTGCCGCAGGCTGCGATCTTTTGATCTGGGGCTTCTGGAAGCCGGCCTGCTGGCGATGGCGGCCTGACAGCCGACCTGTTTCTGGCAGGAATACTAATCCTTGTGGGAGCCAGCCTTCTGGCGATGGCGGCCTGACAGCCGACCTGTTTCTGGCAGGAATATTCAATCCTTGTGGGAGCTGGCTTGCCAGCGATGGCGGCCTTGCAGAGAACACATTTCTTGCTGATGTATCCCTCCCACTCAGCTTTGCTCCCCACAAAATCGACAGCCAATTCCTTTATCCCCCTCCATTTCACTGGCGCTTACAGGGTGGTCGGCTATAAAGAATGAGTGGTCAGGTCTTCCGTCATCCGCGGTATTCGTGCGCGATTGCGGAAGTGGCTCTTCCATTCACCGCGGGTCGTCCTATGAATAATCCTGGGAAACGCGTGTATCTGCCGTTGTCGCTGGCTTTCTCTGTCGCGCTGTTAAGTGGCTGTGCCAGTCCGCCGCCACCGCCTCCTGCTGCACCTCCACCGCCGCCGGTGCGTACTTGTCAGACGCTGGAAAACACTCAGGTGTCCGGCGATATGTACGTTGACGAGCAGGTCACTCGGCATATCACCACCACCCGGTGTGTCACGCAGTAGCGCTGTGGCGCTGCGCGTTTGCTGTTGCGGAAGTTGTAGGTGCGCTTCGTCAGGTAATGGCCCAAAGTCATTGACTGACAGAGAACCCCTGTGGGAGCGGGCTTGCCCGCGAATGCGGTGTGTCATTCAAAGCGGTGGTGCCTGACACTCCGACTTCGCGAGCAAGCCCGCTCCCACAGGGTTGTCAGAGAGATCAGGACAGGAACCCACCATCCACATTCAGCGAAACCCCGGTGGTGTAGCTCGACGCATCACTCGCCAGATACAGCACCGCCCCGGCCATTTCACTCGGATCGGCCACGCGCTTGAGCGGGATCTGCGTCAGTGCCTGCTTGAGGATCGCGTCATTTTTCACCAGCGCCGAAGCGAATTTGGTGTCGGTCAGGCCCGGCAGCAGGGCGTTGCAGCGGATGCCGAATTGCGCGCATTCCTTGGCGAAGACCTTGGTCATGTTGATCACGGCCGCTTTGGTCACCGAATAGATGCCCTGGAACACGCCCGGTGAAATCCCGTTGATCGAGGCGACGTTGATGATGCTGCCGCCGCCGTTCTCGCGCATCAACTTGCCGGCTTCCACCGACATGAAGAAGTAGCCGCGAATGTTCACGTCGACGGTCTTCTGGAATGCGCCCAGATCGGTGTCCAGCACGTTGCAGAACTGCGGGTTGGTCGCCGCGTTGTTGACCAGAATGTCGAGGCGGCCGAACTGTTCCTTGATCCCGGCGAATACCTGGCTGATCTGTTCCATTTCACCGATGTGACAGGCCACGGCGGTGGCTTTGCCGCCGGCGGCAATGATCGCGTCGGCGACGTGCTGGCAGCCTTCGAGCTTGCGGCTCGAGACGATCACGTGGGCGCCTTGCTGGGCCAGCAGTTTGGCGATGGCTTCACCGATGCCACGGCTGGCGCCGGAGACGAATGCGATTTTGCCGTCGAGGTCGAACAACTGAGTCTTGGACATAAGGGTTCCTTGGTGTGGGCCGTCAGAGGCTCGATTTCGCAATGACCTGCAGGCTCATGTGCTCCAGCAGTTTGTTCATGTGAATGAACTGCGCGAAGCGTTTGTCCTGGGTCTGGCCGTGGTAGAAGCGGTAGTAGATCTGCTGCACGATGCCGGCCAGGCGGAACAGGCCGTAGGTGTAGTAGAAGTCGAAATTGTCGATCCGGATGCCCGAGCGTTCGGCGTAGTAATCGACGAACTCGCGGCGGGTCAGCATGCCCGGGGCGTGGCTCGGCTGGCGGCGCATCAGTTGCACCGGTGCCGGATCATCGGCCTGAATCCAGTAGGCGAGGGTGTTGCCCAGGTCCATCAGCGGATCGCCGAGGGTGGTCAATTCCCAGTCAAGCACGCCGATGATCTGCATCGGGTTGTTCGGGTCGAGGATCACGTTGTCGAAGCGATAGTCGTTGTGGACGATGCTTGAGGTCGGATGGTCGGCCGGCATCTTGTCGTTGAGCCAGGTTTTGACCTGCTCCCAGTGCGGCGCGTCCGGGGTCAGGGCTTTTTCGTAGCGCTCGCTCCAGCCTTTGATCTGGCGGGCGACATAGCCTTCAGGTTTGCCCAGATCGCCGAGGCCGCAGGCGTTGTAGTCGACGCGGTGCAGCTCGACCAAACGGTCGATGAAGCTCTTGCACAGTGCTTCGGTTTTCGCCGCATCAAGCCCCAGCTCCGGCGGCAGGTCGGAGCGCAGGATGATGCCCTTGACCCGTTCCATCACGTAGAACTCGGCACCGATCACCGACTCGTCGGTGCAGTGCACGTAAGCCTTGGGGCAGTAGGGGAAACCGTCGCGCAATTGATTGAGAATGCGGAATTCGCGGCCCATGTCGTGGGCGGATTTGGCCTTGTGGCCGAACGGCGGCCGGCGCAGCACGAATTCCTGCTGCGGGTACTCCAGAAGGTACGTCAGGTTCGACGCACCGCCAGGGAACTGGCTGATCGCAGGTGTACCGGTCAGGCCAGGAATGTGCGCCTTGAGGTACGGATCGATCAGGCTGGCATCGAGTTCTTCGCCAGAGCGGATACGGGTGGACTGGTCAGTAAGCGCCATGCTTATCCCTTCTGCTTATTTTGGAGGCCAGACATCATTGGCTAATCTAATGGCGCACTCGGGCGGCCACAAGCGCGCAGCGGTCTTATAGGTTAGCGTGTTGCAGGATAATCAGCGTTTCGAATACGTACGGCAGCAGGGCGCTGCCGGCGCTTTTCAATGCACGCGCTGGTTGTTGAGCCTGGGGGGCAGGGCGATCGGCGTCAGCACCGGTTGCCCGGAGAAGAACGCCACGAGGTTTTTGCCGACCAGCTCCACCGTGCCTTGGGTGGCCTCGGGTGACAGGCCGGCAACGTGCGGCGTGAGAATCACGTTGCTCAGCACTTTCAGTGCATCTGGCACCTGCGGTTCGTGATCGAACACGTCCAGTGCGGCGCCGGCAATCCGCCGTTGCTCAAGGGCAGTGATCAGATCCGCTGTGGCGATGACACTGGCCCGGGCAATATTGACGATGAAACCGTTCGGGCCAAGGGCGTCGAGCACCGGGCGAGTCACCAGATGCTGGGTGCCGATGCCGCCCGGCGTAGCGATGATCAGAAAGTCCGAGGCGCGTGCCAGTTCGGTTGGCGTCGAGCAGAAAGCGTACGGCACATCGCTGCGCAGTTGACGGTTGTGGTAACTGATCTGCATGTCGAAACCGAGCTGGGCACGCTTGGCAATCGCCATGCCCACCGCGCCCAGGCCGAGAATGCCCAGGCGTTTATTGGCCAGCGACGGGCGCATGATCTTCGGCCATTCACCCCGGCGCACTGCCGCATCGCAGCGCGGAATGTCGCGCACCAGCGCCAACAGCATCGCCATCGCATGATCGGCCACCGACGAGGCGTTGACCCCGGCACCATTGGTCACGGTGATCCCGCGATCGCTGGCAGCCTGCAGGTCAACGTGTTCATAACCGGCGCCGATCACGGTGATGATTTTCAGCGCCGGCAGGGCGGCGATTTCCTCAGCGGTCAGTCCCAGCGGGCCACGGGTCAGCACCGCGTCGATCCGTGCGCCGTGGCTGGCGATGGCTTGCGCACGTTCGGCAGGGGTTGGTGCGAGGATCAGATGAAAGCCCTGATGCTCGAGAATCGGTAAATAGTCATTGATGGTTTCAACCAGTACCAGAACGGTGGCGGGCATTGCGCGGCTCCTGTGATCAGTGGCGGTTCGGTCGCGAAAGTCGTGTCAGAGTGCTGATTCCAGAGCGGTTTGGCAATGATGGCCGCAGCCCCGCTTCAGCCAGTGTAGGAGCTGAAACGGGGAGCGCGCGGGCGCTTCGTCAGAAGCTCACGTCGGCGCTGTTGATCAGCCGCGCAAATGCCCCGCCGAGGGTGGCGTTATGGTGCTCGATGATGACGTGGGCGGGTAATGCCGGGGTGTCCATGCAAGTGTGGGCGTCGGTCACCAGCAACGGTTTAAAGCCCAGATCGGCAGCGGCGCGGCAGGTGGCGTCAACGCAGAACTGCGTTTTCATGCCGACCAGGTACAGATCTTCGACGTTTCGGCTTTTAAGTTGCTGCGCCAGATCGGTGCCATGGAAGGCGTTGGGGCGGGATTTGTCAAACACATGGTCGGACTCGGCATTCAGATCGAGTTCCGGCAGCAATTGCCAGAAGGGGCTGCCAGCAGCAATCGGCGAACCTGTCGGGCCGGTATGGCGTACGGCGTAGATCGGCACGTGTTGCTGGCGGGCCTGGTGGATCAGATGCTGGATGTTGGCGAGCACGCGCTCGCCGTCGTGGGGTTTTTCCGGGCCATGGAACAGACCGACCTGCATATCGATGATCAACAGTGCTGCGGGCATGGTGTTTCTCCTTGAGGGCTGCAAGTGCCGCACGGACGGGAGAAACAACAAGGCCCCGTCCATTGCTGGCGGGGCCTTGGGTTCACTGCGCTGGATTCATCTCAGGCAGCAACACCACGACCCGCCGGTGGCGGTCGTGGTGGTACGGGTGAGGTGCAGCGGGCGAAGGTTCATGCAGCCGATCATGCTGGCGGCGGCGCAGGGCTGTCAACCGGCGTATTGAGCGATGCCGTTGCCGAACGACCAATTCTCCTTTTTGACTTCCACCAGATTGATGAACACATCTTCCAGGCGAATGCCCAGTTGGCTGTTCAGACTGTGTGCGATGGTCTGGTACAGGGCTTTTTTCTGCTCCAGCGTCCGCCCTTCATTGAGGGTGATCTGGATGATCACCAACTGATCGCTGCGCTGGATGCCCAGGTACTGCGGGTCGAAGATGAAATGTTCGCCATCATGCTCGTTGAGAATCTGGAAGTTGTCGTGCTCCGGCACGTTGATGGTGCTGCGCATGGCGGCGTAGATCTGCTCGCCGATGCGTTTGGCGAAGGTGGGGTCAGAGTGTTTTTTGATTTCGACGCGCACGAGGGGCATGGGCAAAGACTCCGTTGGGCAAGGGACTCCTCTCACGCTAGAACATGTCGGCCAGATTGAAAGTGTGGGGTGATGAATTCGCCGCTGTTTTTGTACGAGGCCACCTACAATTTTCGCGGATTTTGCCTACGAATCTGGCAGATGCATCTGCTATCGGAATGGTGATGAACGCGAAATCATGTGGGCACAAAGCAGCCCGGGCAGGGACTGCCGGCAGCCAAGGAAGGCGAATGCTCAAGAACGATCTTGAAAATCTGGAACTCGACAGGCTGGAGGATGAGTCAAGAAAGCTTGTGGCCGAAAGGAAAAAGCTATTGGCGGAGGAAAAAAAGCTTAAGAGAGAGACAAATTTATATCCGCTCGCAGTTATAGCTGGGGTGGTGACAGCAATCACCGCTGTAGCAGGCGTTTTCTTCAAGTTTTGATTGTTCGTTTCACAACCGTCCGACCCATGATCCAAAGGAAAAACCACATGAGTACCTATGATCGCAAAGCCAGAATGGAACAACTGGAACGTGAGCACGATGAGTGGGAAGAAAGAATGCGCATCAAAAACAAGGGCGATATGTACCCAATCTGGGGAATGCTGGCGTTCGGCCTGTTTTGCATGTCACTCGGATTCATGCTGGCTCGATCAATCTGATCAAGTCTTCTCGCTCGTATGACGTTGAAACTTGCCGGAAAACGACATTGCACATATCTGGAGCCGACAGCCATTTTCCCGAAAACGACAACTCGCTGATCTGCTCCGCACAACCATTCCTCAGCTAAGTCTTTGCTTCTGCTCATTTATCGCGGAGAATCGCGCCCCTGTTTCGGCCGGAGCATGTCTGTCGGTTTTTTCCGACGCGTCCTGACCGAGTGGCAAGTGACCGGAATGCGGAGATCCGACCGGATGAATGATCAGGCCAATAGCGTCGACGAACGCTATGAAACGGCAGCACCAGCTGAACTGTCGAGCTGGAATCGCCATGACACCACGTGGATGTTGGGACTGTTCGGGACGGCCATTGGCGCCGGTACCCTGTTTTTGCCGATCAACGCCGGTCTGGGTGGCTTCTGGCCGCTGGTGATCCTCGCGCTGCTGGCCTTCCCGATGACGTTCTTCGCCCACCGAGGCCTGACACGCTTCGTGCTCTCCGGTCGCGAAGGCGCCGACATCACCGAGGTGGTCGAGCAGCATTTCGGCATCAAGGCCGGTGCGCTGATCACCTTGCTGTACTTCTTCGCCATCTTCCCGATCCTGCTGATCTACAGCGTCGGCCTGACCAACACGGTCGCCAGCTTCCTCGAACACCAACTGCACATCACGCCGCCACCGCGCGCGCTGCTGTCGTTCGTGCTGATCCTCGGTCTGCTGGCCGTGGTGCGTTGCGGCGAGCAGGTGATCGTCAAGGCGATGAGCCTGATGGTGTACCCGTTCATCGTTGCGTTGCTGTTCCTCGCGGTGTACCTGATTCCGCACTGGAATGGCGGCATTCTCACCACCGCTTCGCAAGTACCGGCGCCGTCGGCGCTGCTGCACACGCTGTGGCTGGCGATTCCGGTGATGGTGTTCTCGTTCAACCACTCGCCGATCATCTCGGCGTTTGCGGTGGACCAGAAGCGTCGTTACGGGGTCAACGCTGACCAGCGCAGCTCGCAGATCCTCTGCCGCGCCCACCTGCTGATGGTGGTGATGGTGCTGTTCTTCGTCTTCAGTTGCGTGCTGACCCTGTCGCCGGAACAACTGGCCGAAGCCAAGGCGCAGAACCTGTCGATCCTGTCCTATCTGGCCAACCACTTCAGCAACCCGACCATCGCTTTTGCGGCGCCGTTGATTGCGTTCGTGGCGATTTCCAAGTCGTTCCTCGGCCACTACATCGGTGCCAGCGAAGGCCTCAAGGGCCTGATCGTCAAGAGCGGCAAGCGTCCGGGCGCCAAGGCGCTGGATCGCATCGTGGCGGCGTTCATGCTGGTGGTGTGCTGGATCGTCGCGACCCTGAACCCGAGCATCCTGGGCATGATCGAGACCATCGGCGGCCCGGTGATCGCGGCGATTCTGTTCCTGATGCCGATGTACGCGATCCGTAAAGTGCCGGCGATGGCGCGTTATCGCGGTCAGGCGTCGAACGTGTTTGTTACCGCCGTGGGTCTGGTGGCGATTTCGGCGTTGATTTATTCGCTGACGGCGTAAGCCAAAGCTCCAGATACTCAGCTACAGTGGCCGCTGTGCGTGATGCGCACAGCGGCTTTTTTTCGTCTGGAGACCATGGATTGTCGAGCGCGCCCCAATCTGTAGAACCCCCCAATCGTTGGCAGGACATCCTCGCCGGTCTGTCGATTGCCGGGCTGTTGTTGCCCGAAGCGGTCGCTTATTCGACCATCGCCGCGCTGGCGCCGCAGGCCGGGGTGATTGCGCTGTTTGCCGGTCTGCTGTGTTATGGGTTGTTTGGCACCAGCCGCTTTGCCATTGTTTCTGCTACGTCATCTTCGGCAGCGGTGCTGGCGGCGGCCACGGCGACCATGGCCAATGGCGACCCGCAACTGCGCGCGACGCTGGCGGTCGGGCTGGTGCTGGTCACCGGTGGGCTGTTCTTGCTGGCGGGGATCTTCCGTTTTGGCAGCGTCACCGCGTTTATCGCCAAACCGGTACTGCGCGGCTTCGCTTTCGGCCTCGCGCTGACCATCATCCTCAAGCAGGTCGCCAGCGTGGTCGGCGTGCACCTGACCGACGCCAATCTGGTGCGCTTCGCCCCGCAATTGCTTGAACAACTGCCGCAATGGAACTGGCCGGCGGCGGCTGTTGCCGCGGTGGCGCTGCTGCTGTTGGGAGTGTTCTCGCGCTTTCCACGGGTGCCCGGCGGTTTACTGGTGGTGGTGATCGGTATCGTCGCCGGGCAATGGTTGAACCTGCCGGCCCATGGTGTGAGCATGATTGGCTTGATCGACCTGAGCCTGGAGGTGCCGAGCCTGCCGCTGCTGCCGTTTGCCGACTGGCTGCGGCTGGGGGAGGTGGGGTTCGCGCTGGTGATGATTCTGTACGCCGAGTCGTACGGCTCGATCAGTTCGTTCGCCCTCAAGCACGGTGATCGTGTGGCCTCCAACCGTGATCTGCTGGCGCTCGGCGCAGCGAACTTGTTGTCCGGATTGTTCCATGGCATGCCGGCGGGGGCGGGGTATTCGGCGACGTCGGCGAACGAGGCCGCCGGGGCGACTTCTCGCTGGGCCGGTGGGGTGGCGGCGCTGGTGGTACTGGTGATCGTGCTGACGGTGCTGCCGTGGATCGCCCTGACGCCGGAGCCGATTCTGGCGGCCATCGTGATTCATGCGCTGGCGCGTGGCTTGAGTCTGCAGCCGTTGGGGCGTTACTTCGTCTGGCGCCGGGATCGGCTGCTGGTGTTGTGCGCGGTGGCGGCGGTGCTGCTGCTGGGCATTCTCGACGGCTTGCTGGTGTCGGTGGCGATCAGCGTGTTGCTGATGCTCAAACAGATGTCGGCGGCGGACATTCAGGTGCTCGGGCGCATTGATGGCGGGCATGATTTTGTCGATGTGCAACGTCATCCGACGGCGACAACCGAGCCCGGAGTGCTGATTGTGCGGCCCAGTGAGGCGTTGTTCTTTGCCAACGTCGAGCGGGTTCTTGGTGCGGCGTTGCGCTTGATTCGTCACTCGGACGCACCGCTGCACACAGTGATCCTGAGTCTGGAGGAAACCCCTGACCTGGACGGCACCAGCATCGAGGCGATGCAGGAGTTTTTCCTGCGGGTGCATCAGGAGGGCAAACGGCTGATTCTGGCGCGACTCAAGCATGAGGCGCTGGCTGTGCTGGAGGCGTTGCCGGAGGTAACGGCCAATGGGGTGATACTCAGTGGGCTGAGCGTCGATGGCGCGGTACAACAAGCCCTCAAACTCAAGGCATAAAAAAACGCCGCTCATCTCACGATGGGCGGCGTTCTTCATTGCGTTGCAGCGTTAGGCTTGAACGACCGGAATCTTGGCGTTCGCAGCCGCTTCACGGAACTCGGCGATCTGGTCGAAGGACAGGTAGCGGTAGACATCGGCCGCCATGCTGTCGATCTTGCCAGCGTATTCCATGTACTCCTCGACGGTCGGCAGGCGACCCAGGATCGAAGCCACGGACGCCAGCTCGGCCGAAGCCAGGTAGACGTTCGCGCCGTCGCCCAGACGGTTCGGGAAGTTACGGGTCGAGGTCGAGACCACGGTGCTGTTCGGCTCAACGCGTGCCTGGTTACCCATGCACAGCGAGCAGCCTGGCATTTCCATGCGCGCGCCTGCTTTGCCGTAGATGCCGTAGTAGCCTTCTTCGGTCAGTTGGTGAGCGTCCATCTTGGTCGGCGGCGACAGCCACAGACGGGTTGGCAGCTGACCCTTGACCTGATCCAGCAGTTTGCCGGCAGCGCGGAAGTGACCGATGTTGGTCATGCACGAACCGATGAACACTTCGTCGATCTTCTCGCCAGCCACGCTGGACAGCAGACGGGCGTCGTCCGGATCGTTCGGCGCGCACAGTACCGGCTCGTTGATGTCGGCCAGATCGATTTCGATGACTTCGGCGTATTCGGCGTCGGCATCGGCTTCCATCAGCTCAGGGTTGGCAATCCAGGCTTCCATCGCTTGCGCGCGACGTTCCAGGGTACGTGCATCGCCGTAGCCTTCGCCGATCATCCAGCGCAGCAGGGTGATGTTGGACTGCAGGTACTCGGTGATCGACTCTTTCGACAGCTTGATCGTGCAACCGGCAGCCGAACGTTCGGCCGAGGCGTCGGACAGTTCGAACGCCTGTTCCAGGGTCAGACCTTCCAGGCCTTCGATCTCCAGGATGCGGCCGGAGAAGGCGTTTTTCTTGCCTTTCTTCTCGACGGTCAGCAGACCGTTCTGGATGGCGAAGTAAGGGATGGCATGAACCAGGTCACGCAGGGTGATGCCAGGTTTCATTTTGCCTTTGAAGCGCACCAGGATCGATTCCGGCATGTCCAGCGGCATGACGCCGGTGGCAGCGGCGAACGCGACCAGACCGGAACCGGCCGGGAACGAGATGCCCATCGGGAAACGGGTGTGCGAGTCACCACCGGTACCCACGGTGTCCGGCAGCAGCATGCGGTTCAGCCACGAGTGGATGATGCCGTCGCCCGGACGCAGGGAAACGCCGCCGCGGGTCATGATGAAGTCAGGCAGGGTGTGGTGGGTAGTCACGTCGATCGGCTTCGGATACGCCGCGGTGTGGCAGAAGGACTGCATCACCAGGTCAGCGGAGAAGCCCAGGCACGCCAGGTCTTTCAGTTCGTCACGGGTCATTGGACCGGTGGTGTCCTGAGAACCGACGGTGGTCATTTTCGGCTCGCAGTAGGTGCCAGGACGAACGCCTTTGCCTTCTGCCAGACCGCACGCCTTGCCGACCATTTTCTGCGCCAGGGTGAAGCCCTTGGTGCTTTCGGCCGGTGCTTCAGGCTTCTTGAACAGATCGAACGCAGGCAGACCCAGTTCGGCGCGAGCCTTCTCGGTCAGGCCACGGCCGATGATCAGCGGAATACGACCGCCGGCACGGACTTCGTCCAGCAGCACAGGGGTCTTCATTTCGAAGGTGGTGATGACTTCATCGGTACCGTGCTTGCAGACTTTGCCAGCGTGCGGGTACAGGTCGATCACGTCGCCCATGTTCATGTTCGATACGTCGAACTCGATTGGCAGTGCGCCGGCATCTTCCATGGTGTTGTAGAAGATCGGAGCGATTTTGCTGCCGAAGCAGAAACCGCCAGCGCGCTTGTTCGGCACGTAAGGGATGTCGTCGCCGAAGAACCACAGCACCGAGTTGGTCGCCGATTTACGCGAGGAACCGGTACCGACCACGTCACCGACGTAGGCGATCGGGAAGCCTTGACCGCGCATTTCTTCGATCTGCTTCATCGGGCCGGTCTTGCCTTGCTCGTCCGGAACGATGCCGTCACGGGCCATTTTCAGCATGGCCAGGGCGTGCAGCGGGATATCAGGACGCGACCAGGCGTCTGGCGCAGGGGACAGGTCGTCGGTGTTGGTTTCGCCGGTGACCTTGAATACGCGCAGGCTGATCTTGTCGGCCAGCACCGGGCGCTTCTTGAACCACTCGCCGTCAGCCCAGGATTGCAGCACGGCCTTGGCGTGGACGTTGCCGTTCTTGGCTTTTTCAGCCACGTCGTGGAAGGCATCGAACATCAGCAGGGTGTGCTTGAGTTCTTCGGCAGCCACTGGCGCCAGTTCGGCGTTGTCCAGCAGTTCAACCAGGGTCACGATGTTGTAGCCGCCCTGCATGGTGCCGAGCAGTTCTACAGCGCGCTTCTTGTCCAGCAGAGGGGAGGTGACTTCGCCTTTGGCCAGGGCCGACAGGAAACCGGCTTTGACGTAAGCGGCTTCGTCCACTCCTGGTGGTACGCGATTGGTGATCAGGTCAACGAGGAAAGCTTCTTCGCCAGCCGGAGGATTCTTCAGCAGCTCGACCAGGCCTGCAGTTTGTTCGGCGTTAAGCGGCTGGGGAACGATACCCAGGGCTGCACGCTCTTCGATATGTTTGCGGTAGGCTTCAAGCACAGTTATTACCCTCATCAGTGGTCCCAAATGGGTGTCCGGGACGCTCATCCCGAAATTGCCGTACTCATGCACCGCACGACGTTGTGAGTCGTTTGGCCAGAATTACCGGCAATTCCTTACAGAAGCTGCTTTCAAAGTTTTACGCCTGCAGAACGGGGAGCTGATGAGGGTTGGCGTTGGGCTTTTCCCCGCTGGAAAAACCCTTCGCCAACACCGCTCTGAAGGAACGACTGTGCTCGTGACGCTTTGAAAACAGCTTCTAACGGACATTGGCGCCTTAAAAGGCTGGCTGATTCTACGGCAAAAAAAATTTAAAGGTAAGTCAGGCTCTATTGGACTTTGGTGGCGTTGTGCACGGGCAGGGTAAACCGCGAGCCAGCGCTTGCCCCTGACGTTTGAGGGGTGATCAATGCCCGACAAAGGGCTAACATGCCGACCTGTTCCGCGTTTCAGTGTTTTGCCAATTTATGCCCAATCAGACCATCAAGACCCCCTGCGTCGGCCTCTGCTCCACTGTTTACGGCGATCTAGTGTGCCGTGGCTGCAAGCGTTTTCACCACGAAGTGATCCACTGGAATGGTTACGGCGAGGAGGAAAAGCGTGCGGTGTGGTTGCGTCTGGAGCAATTGCTGTCACAAGTGATGGCGAGCAAGGTCGAGATCTTCGATCCGGCGCGCCTGCGCCAGCAGTTGGAACAGCGCAAGATCCGCTTCGTGCCGCATCAGTCGGAATATTGCTGGGCCTATCAGCTGATTGCACGCGGGGCGCGGGTGATCATTAATCTGGAAGCCTACGGCATGGTGTTGCTGCCGGAGTTCCGCGACTGGAACCTGCCGGAGTTGCGCGATGCCATTGATCGGGAATTCTTCCTGCTGTCGGAAGCGCATTATCAGCGCTACATCGCACCGGGCTTCCTGAAAGACGCTTTCGGCGCCTAGAAGCTTCGCGAGCAGGCTCGCTCCCACAATGATCGGAGTGGAATGCAGATCCTGCAGGCGCCAACAGATCTTGTGGGAGCTGGCTTGCCAGCGATGAGGGCAGTGCATCCAATGTCAATGTTGACTGACCCACCGCTATCGCTGGCAAGCCAGCTCCCACAGGGATATGCATTCCAACTGTGGGAGCGAGCCTGCTCGCGAGGGGGCCGGTTCAGCCACCGCAGTCCTTAATGCTTCACCGCCAACTCCACCAGATGATCCTCAACCTCCTGCGGCTTGAGCACCAGCACGTCGCTTTCCAGCGCATCCAGCACCACCTCGGCGGTATTGCCGATCAACGCGCCTGACAACCCGGTCCGCGCCACGGTGCCGATCACAGTCACCGCCGCCTGCAGCTTGTGCGCCATGAACGGAATCAGCACATCCGCCGGGCCTTCCTCTATATGCAGGTGTTCATCATCGACATCGAACTCCGCCTGAAACGCCCGGCATTGCTCGCGATAACGCGCTTCGATGGTTTCGCTCCGCTGTAACGCCGGGTCGGCTGCCGAGAGCATCGGCGAGGGGTGGGCACTGATCACATGCAGATGCCCTTTGGCCAGGCTGGCGATGTCGTAGCCGTGATCGATGATCGTTGTATGCAAATGCCGGTGTTCGCCATCGGCATTGCCCACGTCCACGGCCGCAAGAATCACCCGGTCTTTCCAGGAAGTGGATGTTTTTACCAATAGCACCGGGGTCGGGCAGTGCCGCAGCAGTTTCCAGTCCGCCGGCGTCAGCAGGGCCTTTTTCAGCGCACTGTCGGGATAGTGCTGCTTGATCACCAGCCCGCAGCCTTCGGCCTGCTGCACATCGATGATGGTTTCGTGCAGGCTCTCGTTCCATGCCTGTTCGGTGGTCGCGCTGTAGCCATCCGCCAGCAGCGCGGCTTTGAGCACGCCGAGCATGCCGGCGTGGTCGTGCTTGCGGTCGCACACCAGCAAGTGGAGATGGGCCTGGGTCACGCCGGCGATCAGCTTGGCGCGCTTGAGCGCCAGGCTTTCCGAATGTTCGGGTTCGATGACCACCAGAATGCTGCGAATGGCTTGCATGAGCGGAGTCTCCAGCAAAGAAAAGGCACGGCGTTGCACAACTATAGTTGCTGCTCATCGGGACGCGACTTGATGCATATCAACGCCTGCGACTGGTGGTCTGCGGGCAGGCCGGTATAATCGGCGCCCTTCGCGCCAATACCTTTACCGTGAGCCCCATGATCCTTCCCGAAATCCACGAATTCCTTGGCTGCCGCACGCCCGACGCCTGGGTCCAGGCGGCACTGGCCGATCAGGAAACCCTGCTGATCGACCACAAGAACTGCGAGTTCAAGGCCGCCAGCACCGCGCTGAGCCTGATTGCCAAGTACCATTCCCACGTCGACCTGATCAATATGATGTCGCGTCTGGCCCGGGAAGAACTGGTGCACCACGAACAAGTCATGCGCATCATGAAACGCCGCAAGATCGAGCTGCGCCAGTTGCACGCCGGGCGTTACGCCTCGGGCCTGCGCAAAGTGGTGCGCAGCCATGAGCCGGTGAAACTGGTGGATACCCTGGTGGTCGGCGCGTTCATCGAAGCACGCAGTTGCGAGCGTTTCGAAGCGCTGGTGCCGCATCTGGACGAAGAACTCGGCAAGTTCTATTTCGGCCTGCTGAAAAGCGAGGCGCGGCACTTCCAGGGTTATCTGAAACTGGCTTACCAGTACGGCGACGCGAAGGACATCGCTCAGGTGATCGACAAGGTGCGCGCGGCCGAGCAGGAGCTGATCGAGTCGCCGGATGAAGAATTCCGCTTTCACAGTGGTGTGCCGGCCGCGGCCTGAAACACAAACTGTTAAAAACTCTTAAGAGTATGAAATATCACCGAAAACCGGCCCCAGCGGCCGGTTTTTGCTGCCCGAAACAACGCCTCGCCGACGAATCCCGCCATACTGTCGCCCACTTCACACATGGGTTGGCAGACGGTCGTTATGGATAACCTGGGTTTTGGCAAAGTCCTGCTGGTCGAAGACGATGAGCGTCTGGCCACGTTGATTGCGCACTTTCTCGAACAACATGGCTACGAGGTGCGCGCGGTGCATCGCGGTGATCTGGCAGTGGCCGCGTTTCTCGAGTTCCAGCCCAAAGTGGTGGTGCTCGACCTGATGCTGCCGGGGCAGAGCGGCCTGCACGTGTGCCGGGAAATCCGCAGCGTGTCGGACACGCCGATCGTCATCCTCACCGCCAAGGAAGACGACCTCGACCATATTCTCGGCCTGGAATCCGGCGCCGACGACTACGTGATCAAACCGATCAAACCGCCGGTACTGCTCGCTCGGCTGCGCGCCTTGCAGCGGCGGCAGATGCCGGAAGCCGGCGTGGTCAGTGCGCTGGAATTCGGGCGCTTGAGCATCGATCGCAGCTGTCGCGAAGTGCGTCTGGCCGGCGAGATCATCGAAATGACCACCATGGAATTCGAGCTGCTGTGGTTGCTGGCCAGCGCCGCGGGCAAGACCCTGTCCCGCGATGACATTCTCAACCGCATGCGCGGTATCGCTTTTGACGGGCTCAACCGCAGCGTCGACGTGTACATCAGCAAGTTGCGCAACAAACTCAAGGACAATCCCCGCGAACCGGTGTGCATCAAGACTGTGTGGGGCAAGGGTTATCTGTTCAATCCGTTCGCGTGGGAGCTGTAGATGCTGCGGTTATTCCTCGGGCTGTTTCTGGTGATGACGGTGGGGCTGGTGCTGGCCCTGCAAACTGTCGAGCACACCTTCAACGCCTTGCTCGACAACCAGATGCAGGCCTACAACCGCGAGGCGGTGCGTGGTCAGGCGTGGTCACTGGTCGAGCACATGCGTGATCAGCAGGGCGCGGCGCGCGAGCGGCAACTGGAGGCGTTGCGCCCGCATTACGGCTTGTCGCTGAAGCTGATCGAGGCCGATCAACTGGATCTCAGCGCCGAAGAAAAGGCCGAACTGGCGCAGAACCTGTTGGTGATTCGCGACAATTACACCCAGTTCATCAGCAACATCGACGGTGGCTCGCAACTGCTCAGCATCAAGCTGCCGCCCGAGCCGAGTCTGATGCCGTTCTACATCGCGGTGGCTTACGCGATGCTCGCAGTGCTGATCGGCATCGTGCTGTTTTTCTGGGTGCGTCCGCACTGGCGCGATCTGGAAAAACTGCGTCTGGCCGCCGAGCGCTTTGGCGACAACGATCTGTCAGTGCGCATTCAACTGTCCAAGCGCTCGAACATCCGCGACCTGGCCGAACACTTCAACCTGATGGCGGCGCGCATCGAGAGCCTGATTGCCAATCAGCGCGAACTGACCAACGCGGTGTCCCACGAATTGCGTACGCCGATTGCGCGGCTGTCGTTCGAACTCGACCAGCTCAAGCAACAACCGGACGCCAGCCAGAACCGCGAACTGATCGCCGACATGTACGCCGACCTTGGCGAGCTGGAGGAAATGGTCTCCGAGCTGCTGACTTACGCCAGCCTCGAACGCGGCGCGACGGTGATCAAACGCGAAAACATTCAAGCGGCCAACTGGCTCGACAGCGTGGTCGGCAGCGTGGCGCTGGAAGCGGAAGCGGCGGGGGTGCAGTTGCTGATCGGTGATTGCCGGCTCGACACCGTGCGCATCGAGCCGCGTTTCATGGCGCGGGCGGTGATCAATCTGCTGCGCAATGCCATTCGTTATGCCGAGCAGCGTGTCGAGGTGACGCTGGTGCGCAGCGGCGATTACTACGAAGTGCGGGTCAACGACGACGGCCCGGGTGTGCCGGTAGAGGGCCGGGAGAAGATCTTCGAACCGTTCTCGCGGCTGGACGCCAGTCGCGACCGTCGTACCGGTGGTTTCGGCCTGGGATTGGCGCTGGTGCGGCGGGTGTCGCAGTCCCATGGCGGGCAGGTCGAGGTCGGGGAATCGGTGTGGGGTGGGGCGTCGTTCCGGATGACCTGGGCGCATCTGGACTGATTTGTGTTGGCAGGTTGGGCCCTATCGCGAGCAGGCTCACTCCTACAAGGGAATGCATTGCAAATGTAGGAGTGAGCCTGCTCGCGAAAGGGCCATCAATCACAGCATAAAACTATGCTCATTTGCCCAGCCCCAACCGCTCATGCCACTGCGCAATCGACTCCTCGGGATACACCGCAAACTGCTTGTCCTTGGGCTTGGCCTCCACCTCGACCCAGGGCGCCTTCGATCCCAGCATCAAATGCGTATGCTCCGGCGGCACCGGCAACGGTGTATCGATGGCCGAGGCGAACGGATGAATCAGCTCTGGCCATTCCGGGCTGAACAGCCACAAGCCGCTGCCGCACTGTGAGCAGAAATGCCGCTCGGCCGTGCTGCGATGGGCACGTTTTTCACCTGCTTCCTTCATCTTCGCGTGGTAGATGCTGATGTGTTTGCGGCCCTGAACCTTGAGGCTGGCCGCATCGCCACCGAGGTTGATCGCGTAACCGCCACCGCCCTGAGTCTTGCGGCAGATCGAGCAGTAGCAGCGTTGATAAGGGTAGGGATGGGCGCTGGTCAGGCTGAAGCTGACGGCGCCGCAGTGGCAGGAGCCTTCGAGGTGCATGAGGGAGCCTCCGGTGGCTGAAGTGGTGCGGTTGAGCCTAGAAGGTTTTGCAGTGTTTGTTCGGACGCCATCGCGAGCAGGCTCACTCCTACATTTGAAATGCATTCCAATTGTAGGAGTGAGCCTGCTCGCGATGAACGATAACTCGATCGTACTGGACGCCCACCGCCAGCCCGGTCAGCATGTCCCAAAAAAGGCACCCAAACCCATGCGAAGACTCCCCTCACTGGCGGCCCTGCGAACCTTCGAATGCGCCGCCCGCCACGCGCATTTCGGCCGGGCTGCCGCCGAGTTGTGCGTCACCGACAGCGCGGTCAGCCACCAGATTCGCCAGCTCGAAGAGCAACTCGGCGTCTCGCTGTTCATCCGCGAAGGCCGGCAGATCCGCCCGACCATCGCCGCCGGACGTCTGATGCAGAGCCTGCAACAGGCCTTCGAACTGATCGGCGAGGCCTGTGATGAACTGCGCGATCCTTCCTCGCTGGCGGTGTTGCGTCTGGCGGTCACCGCCGAGCTGGCGCAGAAGTGGCTGATGAACCGCCTCACCGATTTTTATGCGCGCTATCCGCACATCACTCTGCATCTTTACGAACAGCCGATCGACGCCAGCGCGCCGGGCGAAGACATCGACCTGGCGATCACCTACGGCACCGGACCGGTGGACAGCAGCGCGTATTTCGTGCGGCCGTTGCCGGCGCTGCAGTTTTTCCCGGTGTGCAGCCCCGGGCTGTTCAACCAGGGCAGTCTGAAATTCCCGAAAGACCTGGCCCGTCATTGCCTGCTGCACGACGACCAGGACGGCAAAACCTGGACCGCCTGGCTGACCAGCCACGCCGGCGACCTGCGCCCGCAGCGCCAACTGTATTTCGCCCATGCCGGTCTGGCGCTGGAAGCGGCGGCGCAGGGGCAGGGCGTGGCGATGGGCGACAACCTCACCGCGCAGGAGGACTTGCTGAGCGGGCGGCTGGTGCGACCATTCACGTCGAGCATGACCGCGCTCGGCCAATACGCGCTGGTCTGCGAGCGGCTGCGCCTGGAGCGTCCAGCGGTGGCGCAGATGCTCGAATGGTTCAACGATCAACTGGCCGATTGATGAGTTGAATTCAACTGTTCCGCAATAATCATCGTTGGCGCGTCAGTCGTCCGCGATCGTAGCCTGTGGTCATTCCCAACCCCAAGACGAGGTTTGACCATGGCACGTTTGCTCGACTCCACCCCAAAGCGCGACGGCTTCCGTCTGCCCGGCGAATTCGAAGCCAAATCCGGTTGCTGGCTCGGCTGGCCGGAGCGCACCGACGTGTGGCGCAACGGCGCGAAACCGGCGCAGAAAGTCTGGGTGCAGATTGTCACCGCCATCTCCCACAGCGAACCGGTCACCGTGTGCGCCTCCGCCGCGCAATTCGCCACCGCCCGCCGCCAGTTGCCGCCGCAAGTGCGCGTGGTCGAGATGACCTGCAATGACACCTGGTTCCGCGACAGCGGTCCGTGCTTTGTGGTCAACGACCAGAGCGGCGAAGTGCGTGGCGTCGACTTCGAATTCAACGCCTATGGCGGCCTCGATGGCGGGCTGTACTACCCGTGGGACAAGGACGATCAGATCGCCAGCAAGATCCTCGAAATCGAACGTTTCGACCGTTACCGCGCACCGCTGATTGCCGAACTTGGCGGCATCCAGAGCGATGGTCAGGGCAGCATCCTCACCACCGAACAGTGCCTGCTCAACCGCAATCGCAACCAGCATCTGGGCAAGGCCGAGGTCACTCGGCGCCTGACCGATTACCTCGGCGCCGAACAGGTGATCTGGCTGCCACGCGGCTGCAAGTTCGACGAGACCGATGGCCATGTCGATGACCTAGCCTGCTTCGTGCGTCCCGGCGAAGTGGTGCTGCAATGGACCGACAACCGCGACGATCCGCAGTGGGAAATCTATCAGGAGGCCTACGACATCCTGCGCAGCACCCGCGACAGCCGAGGTCGCGAGTTGATCGTGCACAAGCTGCCGCAACCGGACGTGCTGGAGTGGACCGCCGAAGAAGCCGAAGGCCTCGATCAGCAGGACAGCACCCACACCCGCCAGGCCGGCACCCAAATCTGCGCGTCGTACATCAACTACTACGCCGGCAACAGCTCGATCGTGGTGCCGCTGTTCGGCGATCGCAACGATCAGGTGGCGCTGGCGACGCTGGCCGAACTGTTCCCGCAGCACAAGATCGTCGGCATCGAAAACTCCCGGGAAATCCTCCTCGGTGGCGGCAACGTCGCGTGCATTACCATGCCGCAATACGCCGGCACGTCTAATCGCAAAGGGGTGTGATGATGGGCCTGCACAAACTGACTCAAGCGTTATTGCTGGTGCTTGCACCCCTGTGTGTGCAGGCCGCCGACACCGCCAGACCGGTGGTCAATCTATACATCTGGGGCGAGTACCTGGCCCCGGATACGCTGAAGAACTTCGAGGCGCAGACCGGCATTCAGGTGGTCGCCGATCACTTCGATTCGCTGGAAACCGTGGAGACCAAACTGCTCACCGGACGCAGCGGGTATGACCTGGTACTGACCGCCGGCCAGCACCTGTCGCGGGCCATCGAGAGCGGTGCGATCCAGCCGCTGGACAAGGCGCGGGTGCCGCACTTTGCCGGAGTCGGTGACGAGTTCCGCCAGCACATGGCGGTGTTCGATCCGGGCAACCGTTACGCCGGGATTTATGCCTGGGGCACGACTGGTGTGGGTTATCAGGAGCAGGCAATCAAGCAGCGTCTGCCGAATGCGCCGACCGACAGCTGGGCGATGCTGTTCGACCCGGCGGTGGTGGCGAAATTTGCCGACTGTGGCGTGAGCCTGCTCAACGACCCGAACGAAGTGTTCGCCGCAGTCATGAAGTACCTGGGCCTGGACATCAACCGGCAGAGCCTCGATGACCTGAAACTCGCCGAACAGCAACTGGCGAAGATCCGTCCGTACATCCGTTACTTCGACAACGACCTGAATATCAGCGACCTGGCCAACGGCAACACCTGCGTGGCGATGTCGTGGAACGGCAACGTGGCGATTGCGGCGGGGCAGGCACAAGTGGCGAACAAGCCGTTCCAGCTCAGTTACCGCATCCCCAAAGAAGGCACGTTGATCTGGTTCGACGCCATGGTCATTCCCAAGGATGCGCCCCATCCACAGGCCGGGCTGGCGTTGATGGATTACCTGATGACCCCTGAGGTGATCGCGCCGATCACCGACACCATCCACTATGCCAATGCGATCACTGCGGCGGATAGTCTGGTGGATGCGTCGATCCGTAATGATCCGGGAACGTATCCGTCAGCGGCAGTGCGGGCTTCGCTGTACAGCAAGAATGACAATGGCAAGGCGTTCAATCGGGCTTTGATTCGGGCGTTCAGCAAGTTGAAGTCAGGTCTCTGATTTGAGGTTGAATCGACTGGCGCCTTCGCGAGCAGGCTCGCTCCCACCTGTGCAACGCATTCCCCTGTAGGAGCAGCCTGCGGCAGCTCCTACAAGGGGATTTGCGGTTTGGGTACGCGCCACAAATACCACGCCGCCACCGTCCGATACGGACTCCACGCCAGGCCAATCTCGATCATCTGCCTGCGCGTCGGCTGTACCTCCAGCCCCTTCAAGCGCCGATAGCCCTCGCGCACGCCAAAATCATCCGCCGGCAGGATATCCATGCGTTCCAGGCTGTAGATCAACAGCATCTCCACCGTCCAGCGCCCAACTCCGCGCAGGCTGACCAGGCGTTCGATCAGCGCCTCGTCGTCCATCGCCAGCGCGGTGGGGTAGTCCGGTACCACGCCGTCCAGTGTTGCCTGGGCGATGCCCTGAATGGTCGCAATCTTGCCCGCCGAAAAACCGCAGCCGCGCAGTTGATCGAAGTCGGTCGCGAGAACCTGTTCCGGCCGGGGAAACGTCTGCCCCGGAAACAGCGCCACCAAGCGCCCGACAATCGCATCCCCGGCCCTGGCGTGCAGTTGCTGATAGGCAATCGCCCGCACCAGCGATTCGTAAGGATCGCGCGCCGGGTGTGGTTGATGCAGACACGGGCCGACGGCTGCGACGTGGCGCTGCCAATCCTCGTCGAGCGCGGCCAGAAACGCGCTGGCCGCCTGATAACGATCCGGCATGCTATTTCAGCAGTCCGTTGACTTCGCCGTAGGTCAGCGCCTTCAGGTCGTGGGTGTCGAGCTTGCCGCTGGCGAGGAAGCTCTTCACCAGCGAACCCATCGCGCCATAGAGGAATTCGGCGATCCCGGACCCGGCGCTCAAGCGCCGCACGCCCAGCGCTTGCAGCTCTGTCGGCGACGGCAGGCAGGCGAAGCCGAGCACGTTCACCGGCAGTGACGTGCCTTTGCAGATTGCCTCGATTTCATAAGCGGCGGTCACGCCAGCGGCGAACAAGCCATCGGCGCCGGCAGCCTGATACAACGCCGAGCGGCGCAGGGTTTCGGCGACGCGATCCTCGGCCGGAACCAGACCCTTGAGGTAGACGTCAGTGCGCGCGTTGATGAACAGCTTCACACCGCGTTTGCGGGAGACTTCGCGTGCCACTTCGATCTTGCGCGCCAACAGCTCCGGGGCGCCGCTGCCGTCCTCGATATTGATCCCGACCGCACCGGCAGCGAGCACCGCTTCGATGACTTCGGCCACACGGCCAAGGTCATCGGAATAACCGGCCTCGATGTCCACGCTCAGCGGCACCTGGATCACCCGCGCGATGGATTCCACGGTTGAAATCAGCCGCTCGAGGGGCAGGGTGTTGCCGTCTGGATAGCCATGCGCCCAAGCAACTGCCGCGCTGCTGGTGGCGACGGCTTTACCGCCCGCTTGTTCGACCAGTCGTGCGCCAGTGGCGTCGGCGACGTTGGTCAGGATCAGCAGACCTTCCTGGTGTAACTGGTGGAACCGAGTGTCGAGCGCGTTCATCGAAATCCCTTTTTGTGAGTGGAGCGAAGCGTCAGAAAGCCAGTGGTTGCGTGAGTTGCACCGCAGCGTTTTCCAGCCGCAACAGAAACGCCTTACGCGGCTGTCCACCACCATAGCCGGTCAGCGAACCGTCCGCACCGATCACCCGATGGCACGGCACCACGATCGCCAGCCGATTGTGCCCGTTGGCCAGCCCCACCGCACGACTGGCGCCGGGTTTGCCCAAGCGTGCTGCGAGGCTGCCATAGGTGCTGGTCTGGCCGTATGGAATTTGCAGCAGTTGCTCCCAGACTTGCCGGTCGAACGCGCTGCCGGGCAGGTGCAGCGGCACGCTGAACAGAGTGCGGGTCCCGGCAAAATATTCGTTGAGTTGCTCTTCGATCTGCCGCAAATGCGCGTTGTGCCCCGGTGCGACCACGTAGCCGTGGCGGGTTTGCAGCTCTTCGACTTCGCGGGTCAACGCCGGGCGATCGAGAAACTCCAGCAACACCAGTCCGCGACGTTCGGCCATCGCGATCATCGGCCCCAGCGGCGTGGTCAGGCGGGTGAACAGCAGTGGTTCGCTGTTGGCCGCGCGGCCCGGGGTGATGTGGAAGGATTTCTGAAACGCATCGCGAAAACCGCTGAGCGATTCGTAGCCGGAATCGAATGCCGCATGGTCAATCGAGGTGCCTTGTTTGATCCCGCCCAGCGCCATACCGAGCCGGCGCGTGCGCAGCCACGCATGGAAGGTCATGCCGAAATGCTGCTTGAACCAGCGCCGCAGCTTCAGCGGTTCGATGCCCTCGGCCAGCAACTGGGCGTCGCTCCAGCGCACTTCCGGGTCGGCATCGACCGCAGTGAGCAGGCGCTGCACCCAATCGGGGGCGATAGCCGCAGCGTCCAGCGGTTTGCAGCGCAGGCAGGCTCGGTAGCCGGCGCTCAAGCACTCATCGGCGTGGGCGAAAAATTCGACGTTCTCCGGTTTCGGCTTGCGCGCCGTGCAACTGGGGCGGCAGAAGATCCCAGTGGTTTTCACGGCCGTGAAGAACACCCCCTCGTAGGCGGTGTCGCGTTCGAGCATGGCGCGAACCATCTCGGCGTGGGGTGGCAACAGTGCGGTTTGTATGTTCATGGCCTGAGCTTAAATCCAGGTTTTCGATGGCTCCACCGAAAAATCGACAGTGAATTTTCAAATGCCCTGAACTACCGTGTAGGAGCTGCCGCAGGCTGCGATCTTTTGCTGTTGATTTAAGAAACAAGATCAAAAGATCGCAACCTTCGGCAGCTCCTACAGAGTGGGTGAGGTGTCGAGTTTATGCATCCGTTTTCGATTCAACATATTGATCACATCGTCCTGCGCGTCGCCGATATGCAACGCAGTATCGACTTTTACCGCCAGGTCTTCGGCGCCGAAGTGGTCAGGCACAACGAACCATTGGGGCTGGTGCACCTGCGCGCCGGGACCTCAATGATCGACCTCGTCGACTTGCAAGGCGAACTGGGCAAAAAAGGTGGCGGGGCGGCCGGTACCGAGCGGCGCAACGTCGATCACTTCTGTCTGCGCATCGAGCCGTTCGATGAGCCGGCGCTGATCGAACACTTGCAGTCCTGCGGCCTGAGCGTCGAAAAAGCCGCCAGACGCTTCGGCGCCGAGGGCTACGGCCTGTCGTTGTATTGCTTCGACCCGGACGGCAATCAGGTCGAGCTCAAAGGCCCGTCCGAGGCTTAAGCGCGTTTCGCCAGCAACAACACCGAAGCCGCGGCCGACAACAGCCCTGCGCAGCAACGGTTGAAGATGCGTTTGCCGTGCGGCTCCGCGAACCAGCGGCGCATGTGCAGGCCCATCCACGCGTAGGCGCCGATCGCGATCCACTCAAGCAGCAGGAACAACGCGCCGAGCACCGCGAATTGCGCCGGCACCGGGCGGCCCGGGTCAACAAACTGCGGCAGAAACGCGGTGAACAGGAGGATCGCTTTCGGATTGCCTGCCGCCACCAGAAACTCCTGACGCGCCAAGCGCCAGAACCCCACCGACGCTGCCGCCACTTGCTGCTCGGCCTCGGGGTTGGCGCGCCAGAGTTGCCAGGCCAGATACAGCAGGTACGCCGCGCCAATGATCTTGATCGCATGGAACAGCCATTCCGAGGTCTGCAGTACTACCGACAGCCCAGCGCCGGCGAGGGCGATCATTGCGGCGAACGCGACAATCCGTCCGACACCGGCGGCGCACGCCCGACGATAGCCATAGCGGGTGGCATTACTGACCGACAGCAGGTTGTTCGGGCCCGGGGCCATGTTCAGGGCGAAACAGGCCGGGAGAAACAGCGAGAGCGTGGCGAGATCCATGGGCTTGGGCTCCAGAAGCGATGACGCTTTTTTATCACAGGCGGCGGGCGCGTTGACCCGTACAGTCACGCAGTGCTGTCGCGGTACAGCGTTGGCAGGCTCTTTGATCGAGTCGAACTTTTCTGATTCTCCAGAACTCTGAAAGGTCTGAAGGCGATGGTTTCGTCAGAAAAATCTGTGCGCCAAGTCAGAAAAAGGCGTTTGCCGTGTAATATTCGTCCAAAGCTGCAAACACCCTGCCGGCCCCGAAGCGGCCCCACCAAGAGCGATCTACATGCAAGCAAAGGCCCGTGAAGTTTATGTGCCACCGGTGCTGCAAGATCTGCGAGCCGGCACTGCCGAACTGCACATCGCACTGGAAAAACGTCTTCCTTTTTTCTCCGATACCCTCGATTCCAACGCTTTCGTACGGTTGATGCAGGCCTACTACGGCTTTTATCAGCCGCTGGAAAGTGCCCTGCTCGACAGTGGCGTGATCCCTGTCGATTTCGATCTTGCGCCACGTCTCAAGACGCAGATCCTGCTCAATGATCTGAGGGCTCTGGGCCTGATGCCCGAGACTATCGCCCATCTTCCATTGTGTCAGTCGTTGCCCGTGATCGACTCCAGCGCTGCCTGCCTGGGGGTGATGTACGTGCTGGAAGGGGCAACCCTCGGCGGGCAGATCCTGCGTCGCGAAATCGCCTCGCGGTTGAGCCTGAACGCCGACAACGGTGCGGCCTTCCTCGATATTTATGGCGCCGCCACCGGCCGCCGCTGGCGCGCTTTCATTGAATACCTGGGCAGTCGACCGCTGGATGCGGACGAACGTAAAGCCGTGGTTGCGGCAGCCCAAACCACATTCAGCTGTTTCGAGCGCTGGCTCGAAAGCCGGGAGGTACTGGCATGAACCCGCAAGACCAAGAAGCCTTTGAAGAACTGCTGGCCAACTGTGCCGACGAACCGATCCGCTTTCCCGGGGCAATCCAGCCCCACGGCCTGTTGCTGACCCTGAGCGAGCCGGCGCTGGACATCATTCAGATCAGCGCCAACGTCGAGACCCTGCTGGCACGCCCGGCGCAAGAACTGATCGGCCAGCCACTGCACGAATTGCTGGGTGAGACGCACGCGGCGGCCGTGCGCGAGGCGTTGCAACAACCGGTATTTGCCGATGCCGGACCGCTGCACTTTCGCCTCAACGGCACCGCGTTCGAAGGCCTGCTGCACCGGCATCAAGGCGTGTTGATTCTGGAACTGGAAATCCACGTCGAGAACTTCCAGCCGCGCAACGTCGCCGGCAACCAGACCCATCTGGGGCGCATGCTTCAGCGCTTGCAAGCGGCCACTTCGCTGCAGGCGCTGTATGACATCAGCGTCAAGGAAATCCAGGCGATGACCGGTTACGACCGGGTGCTGATCTACCGCTTCGAAGAAGAGGGCCACGGTCAGGTAATCGCCGAGGCGTCCGACCCGTCGATGGAAGTGTTCAACGGCCTGTTCTTCCCGGCCTCGGACATTCCCGAGCAGGCGCGCGAGCTGTACCGCACCAACTGGCTGCGGATCATTCCGAATGCCGATTACCAGCCGGTGCCGTTGGTGCCCAAGCTGCGCCCGGACACCCAGACCCCGCTGGATCTGAGTTTCGCCACCCTGCGCAGCGTCTCGCCGATCCATTGCCAGTACATGAAAAACATGGGCGTGCTGTCGTCGATGAGCATCTCGCTGCTCAAGGGCGACAAGCTCTGGGGCCTGATCAGCTGCGGCAACCGCCAGCCGCTGCATGTACCGCATGAGTTGCGCAGCGCCTGCCAGACCATCGGTCAGGTGCTGTCGCTGCAGATCAGTGCAATGGAAGCGCTGGAAATCAGCCGCCAGCGCGAGGAGAAAGTCGAGGCGTTGGCGTTGCTCAATCAGGCCATGATCGACTCGCCGGAAAATGTCTTCGATGGTCTGGCGCAGCAGCCGCAAGTGCTGATGGCGCTGGCCGGAGCCGGGGGCATTGCGATCATCGAAGACAAACAGTTGCACCGTTACGGCAACTGTCCGGAGCCGGAAGAGATTCGCGCGCTGCACAAGTGGATACAGGAAACCGGCGAGCCGGTGTTCGCCAGCCATCACTTGGCGAGCGTTTACCCACCAGCAGCGCGGTTTCAGCCTGTGGCCAGCGGCGTGCTCGCCATGAGCCTGCCCAAACCGGTGGACAACGGGGTGATGTGGTTCCGTCCCGAGGTCAAGGAAAACATCAACTGGAGCGGTGACCCGCGCAAGCCGCTGGATCTGGAAAACTCCGACGCCGGCCTGCGCCTGCGCCCGCGCACCTCGTTCGAAATCTGGAAAGTCGAGATGGCCGGAATCTCTACCAAGTGGAGCCACGGTGATCTGTTTGCGGCCAATGATCTGCGCCGCTCGGCACTGGAAAACGACCTGGCGCGTCAGGTGCGCCGCGAGCAGGAGGCGGTGCGCGCCCGTGATGAACTGGTGGCAGTGGTCTCCCACGACCTACGCAACCCGATGACCGTGATTTCCATGCTCTGCGGCATGATGCAGAAGACCTTCAGCTCCGACGGCCCGCACACCTCGCGGCGCATTTCCACCGCGATCGATACCATGCAGCAGGCCGCCGGACGGATGAACACGCTGCTCGAAGACTTGCTCGACACCTCGAAGATCGACGCCGGGCGCTACACCATCGCCCCGCAGACCCTGGATGTCGGGCAGATGTTCGAGGAAACCCAGTCGCTGCTCGGGCCACTGGCGCTGGACAAGGACATCAATATCTCGTTCGAAGCCGATCCCGACCTGAAAATCCACGCCGACCCGGAGCGCCTGTTTCAGGTGCTGTCGAACCTGATCGGCAACGCGATCAAGTTCACCCCGCGCAAAGGTTCGGTGGGCGTGTTGGCCAAATCTGACGGCAAGGAAATCGTGTTTACCGTGCGCGATACCGGCGAAGGCATTCCCAAGGAAAACCTGGCGCGGGTGTTTGATCGCTACTGGACGGTGAAGGAGGGCAACCCGACCGGCACCGGCCTGGGCTTGTACATCACGCAGGGGATTGTTGAAGCCCATGGCGGGCGGATCGAGGCCAGCAGTGAGCCGGGAGAGGGTACGGAGTTTCGGTTTACCGTGCCGGCGATGATCGGGAGCGAGTGATAACCCTACAGCGAGACAAGAACAGCCCGGCGGGTGAACGCCGGCCGGGCTGCTGCTATTCGTGATCAGATGCCTGACAGTGGTCCATCGACACCATGAATTGCGTTGAACGCTTCTTTCGAAAGCGGGTTGAAACGGTTGCGTCGTAGCTCGCTGATTGCGAACAAAGCACGGCCTGTGCGGCCATTGCCGTCACCGAACGCATGGAAACCCACAACCGCACCGAGCAGTTGCTTGCCGAAGTGTTCATGAGCGGGGTTCAATAGTTTCAGGTGATCCTGCATCAGCGCAAAGCCACTGATGTTGCTAACATACTTCGCCTCATTCAAGCCCACGCGAATGGTGTCGGCGGTGGCGGGCGCGATACTAAGATGTAACTGTGCAATGACCGCAGGATCGGTCAGCGACTTGTTGCTGGCCGCGTATTCGCGCAGTATCGCCACGATGCTGTCGAAGTCGTTACCTTGCGAGTTCGATGCATAAACAATCCATGCACCGGCGCGCTCGGCATTATCGCTGAGGCCTCGAGTGTTGAATCGCGATTCTTCCAATATCCCATTGTAGGGGGCTGCGCCCAAGTCCTGTTTCAGCAGATTCTGCTGATAAGTTTTGATGTAGTTGGCTTTGCGCACTTCGACCTCGGTGACCGTTGCCAGCAAGGTTGAATATCCATTGCCTAGCGTACGTGTAGCACTGTAGTCGAACGGATTTTTGGACATGAAGGTTTTTAGCAGCTCTTCCACAGCTGTTTTGCCAATCAGCTTCTCAAGCTCCTGAGTTGATTGCAGTTTACGTGTGGTCTCGAAAATTGAACTCTGGAAAAGCTGATCCAGCTCAAGAGCGCTGACATCCTTGGGGAGCGCAACGGTCTTGTCAGTCAGCCGGGTCAGGATCTGGCTTGCGCTCTCGATGGTGTCATCCTTGAACAACGCTCTGGCATGCGCCACCGTCGGCAGGGTCATGCGAATCTCCGCTGCAGCTCCGGACTTGCTCAATGCCTTGACCAGATCGTACGAGCCGCTGCTGGTACTGCTCAGCGCTCGAAGTTGTCCGGCTCCTGCCCGGATGACGGTATGGCCGAAATGGCTGAGCTTCATCGCGCCTTTGCCGACCAGTTTGGCACCACCATAGGCCAGCTTCGGAACGCCATCGAGCGGATTGAACACTGACAGCGCAACGCTTGCGCCGACCTTGGTCAGGCTTAACAGTCTTGTACTGCTGCTCAGTGCCTTGCTGAACGGCCCGATGGCTCCGGCAAAGACGAAGAGGATCGCGGTAAGGTCCATGACGCAACTGAATATGGCGCCGCTGCGAAGATCCGGGTCACTGGAGGTCAGGCCTTTGATGCACTGGCGGAACGGGATGACGAGGTCAAGAACGACTTCGATGATGTTGTCGTTGTCATCGAGTATCTTCTCCAGGGCGGGTTTGTCGTAACCGAGTTCATAAAACTGATCAAAATTGGTCGGGGGACTATGTTCGACAATCATTTGGCCAATCTCGTAGAAACGCTCCGAGTTGAAACTTTGAATAGGGCTGCGCGTAAAAGGTCGCGCGGCATCAGGTTGATCAAGCTCGGCAAACCGTTCGAGAATGATGCCCACGTCTCGCGACTCCTCACCCACGGGGGGCTCGCCTTTGAAGTAGGCGCTTTTCTCGATTCGCGCGTTAAGACACGTCATCGACTTGAAGTCGTTTACGCCATTTGGTTTCACATTAAACCATCCCTCCTTACCGAGTGTTTCGCCGAGGCTGTAAGCTTCAGCCAGTATCGGATTATTTCGGCAAACGCCTTGCAGGGGGAATATTTCAAAACAGTAAAAATGCAATCCATACTTGCAAAACACCATGCTGCCAAAACGAGCTATTTTACGTGGATCAAAAGGCACGAAGGCGCTGGTTAACTGGACCTGATAGGAGTAATCACGCACGCTGTAAATGGCCGTTTTGCCAAATTCAAGTGCCATCCGCTCTTCCAGTGGTAATCGTGAAAGTGCCAAGCGCACAGTTGTATTGATTGCCGCTTTGTATTGTGTGAAATAGTTTTTTACTTCTTCCTTGTAAATGTCATTGATGGGCTTGAGTGTCAACAGGCCCGGATATGTCTTGTAGATACTTGTGCCAGAGGGCCTGTCATAGCGCTTTTTGAACAACCGGTCGCGGGTCATATAGACATCAAGCACGGAATGATAACCGCGCTTGGCTCCGCGTTCGACCGGCAACGCTATTTGTATCATCGGGTCGCAATTAATCTCGTACAGCTCGTCTTTCGCCAGCTTGCGACGGCTGACCGGCGGGGTGGCGATCGTTGTCAGCGCGGAGCCGATCGCTTCGATGTGGGCGTTGTAATGCGTGGCAGCTTGCTTGAAGAGCTCCTGGGTTGGCAGGTCACGGGCATTTTCCGGTTCCAGGCCATTGAGCAGCGACCAGTCCATGATGCCTTGCAGGCTCGCCCAGTCATGCAGGGTCTGCTGTTGCGCACTGGTGGGCAAAATCGCGCCCAATTCAAGCAGCTTTTCATAGGACATATGACGGGACAGGCCTGGCGCGACGCTCTCGGCCAGTCGTACCGCTTTGCGCAGAATTACCCAGCCTGGCGTGCCGATCTGTAGAGTCGTGGGCGACCTGACCAGGAACTCCGGTGCAAGTCCGGCGAGGATCAGTTCCAGCGCCAGGGGAACTGCATACTCCTTGATACGTCCGCGTTCGAGTGTTTGTTCCAGTGCCAGTTTTACCTCATAGGCATTCGCCTGCACGTGACCCGGATTATAGATGTGCTGCTCAATGAAATTCTGGTTCTTGTCCTCGCGACCCAACGCCAGATCCAGCATGATCGCTGCAACCAGCAAGCGACTGCGCTGCTCCGTGCTCAGCCCAGTCGCATTGGAGATGGACGGTATATTCAGCGCTTCGATGCAGGACTGGACGAAGGCTTTGGCTTCTTCGGTCTCGATCAGCCGTGCCCAGGCGAAACGCGGGGATTCACGCAGGGCTGTCGGCGTCTCATGCTTGAGCAGGGCAACCGCCAGATAGTTGATCAGCGGTTCCCGGCGCGGCTCACCCTTGTCCATCAACTTATAAATGACTTGGTTGATATCCGGGTGCTGATCTTCGTCGATGCACAGAGCTGTCGCGCCTGTTTCGTTCGATATGCCCCAGTAGTTGCCATGCGTGGGTGGCAGCGGCAACGTCAGTTCGAGCCAGGCGATCAGGTTTTCAAGCTGTTCCACTGTCTCGGGCTGGTTCAGTTGCTGGTACTGCAGCCAGTTGAGCAAGGGCAGACGGTCGCTTGAAGATACGATCCCGCCTGTCATGACTGCACTTCTGGCCAGCAGTTGCAGGTCGGATTTCAATGAATCGATCGCGTGGACCTGCTGAGTGATATTGATGCGTTCGATAAACCTCCCCTCAGCTTTTTCGACTTCATGGACCTGAAAGATCTCGCCCTCTTTATTGACCAGTGTCCAGTGGTCATTATCGACTTCCAACGTATCGACGATCGCAACGAATTGTGGCTGACGTATCAGTTGGCGCAGGACGATGTGTGCCGAAAAATGTGCCTGGTTGAATTGACTTCCTTCAAGAGTTGAAATGCACAGTTGCTTGCTGTTAAAGAGGTTGGTGGGGTAGGCATAGTAGCTGCCGCTCTTTTCCTTTTCCCGCTTTTCGAGTGTTTCCCTTATTGTCTGCGCAATAGCACGACGCTCAAGTTGCTCACTTGGTAGCGGCGCGGGAGTAAAAAGATTGCTTGAAGTTGTCATTGGGTGACAGTCCATCCATGGTTTATAGGTGGGTCAATAAACGAGTGCGGCGAAAGTTGTTTTCGCAGGGCGACTATATCGACGCAGCCAGGGCTTGTTTTGCAGTATTGGTTTCAATATATGTTTCATGCCAGTCAATACCAGGGCAATTTTCTTCAATACATGAGGCCCTGCCTTAGTTAACCTGAGTCTCTTTCTCCCCGATCTGCAGCAGGTGTGTAATGAGTCTGATTGTGTCGATGGCGGCGTTTGCGCTGGTGGCGTCCATAACCCCGGGCCCGGTGAATATTGTCGCGCTGAGTTCCGGTGCGCAGTTCGGCTTTCGGGCCAGTCAGCGGCATGTGGCGGGAGCGACGCTGGGGTTTGTGTTGTTACTGGTGCTGATGGGGTTGGGCCTGCATGAAGTCCTGAAACTGTGGCCGTTCCTGACCCGGGTAGTGCAACTGGCCGGGGTGGCGTTTCTGTTGTTCATGGCCTGGAAACTGGCTGCCGATGACGGCCAGGTGCATGCCGGCGAGACGGGGCGGGCGCCATCGATGTTGTACGGCGCGGTGATGCAATGGCTCAACCCGAAAGCGTGGCTGGCGTGTGTGGCAGGGATGGGTGCGTTTGTCGCCGATGGCGAGGCGCGGCTGGTCTGGCAGTTTGCGGCGGTGTATCTGGTGATCTGTTATCTGTCGGTCGGTTGCTGGGTTTACGCTGGGACGTTTCTGCGTGGGTATCTGGGCAATCCGGCGGGGATGCGCTTGTTCAATCGGTTGATGGCTTTGTTGCTGGCGGCGAGCGCGGTTTATCTGTTGTTGCCCTGAGCCTGCAACAGCAACAGATCGCAGCCTGCGGCAGCTGCTAAAGGGGAGTGATCATTCAAGCTGCTGCAGCATGGCAACCCATTCTGCGGCGAAGCGATGACAATCGCCGGGCCAGCGTGCTGTGAGCAGATTGCCGTCGCGCACCACGAACCCTGTTTGCGGCGCTTTTGCGCTATCACGTCTGGCAACGAGGGGGCCGCGTACAAAGTCGGATTTGCGCGAAAGCGCGGCCGTCACTTCTGCCTCGACGGTCGGCGGGTAGGTGCGGTAGTAACGCCCCAGCCACGGTGCGGTCAGCAGCCAGGCCGGCAACTCCATGGTTGCTGCCAGCAGCGCTGTGACCTTGCGCCCGAACAGCAGCGAACGGCCAGTGTCGGGGTCGAGAGTGCGCGCCAGCAACAACACGCCATGGCACACCGCCGCCACCGGTTTCTGTGCCTTGAAAAACTGCAGGGCGATTTGCCGGGCCTGCCCGGACTCGAGCAGGCTGCGCATGCCCTTGGCGTGACCACCGGGAATCAGCAAACCTTCGAACTGAGACGGATCGACATCGGCATACGTCAGTGGCTGCTGAAATTCCGCGCTTTCGATCATCTGCGCGTAACTGTTCAAGTCCGCTGTACGGGTCATCAGCATGGCGTTCAACGGGCCGAAACCAACACTCACCAACCGTGGGTCGGCGTAAGCCGGCAGGCCTTGCGGCGTGGCAAAACGCGCTTCGATATCTGCGTCGCGCAACGCCTGCCACGGCACGCTGCTTTCGGTCGGATCGTAATCGGCATTTGGCAGAAGAATCAGAATCATCCGGAGCAGACTCCCGGGCCGGAATTGGCCGCTGATCCTCAGCGTAGCCGCTTTCGCCTGTCAGCCGCGATATTGGCCGGGGGTTGCCGCGAGATGCTGTTTGAATGCGCGCTGAAAATGCGCCTGATCGGCAAACCCTGCTTCCAGTGCGACATCGGCAATCAACTGGCCGCTGCGCAGGCGTTCGCGGGCGAACTGGATGCGCTGGTTGACCACAAAGGCATGCGGGGTCATGCCGTAATGCTGTTTGAACGCACGGATCAGATACGACGGTGACAACTGCGCCGCCGTGCAGATGTCATCGAGGCTGAGCAGATCGGTGCAGTGTTCGCGGATGAAATCCGCAGCGCGTTCGAGCTTGAAATTCGGCTCACGCAGCGCCGGTTCTGCCGGGTTCAGGCGCAACTGCAGATCGCTGAAAAACTCCACCACTGCGCTGTGTTTGCGCAGTATGTCCTGCTGCTCGTCGACCAGTGTGGCGTAAAGCCCTTGCAGGTCACGAAACAGTCGCGGGTCATCCAGATGAGTTGTGGAAAACCGCCGAAACTCAAGCTCCGCACTGAACCCCAGTTGATGCTGCAGATCTGTCAGCCACGGCGTATCGACATACAACATCAAGTACGACCACGGCTGATCATCGAGCGGATTGCAGGCATGCACGTCGCCCGGATTCATCAGCACCACAGTGCCGGCGGCGACTTCGAACCTCGATTTCTCATGCACATAAATGCTGCGCCCGGCCGTGATCGCACCGATCGAAAAATGCGCATGGGAATGGCGCGAGTAGCAGACCTCACGGCCATCGGCGATGGCCCGCGCTTCGATGAAAGGCAGGGCAGCGTCGCGCCAGAAGCGTGGGGCTTTTTCAGGGTTTTTGGCGGCAGCGTGTTTCATCGTCATGGTTCCCGGCAGGCCAGAACCGGAGTGTATTAGCTCTGGCCGGCAAAGGCCCGCTCCAGTTCGGCGATGTCGAGTTTTTTCATCTTGAACATGGCCTGCATCGCCCGTTGCGACTTGCTGGTGTCGGGGTCTTGCATCATGTGCATGAACGCCACCGGTACGATCTGCCACGACACCCCGAACTGATCCTTGAGCCAGCCGCATTGCTGGGCCTCGACCGGGCCGCCGGCCGAGAGGTTGCCCCAGAAGTGGTCGACTTCTTCCTGATTCTGGCAATTGACCTGAAACGAAATGGCTTCGCTGAACTTGAACATGGGTCCGCCGTTGAGGCCGGTGAAGGTCTGGCCGTCGAGTTCGAAACTGACAGTCATCACCGCGCCTTCCGGCTTGCCGTGAAATTCCTGGCCGACCTTGCTGTAGTGGGTCAGGCCGGTGATTTTCGAATGATCGAAGATCGAGCAGTAGAACTTCGCCGCCGCTTCGGCCTGATCATCGAACCACAGACACGGTGTGAGTTTTTGAAAGCGTTGCATGGCAGTCATCCTCGGCAGGTTAGACACGCAGGATTTATAGCGTAGTCAGTCCTTGGTCGAATGGCGGTGCCGTAGATCGACAACTGAAGCATTAGACGCCAAACATTGTGGGAGCGAGCTTGCTCGCGAAAGCGTCGGCACATGCGGCAATGAGCCTGTCAGACACTCCGCATTCGCGAGCAAGCTCGCTCCCACAAGGGGCTCGAGTTGCCCCGGTCAGCGCCGTTCGGCGATCATCAACAGTGACTGCGGCACCGGGCTTTGCGGATGCTGCGGCTCCTGCAAACTGACAATTTGAAACCCGGCCATGTCCAGCGCGTTGCACCAACTCGAAAGCGTGCGGAAATACCAGGGCATCGGCTGCCACTGGCCCTTGAACGCGGCGAACGACTCCTCACGCCAGCCATCCTGATAATTGCCGGCCGCCACGGCCCACGGATGCAGGGTCTGAATGATCATGGCGCCGCCGGGGAGCAACAATGCATTCATCGCCGCGAGCAATGGAATGATGTCCTGATGCAGCAGCGAGAAGTTGGCGCAGATCAAATCGTAATCACCGCCAATATCAATTTCGGCGTCGACCAATGCCGCGTAACTGGCGACATGCACCTTGGCCGAACCGGCGTCGCGTGCCGCATCAATCAAGGTTGCATCGCCATCGACCCCCGCCGCATCGATACCGCGATCCGCCAGTGCCCGCAGCAACCAGCCCTCACCGCAGCCCAGATCCAGCACGCGCTCTGGTTGCCGGCCCATGATCGCCAGCAGGATCGCCTGATCGGTGACCTGCTGACGGCTTTCGATGGCACCGCTGCGGATTACCTCGATCCAGGCATCAGCGTTGGCGTGCCAGCTCTGTAAGAGGGTGGACTCAGGGGAGGGCATGGCGCAGTCTCCGGAAAAGGCAGTGGGTGGGCGTTCGCTTGTACGGCTGCTATGGTCAAAGGCTGAACAGAGTCTGGCAGAGGATAGACAGCATGGAACCATTGACTGGCGGTTGCCTGTGCGGCGATGTGCGTTTCGAAGCAGCGGGCCAACCCTACCGCGTCGGCCTCTGCCACTGCCTTGATTGTCGCAAACACCACGGCGCGCTGTTTCATGCCTCGGCGATATTTCCCGAGAATGCGGTGACCGTCAGTGGCATGACCGGCGAATATCAAGGGCGGGTGTTCTGTCCGCGCTGTGGTTCGCCGGTACTGGCGCGTTCGGGGGATGAAATTGAAGTGAATGTCGGCTCGCTGGACGCGCCGAACCAGTTCACGCCGACCTATGAACTGTGGACTATCCGTCGCGAGGCCTGGTTGCCGGCGCTGCCGTTGGCCCACCACTACGAACGTGATCGCGAAGGGACGGGGCGTTCCGAGGCATAACCTTGTAGGAGCGAGCCTGCTCGCGAATGCGGTGGGTCAGTCAACCCATCATTGACTGACCGATCGCCTTCGCCAGCAGGCTCGCTCCCACACGGTCCCTGGTGTGACCGAGTATTCAGCAACCACCTGAAAACCTGTGGGAGCTGGCTTGCCAGCGATGGGGCCGGCACATCCACAATTGATGTTGCCTGATCCACCGCTATCGCTGGCAAGCCAGCTCCCACATGGATGTGTGGCCCCCGCAGATCTCTGATCGCTCGAGTTTCAGCCGCGAATAAACGCCAGCAGATCCGCATTGATCGTCGCCGCCTCAGTCGTCGGCATCCCGTGCGGAAACCCCGGATACGATTTCAGCGTGCCATTTGGCAGCAGTTTCGCCGACAAAGGCCCCGAGTTCGCATACGGCACGATCTGATCATCCTCGCCGTGCATCACCAGCACCGGTACGGTGACCTTCTTCAGGTCTTCGGTGAAATCGGTCTGGGAGAACGCGACGATCCCGTCGTAATGCGCCTTGGCCCCACCAATCATGCCCTGGCGCCACCAGTTGCCGATGATCCCTTCCGAGGGCTTGGCGCCCGGGCGGTTATAGCCGTAGAACGGGCCACTGGGGATATCGCGGTAGAACTGCGCACGATTGGCCGCCAGTTGTGCCTGAAAATCATCGAACACCGATTTCGGCAAACCACCCGGATTGCTCTCGGTCTTGACCATCAATGGCGGCACGGCGCTGATCAACACACCTTTGGCGACGTTGTCCTGCCCATGCCGGGCGATGTAGTGGATGACCTCGCCACCGCCGGTGGAGTGGCCGACATGCACCACATTCTTCACCCCCAGATGCGTGACCACCGCCAGCGCATCGTCGGCGTAATGGTCCATGTCATGGCCGTCCCAGACCTGGCTCGAGCGTCCATGCCCGCGACGGTCGTGGGCAATCACCCGAAAACCCTGGGCCAGGAAGAACAGCATCTGCGCATCCCAGTCATCCGAGCTGAGCGGCCAGCCGTGGTGGAAGTGGATCACCGGGGCGTCCTTCGGGCCCCAGTCCTTGTAGAAAATTTCGACGCCGTCTTTGGTGGTGACAAATCCCATGTTCGCGACTCCTGACCAAGGTGAGGGTTACCGCGCTCGTCGCAGACCGGTGGTGATGGTTCGGACGAGCGCCGTTATCAGCCAGAAGATTAAAGTCGACATTTTTGCGTTGAGTCATGACCGGTGGTCGCAACGTCTGGCGTCGCGCGCAAATTAGACTTTGCTGAAAGGGATAAGCCGAGGCGCGCACAGGCTTCGATGGCCGTAGCGACGCCCCCTTCAGAACACCGTGAGTCTGAGGAAATCCCCGATGCTGACCTTGAATATCAATGGCAAGGATCAGGAGCTCGATGTGCCGGCCGACATGCCGTTGCTTTGGGTCCTGCGTGATGTGGCGCACCTGACCGGCACCAAATTCGGCTGTGGCATGGCCCAGTGTGGGGCGTGCACCGTACACGTCGATGGCGCGCCGTTGCGCGCCTGCATCACGCCCGCCACCGCCGTGGCCCACGGCCAGAAGATTCTCACCATCGAAGGCCTGTCCACGGACGGCTCGCACCCGGTGCAGCAGGCCTGGGCCGAACTCGATGTGGTGCAGTGCGGCTACTGCCAGTCGGGGCAGATCATGTCTGCCGCCGCGCTGCTGGCGAAAATCCCCAAACCCACCGACAGCGATATCGATCAGGCGCTCTCCGGCAATATCTGCCGCTGCGGCACCTACCCGCGAATCCGCGCAGCGGTGAAACGTGCGGCCGAGATTGGCTGATTGGGAGACAGACGATGAACAGTCCTGTATCGCGTCGCGGATTTCTCAAGGGCAGCGCCGTGCTGGGTGGCGGTCTGGTGGTTGCGTTCGTGGTTCCCGGTGCCCATCGATTTGCCTTGGCGGCGGAGAATGAAGGCAAGGTCTTCGCGCCAAATGCGTTTTTGCGCATTGCCGCCGACAACAGCGTAACGGTGTTGCTCGGGCACTCGGAAATGGGTCAGGGCATCTGGACCGGCCTGACCATGCTGATCGCCGAAGAGCTGGATGCCGATTGGTCGAAGATCCGCGTCGAACACTCGCCGGCCTCGGCCGCCAATTACGGCATGCCGGCGTTTGGCGGGATGCAGATTACCGGCGGCTCGACGTCGACCTGGATGGAATTCGACCGTTACCGGCTCGCCGGGGCCACGGCGCGGCAGATGCTGGTGGAAGCGGCGGCCAAGCGTTTCGACGTGGCGCCTTCGACGATCCGTACCGAGTCGGGTGTGGTGATCGCCGGCGATAAACGCGCCACTTACGGCGAACTGGCGGACGCCGCCGGGCAACTCCCGGTGCCGGATCCGAAGTCGATCACCTTCAAGGAGGCCAAGGACTGGAAGGTCATCGGCAAACCGACCAAACGCCTCGACACCCCGGAGAAAATCACCGGTCGCGCCAAGTTCGGCATGGACGTGCAGTTCGAGGGCTTGATGACCGCGATGGTCGCTCGCGCGCCGGTGTTCGGCGCCACGGTCAAATCCTTCGAAGGCGCCGAGGCGCTGGCGGTGCCCGGCGTGCACAAAGTGGTGCAGGTGCCGACGGGCGTGGCGGTGATCGCTGATCATTACTGGGCGGCGAAACTTGGTCGCGATGCGCTGAAGGTCGATTGGGACATGGGGCCGCACGCTGACTTGAGCAGCCATGGCCTGCTCGACAGCTTCCGCAAGCTGGCGGCGACACCGGGCACTTCCGCCAGTCAGGCCGGGGATGCCAAAGGCAACTTCGACAAGGCGGCGAAGAAAATCGACGTCGAATACAGCGTGCCGTATCTGGCGCATGCACCGATGGAACCGCTGAACTGCACGGTGAAGATCAGCGCCGAGAAATGCGAGATCTGGACCGGCACGCAATTCCAGACCCTCGACCAGATGGTCGCCGGCAAGATCACCGGGCTCAAACCGGAGCAGGTGGAAATTCACACCGAGTTTCTTGGCGGCGGTTTCGGGCGCCGGGCCAATCCGACCTCTGACTTCGTCGCCGAAGCGGTGCAAGTGGCGAAGGCCGCCGGCATGCCGGTGAAAACCGTGTGGTCGCGCGAAGATGACATTCGTGGCGGTTATTACCGCTCGATGTTCCTGCATCAGGCGCGCATCGGCCTCGACGGGCAGGGCCTGCCGCTGAGCTGGCAGCATGTGCTGGTCGGTCAGTCGATCATGGCCGGCACCATGCTCGAACAGACCATGGTCAAGAACGGCATCGATGCGACTTCGGTCGAAGGCGTGGCCGACAGCCCGTACATCAAAGGTCTGGCTCATCAGCAGGTCGAGCTGCATTCACCGCAGACCGGAATCAATGTGCTGTGGTTGCGTTCGGTGGGGCACAGCCACACCGCTTTTGTCATGGAGTCGCTGATCGATGAAATGGCCACGGCAGCGGGCAAGGACCCGGTCGAATATCGACGCACCTTGCTCAAGGATCATGCGCGGCATCTCGGCGTGCTGAATCTGGCGGTGGAGAAGGCCAACTGGACAGCGCCATTGCCGGACGGACATGCGTTGGGTGTGGCGGTACACGAGTCGTTCGGCAGTTATGTGGCGCAGGTGGCCGAGGTCTCCCAGGACAATCTGGCGATCCGCGTGCACCGCGTGGTGTGTGCGGTGGATTGCGGGATCGCGGTCAATCCGCAGAGCATCGCGGCGCAGATGGAGTCGTGCATCACCTTTGGCCTGGGCATGGCGCTGCACAGCAAGCTGACGGTCAAGGACGGCATGGTCGTGCAGTCCAATTATCACGATTATCAGGTGCTGCGGCTCAACGAGATGCCAGTGGTCGAAGTGCATATCGTGCCCAGCAGCGACAAACCCGGGGGTATCGGTGAGGCCGGTGTTCCGCCCACCGCACCGGCGGTGGCCAACGCGGTGTACGCGCTGACCGGGCAACGCTTGCGTGAATTGCCGCTGCAACTGTCGGGGGTGTGAGATGAAACGACATCTGCTGTTGGGCACGGTGATCCTGCTGGGGCTGGGCGGCTATGCCTCGGACCTGTTTGCCGATGATCAGGAAGCGCTCAAGGCGTTCGGCACGGTACAGAAGGTGTTCCAGAGCCCGCGCTGCCAGAACTGCCACATCCCTGGCGACTCGCCGCTGCAGTTCGATGCGGGCAAACCACACGCGATGAATGTGGTGCGCGGCATGGACGGCAAGGGCGCCGCCGGTTTGCCCTGCGCCACCTGCCACGCCGAGAGCAATCCGCCCGACAGTTACGGCCCCCACGCGCCACCGGGAGCGCCACACTGGAGCCTGCCGCCGGCGGCGCACAAGATGGCCTGGATCGGCCTGCCACCGGACAAGTTGTGCGCGATGATCAAGGACCGCTCCAGCAACGGCGACCGTGATTTCGCCGCGCTGATCAAACACGTCAGCGACGACAAACTGGTGCTGTGGGGCTGGAATCCCGGAGCAGGGCGCGCACCGGTGCCGGTGCCGCATGACATTTTTGTGGCCCAGTTCAAGCTTTGGGCCGACGCGGGCGGCCCGTGTCCGGTGGCGGGCGGTTGAAGTGTGTGAGTCGCTGGCGAATCAGGCTACTCTAACGGTCATTGACCCTGATGGAGTGCGTGATGCTGGCCCCGATCAAACCCGCCAATGAAGCCACCCGAATTCAAGCGCTGCATGGCTTGAATGTCCTCGATTCGGCGCCGGAGGAGCGTTTCGACCGGCTCACTCGCCTGGCCAAGCGCCTGTTCAACGTGCCGATTGCCCTGGTGACGCTGGTGGACAAGGACCGGCAGTGGTTCAAGTCCTGCGTGGGGCTGGACGTCACGGAAACGCCAAGGGACGTTTCATTCTGTGGGCATGCGATCCTCAAGGACGAACTGCTGCTGGTGCCGGATGCCCGGCAGGATGAGCGTTTCTACGACAACCCGCTGGTGACCGGTGCGCCCAACATCCGCTTCTACGCCGGTTACCCGCTGACGGTGCCCAATGGCAACAAAATGGGCACCTTGTGCCTGATCGACACCCAGCCCCGCGAACTCGATGACGAAGAACGCGCACTGCTGCGGGATCTGGCGCAGATGGCCGAGCAAGAGTTGACGGCGGTGCAGATGGCGAGCATGGACGAACTGACCCTGCTGTCCAATCGCCGTGGCTTCAAACAGCTGGCGCAACATGCACTGGACGCTTGCGCGCGGCTGGAAAAACCAGCGACGTTGCTGTTTTTCGACCTCAATGATTTCAAACAGATCAACGATCTCTACGGTCATGCCGAGGGCGACAGTGCACTGAAGACCTTTGCCGATGTGCTGCGCATCGCGTTTCGCGAGAGCGACGTGGTCGGGCGCCTGGGCGGTGATGAGTTCGTGGCGCTGCTGACCGGCTCCAGTCATGTCGAAACCACGGCGATCATGGCCCGACTCAGGGAAATCCTCGACGAGCGCAACGCCACGTTGCACCGGGGTTACGCGATTCGCTTCAGCGTCGGCCAGATCGAATACGATCCGCAACGCCATGACACAGTGGATCGGTTACTGGCCGATGCCGATAGCGCAATGTACGAACACAAGCAGCAATTGAAGCGCGGTCATTGAGGGCTTCATCGCTGGCAAGCCAGCTCCCACAAATTTCGCGGGTGCTCATAAAATCCAGGCACACCGCAGAACCCTGTGGGAGCGAGCTTGCTCGCGAAGGCGTCCGGCTCAACGCCCCCCTCTATTTGGCAAACAACTGTCCGATGTCCTTGAACGCCTTGAACTCCAGCGCGTTGCCACATGGGTCGAACAGAAACATCGTCGCCTGTTCGCCCACCAATCCCTGAAAGCGAATCCCCGGCTCAATCACAAATCGCGTGCCCAACGATGTCAGGCGTTCGGCCAGCGCCTGCCATTGCGCCATCCCCAGCACCACACCGAAATGCGGCACCGGCACGTCATACCCGTCCACAGCATTGGTGTGCGCGGCTTCCTGTGCAGGGTTTTTCGGCGCCAGATGTATCACCAGTTGATGGCCGAAGAAGTTGAAATCGACCCAATGTTCGCTGGAGCGACCTTCTTCCAGCCCGAAGACTTCGCGATAAAAGTGGCGTGCGGCGGCCAGGTCATAGACGGGGATGGCCAGATGGAAAGGGCTTAACGACATGGCGCAATGCTCGATCAGAGGAAGTGCACTGAGTTTAGTGCTGTGAAATGTGATTGAAAGACGATAGTTTTTGCGCCGAGCTCAAATTATTTCGATCAGTCGAGGTGTGCATGCTGCGTGAACTCAAGACCTTTCTCGCGGTGGCGCGCCATGGCACGTTTGCCGCTGCCGGTTTGCACATCGGCCTGACGCAGTCTGCAGTCAGCGCGCAGATCCGTAATCTCGAACAGGCCTTGGGCATTCGCCTGTTTGATCGCACTGGCCGTCAGGCGACGCTCAATCCCGCCGGGCTGCGCGCGGTGCCGATGGCGCAGGAAATGCTCGCAATCTTCAGCCGCATGGGTGAGAGCGAGGATGTCAGCGAGATTCGCGGCGAGCTGAAAATCGGCGCGGTGGCGACTGCGCAGACCGGGCTGCTGCCTCAGGCATTGTTGCGCTTGCGTCAGCAGGCTCCGGGGCTGGAACCGAAATTGGTGCCGGGGGTGTCGTTGAATCTGTTGAGTCAGGTCGATGCCGGCGAGGTGGATCTGGCAATCATGATCAAGCCGCCGTTCGAGCTGCCCAAGGAGTTGTCGGCGACGGTGATTCGTCGCGAACCGTTCGTGCTGATCGTGCCGCTGCAGGTCGAAGGCGACGATCCGCTGCAGTTGCTCGCCGACCAGCCGCAGGTGCGCTATGACCGCAATTCATTTGGCGGGCGTTTGGTGACGCGGTTTCTGCGCGAGCAGCGGATCGAGGTCGAGGTGGCACTGGAACTGGATGAGCTGGAGGCGATCGTGAAGATGGTCGAGTCCGGGCTGGGCGTTTCGCTGCTGCCCAAGGCTGGGCTGTGGCTGGAGCATCCGCTCAAGGTCAGGGTGATTGAGTTGGGTGAGCTGACGTTCTACCGCGAGATGGTCTTGTTGCAGCGCTATAGCCAGCGTAATCAGCCGGTTCAAAAACTGTTTGCCGATTGTTTGCTCTGACGATCAAAGGATCGCAGCCTTCGGCAGCTCCTACAGGGTGGTGCTGTCCCTGTAGGAGCTGCCGAAGGCTGCGATCTTTTGATGTTGAACCCAATAAAAAACCCGCCGGAAGAGGCGGGTTTTTTATCGGCAGAGCGAAGATTACTCTTCGATGTTGCCCATCGCGGTGGTGTTGAAGCCGCCGTCCACGTACATGATTTCACCGCTGATGCCCGACGCCAGGTCGGAGCACAGGAAGGCGCCGGCGTTGCCGACTTCTTCGATGGTGACGTTGCGGCGCAGTGGGGTTTGCGCTTCGTTGGCGGCCAGCATCTTGCGGAAGTTCTTGATGCCCGAGGCTGCCAGGGTACGGATCGGGCCAGCCGATACGCAGTTGACGCGGGTGCCGTCCGGGCCCAGGGAGCCGGCCAGGTAACGTACGCCAGCTTCCAGCGAAGCCTTGGCCATGCCCATCACGTTGTAGTTCGGCATGGTGCGCTCGGCGCCCAGGTACGACAGGGTCAGCAGGCTGCCGTTGCGGCCTTTCATCATTTCGCGGCCAGCCTTGGCCAGGGCCACGAAGCTGTAGGCGCTGATGTCGTGAGCGATGCGGAAACCTTCACGGGTGGTGGCTTCGGTGAAGTCGCCGTCCAGTTGGTCGCCCGGGGCGAAGCCGACGGAGTGCACGATGCAGTCCAGGCCGTCCCACTTCTTGCTCAGTTCTTCGAAGACCTTGGCGATTTCTTCATCGCTGGCCACGTCGCACGGGAAGCACAGCTCAGGGCTCGAACCCCAGCCCTGTGCGAACTCTTCAACGCGACCCTTGAGTTTGTCGTTCTGATAAGTGAAGGCAAGCTCAGCGCCCTCGCGATGCATGGCGGCAGCGATGCCGGATGCGATGGACAGCTTGCTGGCGACACCGACGATCAGTACGCGCTTACCGGCGAGAAAACCCATGTGTTGCTCCTCTTTCAGGTTATTGCGCAGTGGCTGGTGCCAAAAAAGCGGCTTCCAGCAACTGCTGTGTATACGGATGTTTGGGGGCGGCAAAAATATCTTGCGCGTCTCCCTGTTCGACCACTTGGCCATGCTTGACCACCATCAACTGGTGGCTCAGCGCTTTGACGACAGCCAGGTCATGGCTGATGAACAAATACGTCAGGTTGTACTTGGCTTGCAGTGAACGCAACAGCTCCACCACTTGCCGCTGCACCGTGCGGTCGAGCGCCGAAGTGGGCTCGTCCAGCAGGATCAGCGCCGGTTTCAGCACCAAAGCCCGGGCAATGGCGATACGTTGCCGTTGCCCACCGGAAAATTCGTGAGGGTAGCGGTGCCGGGTTTCCGGATCCAGACCTACCTCCTTCAATGCCGCAATAATCGCCGCTTCCTGCTCGGCGGCGGTGCCCATCTTGTGAATCCGCAGGCCTTCGCCAACGATGTCGCTGACGCACATCCGCGGGCTCAGGCTGCCGAACGGGTCCTGAAACACCACCTGCATCTCCCGCCGCAACGGGCGAACCTCGTTCTGCGTCAGGCAGTCTAGCTGCTTGCCCTCAAAGCGGATCGCGCCTTTGCTGCCGATCAGCCGCAAAATCGCCAGACCGAGGGTGGATTTGCCGGAACCGCTTTCTCCCACGATCCCCAGCGTCTGTCCCTGAGGCAGGCTGAAATTGATGCCGTCTACTGCCTTGACGTAATCCACCGTGCGCTTGAGCAGGCCTTTCTTGATCGGGAACCAGACTTTCAGGTTCTCGACTTCCAGCAGCGGCGCCCCGATTTTATTGCTCGCCGGGCCTCCGCTGGGCTCCGCGCCGAGCAATTCCCGAGTGTACGGATGCTGCGGCGAACGGAACAGCTCTGCGCACGATGCCTGTTCGACGATGCAACCGCGCTGCATGACACATACGCGATGCGCAATTCTTCGCACCAGGTTCAAATCGTGACTGATCAGTAACAACGACATGCCCAATCGAGCCTGAAGCTCCTTGAGCAAATCGAGGATTTTCAGCTGAACGGTCACGTCCAGTGCAGTGGTAGGCTCGTCGGCGATCAGCAGTTCCGGCTCGTTGGCCAATGCCATGGCGATCATCACCCGCTGGCGCTGGCCGCCGGACAATTCGTGGGGCAGGGCCTTGAGACGCTTGTGCGGCTCGGGAATGCCGACCATCTCCAGCAGCTCGAGGGTGCGTTTGGTCGCGACTTTGCCGCTCAGGCCCTTGTGGATGCCGAGAATCTCGTTGATCTGCTTCTCGATCGAGTGCAGCGGGTTGAGCGAGGTCATCGGCTCCTGAAAGATCATCGCGATGCGGTTGCCGCGGATGTGGCGGATGGTTTTTTCGCTCAGCCCCAGCAGATTCTGCCCGGCGTAGTTGATGCTGCCGGCCGGATGCCGGGCCAGCGGGTAGGGCAGCAGGCGCAGGATCGAGTGCGCCGTCACCGATTTGCCCGAGCCGGACTCGCCGACCAGCGCCAGGGTTTCGCCGCGTTTGATGTCGAAGCTCACGCCCTCGACCACCCGGTGCCGCCGCTCGTTGAAGCCGAACTCGACAGCGAGGTCGCGCACTTCGATCAGATTGTCCTGATTCATTTCACTTCCTCGGGTCGAAGGCATCGCGAGCGGACTCGCCGATAAACACCAGCAAACTCAACATCAGCGCCAGCACCGCGAACGCGCTCATGCCCAGCCACGGCGCCTGCAGATTGGATTTGCCCTGGGCCACCAGTTCACCCAGCGACGGACTGCCGGCCGGCAAACCGAAACCGAGGAAGTCCAGCGCGGTCAGGGTGCCGATGGCGCCGGTGAGGATGAACGGCATGAAGGTCATGGTCGAGACCATGGCGTTGGGCAGAATGTGGCGGAACATGATCGCGCCGTTCTGCATGCCCAGCGCCCGCGCCGCGCGCACGTATTCGAGGTTGCGGCCACGGAGGAACTCGGCGCGCACCACGTCGACCAGGCTCATCCACGAAAACAGCAGCATGATCCCCAGCAACCACCAGAAATTCGGCTGGACGAAACTGGCGAGGATGATCAGCAGGTACAGCACCGGCAAACCAGACCAGATCTCCAGAAAGCGCTGCCCGGCCAGATCGACCCAGCCGCCATAGAAACCCTGCAGCGCGCCGGCAATCACACCGATGATCGAGCTGAGTACCGTCAGCGTGAGCGCAAACAACACGGAAATGCGGAAGCCGTAAATCACCCGCGCCAGCACATCGCGGCCCTGATCATCGGTGCCCAGCAGGTTGTCCGCCGACGGTGGGGCCGGGGCCGGGACTTTCAGGTCGTAGTTGATGCTCTGGTAGCTGTAGGGGATCGGCGCCCACAACACCCACGCATCCTTGGCCTTGAGCAGTTCGCGGATGTACGGGCTCTTGTAGTTGGCTTCCAGCGGGAATTCGCCGCCGAAGGTGGTTTCCGGGTAGCGCTTGATCGCCGGGAAGTACCAGTGGTTGTCGTAATGCACCACCAGCGGCTTGTCGTTGGCGATCAGCTCGGCGCCGAGGCTCAGGCCGAACAGGATCAGGAACAGCCACAGCGACCACCAGCCACGCTTGTTGGCCTTGAACAGTTCGAACCGGCGGCGATTGAGCGGGGACAGGTTCATCTCAATGCTCCCGGCTGGCGAAGTCGATGCGCGGATCGACCAGGGTGTAGGTGAGGTCGCCGATCAGTTTCACCACCAGCCCCAGCAGGGTGAAGATGAACAGGGTGCCGAACACCACCGGGTAATCGCGGTTGATCGCCGCTTCGAAACTCATCAGGCCCAGACCGTCGAGGGAGAAAATCACTTCCACCAGCAACGAGCCAGTGAAGAAGATGCCGATGAACGCTGACGGGAATCCGGCAATCACCAGCAACATGGCGTTGCGAAACACATGGCCGTAAAGCACGCGGTTGCGCGTCAGGCCCTTGGCCTTGGCGGTGACCACGTACTGCTTGTTGATCTCGTCGAGGAAGCTGTTTTTGGTCAGCAAAGTCATGGTCGCGAAGTTGCCGATCACCAGCGCGGTCACCGGCAGCGCCAGGTGCCAGAAATAGTCGAGAATCTTGCCGCCCAGGCTCAGCTCATCGAAATTGTTCGAAGTCAGGCCACGTAGCGGGAACCAGTCCAGATAACTGCCGCCGGCGAACACCACGATCAGCAGAATCGCAAAGAGGAACGCCGGGATCGCGTAACCGATGATGATCGCCGAACTGGTCCACACGTCGAAGTGACTGCCGTGCCGCGTGGCCTTGGCGATCCCCAGCGGGATCGACACCAGGTACATGATCAGCGTGCTCCACAGCCCGAGCGAGATCGACACCGGCATCTTTTCCTTGATCAGGTCGATGACCTTGGCATCACGGAAAAAGCTGTCGCCGAAATCCAGCTTCGCGTAGTTCTTGACCATGATCCACAGGCGTTCCGGGGCCGACTTGTCGAACCCGTACATGTGCTCGATTTCCTTGATCAGCGCCGGGTCCAGACCTTGCGCGCCACGATAGGCGGAGCCGGCCACCGACACTTCGGCACCGCCACCGGCGATGCGGCTGGTGGCGCCTTCGAAGCCTTCGAGCTTGGCGATCATCTGTTCCACCGGACCGCCGGGCGCGGCCTGGATGATCACGAAGTTGATCAGCAGGATGCCGAACAGGGTCGGGATGATCAGCAGCAGTCGCCGAAAAATGTACGCCAGCATCTGATTACTCCGTGCCCACAGGGTCGGCTTGCAGTTTGGTTTCGACTTCTATGGCAGGCTTCGCGTCAGGCTTGACCCACCAGGTGTTAATCCCGATGTCGTATTTGGGCGAGACTTTCGGGTGACCGATGTGGTTCCAGTAAGCCACGCGCCAGGTCTTGATGTGCCAGTTGGGGACCACGTAGTAACCCCATTGCAGCACCCGATCCAGCGCCCGGGCATGCGCCACCAGGCTGCTGCGCGAGTCGGCGTTGATCAGGTTTTCCACCAGGTGATCGACGATCGGATCCTTCAGGCCCATGGTGTTGCGGCTGCTCGGTTTGTCGGCGGCGGCGCTCATCCAGAATTCGCGCTGCTCGTTACCCGGCGAGTTGGATTGCGGGAAGCTGCCGACCATCATGTCGAAGTCCCGCGAGCGCACGCGGTTGATGTACTGCGAAACGTCGACGCGGCGGATTACCAGATCAATGCCAAGGTCGGCCAGATTGCGTTTGAACGGCAGCAGCACGCGTTCGAATTCGGTCTGCGCCAGAAGGAACTCGATGACCACCGGTTTGCCGTTGGCATCGACCATTTTGTCGTCGACGATCTTCCAGCCAGCCTCCTGCAACAGCTGATAGGCCTCGCGCTGCTGGGCGCGGATCATGCCGCTGGCGTCGGTCTTCGGGTTCTCGAAAGCTTCGCTGAACACCTGCGCCGGCAGTTTGCTGCGAAACGGTTCGAGGATCGCCCGTTGTTCGGCGTCGGGCAGGCCGGTGGCGGCCATTTCCGAGTTCTCGAAATAGCTGCGAGTGCGGAAGTAGGCACCGTTGAACAGCTGTTTGTTGGTCCACTCGAAATCGAACAGCAGACCGAGCGCCTGCCGCACCCGCACATCCTGAAACACCGGACGGCGCAGGTTGAAAACGAAGCCCTGCATGCCGGTCGGGTTGCTGTTGGCGATCTGTTCCTTGATCAAGCGACCTTCGGTGACCGCCGGAATGTTGTAGGCGTTGGCCCAGTTCTTCGCGGTCATTTCCAGCCAGTAATCGAACTGGCCGGCCTTCAGCGCTTCGACGGCGACGGTGTTGTCGCGGTAGTAATCGGTGGTCATTACGTCGAAGTTGTAGAACCCGCGATTGACCGGCAGATCCTTGCCCCAGTAGTCCTTGACCCGTTCATAGCGCACCGAGCGCCCGGCTTTCACTTCGGCGACCTTGTACGGGCCGCTGCCCAGCGGGATCTCCAGATTGCCCTTGGAAAAATCACGACTGGCCCACCAGTGTTTCGGCAGCACCGGGAGCTGACCGAGGATCAGCGGCAACTCGCGATTGTTGGTGTGCTTGAACTTGAACAGCACCTTGAGCGGGTCTTCGGCGATGGCCTCTTCGACATCGCTGTAGTAGCCGCGAAACAGCGGCGAGCCGTCCTTGGTCAGGGTCTGGAAGCTGAACACCACGTCTTCGGCGCGCACCGGATGGCCATCGTGAAACCGCGCTTCCGGGCGCAGGTAGAAACGCACCCAGCTGTTGTCCGGGGCTTTCTCGATCTTTGCGGCAATCAGGCCGTACTCGGTGAACGGCTCGTCGAGGCTGTGCTTGGTCAGGGTGTCGTAGATCTGCCCGATATCATCGGCCGGCACGCCTTTGCTGATGAACGGGTTGAGGCTGTCGAAGCCGCCGAACCCGGCCTGGCGGAAGATCCCGCCCTTGGGCGCGTCGGGGTTCACGTAATCGAACTGCTTGAAGTCCGCCGGGTATTTCGGCGGCTCGTTGTACAGGGTCACGGCATGTTGCGGGGCGGCAATCGCCAGCCCGGCGAACAGCAGACCGCTGGCCTGCACGAGCAGGGCGCGGATGGGCGTCATTTATTGTTCTCCGAAGATTTCAGCCACCACGCGCTCAGCCCCAGGGTGTAGGGCGGCGTGGTGACGAAGGCCAACCGGTTGCGGTAGGCCAGTCGGTGATAATTGAGGTACCAGTTGGGAATGCTGTAGTGCTGCCAGAGCAGCACGCGGTCCAGCGCCTTGCCGGCGGCGACCTGTTCGTCGCGGGTTTGTGCAGCGAGCAATTGTTCGAGCAGGTGATCGACCACCGGGTTGGCGATACCAGCGTAATTCTTGCTGCCCTTGACCCCGACCTGACTGGAATGGAAATACTGCCATTGCTCCAGACCCGGGCTGAGGGTCTGGTTGAGGGTCATCAGGATCATGTCGAAATCGAACTGATCCAGGCGCTGTTTGTACTGGGCGCGATCCACCGTGCGTAGACGCGCATCGATGCCGATGCTGTTGAGGTTCTCGATGTATGGCTGCAGGATCCGTTCAAGGTTCGGATTGACCAGCAGCAACTCGAAACTCAACGGCTGGCCCTTGGCGTTTTGCAGGCGCTGGCCGTTGAGCTTCCAGCCGGCCTCGGCGAGCAGGGCCAGCGCCTTGCGCATGGTTTCGCGCGGGATGCCACGGCCATCGGTCTGCGGCAATGTGAACGGCTCGGTGAACAGCTTGGCCGATAGTTGCTCCTTGTACGGCTTGAGCATCAGCCATTCATGCCCGACCGGCAGCCCCGTCGCGGAAAACTCGCTGTTGGGGTAGTAGCTGGTGGTGCGCTGGTAGGCATCGCTGAACAGCGCGCGGTTGGTCCATTCGAAGTCGAACATCAGGCCCAGCGCTTCGCGCACCTTGACGTCGCTGAAGGTCGCGCGTCGGGTGTTCATGAACAGGCCCTGGCTCTGGGTCGGGATCTGGTGCGGAATCTGCGCCTTGATCACCTCGCCACGGCGCACCGCCGGGAAGTTGTAGCCGTTGGCCCAGTTCTTTGCCTGATGCTCGATGTAGATGTCGAATTCGCCGGCCTTGAACGCTTCGAAGGCCACGTCGCTGTCGCGGTAGAACTCGACTTCCATGCGATCGAAGTTGTACTTGCCGCGATTGACCGGCAGGTCCTTGCCCCAGTAATCCTTGACCCGCTCGAAAATCAGCTGCCGCCCCGGCGTCACCGAGGTGATGCGGTACGGGCCACTGCCCAGCGGTGGCTCGAAGGTGGTGGCCTTGAAGTCGCGATCCTTCCAGTAATGCTGCGGCAGCACCGGCAACTCGCCGAGGCGCAGGATCAGTAACGGATTGCCCGAGCGTTTCATCACGAAACGAATGCGCTGCGGGTTGAGGATGTCGACCCGCGAGACTTCCTGCAGGGCGGTGCGGTACAGCGGGTGGCCGTCCTTGAGCAGTGTGCGGTAGGAGAACGCCACGTCGTAGGCGGTGATCTGGGTGCCGTCGTGAAAGCGCGCTTCCGGGCGCAGATTGAACACCACCCAGCTGCGATCTTCGCTGTACTCCACCGATTGCGCGATTAAGCCATAACTGGACGCCGGTTCGTCACCGGACGGCGAATACTGGCCGGTGCCGACCATCAGCGGCTCGTTCAGCTCGTTGATGCCGTACTGCAGGAAATTCGGCGTGGTAACCGGGCTGGTGCCCTTGAAAGTGTACGGGTTGACCGTATCGAAGGTGCCGAACGCCATCACCCGCAACGTACCGCCCTTGGGCGCTTGCGGGTTGACCCAGTCGAAGTGGGTAAATCTGGCCGGGTACTTGAGCGTGCCGAACTGCGCATAACCGTGACTTTCGGTAATCGTCGCGCTTGCGGGTGAGCTCAAGGCCAGGCTGATCAGGAGCAGGAGGAGGGGACGCTTCAAGTCAGATCCGATCCAGGCGGCTTGGGCTTTTGTGGCCGTACAGTAACAGCTTGTCTGGACAGGAAAAAGATAGCGGGTTAATGGGCTGTTAATCGGCGTGCAATGCTTGCCCGGTTTGCATTGTAGCGAGGGGATTTATCCCCGATGGACTGCGCAGCAGTCCCCGTGGTTTTTGGAAGGCAGGGGCCGCTTCGCGCCCCATCGGGGATAAATCCCCTCACCACAAGTAATCCATCAGGGACAATATTCTGGTAATAAAAAAAGCCCCTGAAAATTCAGAGGCTCTTCTGTCAGTGCGGCTGGTAGACCGTGAGCATCTGCCCAGGCTTGAGGGCCTTGCCGGCACCCGGGTTCCAGCGCTTGAGATGCTGCATCTCGACGTTGAAACGCTTGGCCACCACGTACAGGGTGTCGCCACGCTTGACCTTGTACTGGGTCTGCTGCTGGCTGTCGGCCTTGCCTTTGCTCTTGCTGTTGGCGGCAATCACCGTGTTGACCCGGCCACCGCTGCGCGCCGGGGTGCGCTTGGTGTTGTCCTGCATCACCAGGGTCTGGCCGACCTTGAGGTTCTTGCCGGTCAGCTTGTTCCAGCGCTGCAGGTCCTTGACTTCGACCTTGTTGGCCTTGGCGATGGAGCCGAGATTGTCGCCGCGTTTGACCCGGTAAGCGCGCTTGAGCTTGGCCACTTCAGTCGGATCAGCACCGTCGAACACCGGCTTCAGCGAGCGCGGACTGATCAGCTCTTCAGGCCGCATGGTCTGCAGGCTGGCGGTCAGCAGTTGCGCCTTGGACGTCGGCACCAGCAGATGCTGAGGACCGTCGATGGTGGTGCGCTGCTTGAAGGCCGGGTTGAGCTGGAACAGCTCGTCTTCGTCGATGTTGGCCACCGCCGCAACCTTGGACAGGTCCATGCGCTGGTTGATTTCGACGACCTGGAAATACGGTTCGTTGGCGATCGGGTTGAGGTTCACCCCGTAGGCTTCCGGGGCCAGCACCACTTGCGACAGGGCCAGCAGTTTCGGCACGTAGGCCTGGGTTTCCGCCGGCAGCGACGACAGGTTCCAGTAGTCGGTCGGCAGGCCGAGCTTCTCGTTGCGCTCGATGGCGCGGCTCACCGTGCCTTCACCAGCGTTATACGCCGCCAGGGCCAGCAGCCAGTCACCGTTGAACATGTCGTGCAGACGAGTCAGGTAGTCCATCGCGGCGGTGGTCGAGGCGGTAATATCGCGACGGCCATCATAGAAGCGGGTCTGGCGCAGGTTGTAGTAACGACCGGTGGACGGAATGAATTGCCACAGGCCCGAAGCGTCGGCCCGGGAATAGGCCATCGGGTTGTAGGCGCTCTCGATCACTGGCAGCAGGGCCAGCTCCAGCGGCATGTTGCGCTCTTCGAGACGCTCGACGATGTAATGAATGTAGAGACTGCCGCGTTCGCCGGCGTTCTCCAGAAAGGACGGGTTGCTGGCAAACCATAGCCGCTGCTGCTCGATGCGCGGGTTCACGCCCAGGCCGTCCTGCAGCTGGAAACCACCGCGCATGCGCTCCCAGATGTCCTGAGGCACCTGCGGGCTGGGCTTTTCGCTGAGCCAGATCGGTTTCTGCTTGGCTCGCGCAGCAATGTTCGGCGTATGGCTCGCTTCAGGCTGCGGAGCATGGCTGGAGCAGCCCGCCAACGTGGCGGACACAGCCACCGCGATGGCTTGCGCCAAGCGGGTCAGCGTGTCTGAATTGACGGACTTACGTATGGATGACGACATTGGCTGGAAGTAAGTTCCGGGCAAAAATGTCGGGCGATTCTAGAAAGCGCACCCCCTGCGGTCAACCATTCAGAATTTCTGTACCAGCTGGGGAGTCACTTAGAACTTATCTTTCCATGCCCGCAGAGCCGCAAAAACCTCACTCGGCGCCCGGTTTTGAGCGCCTGCCCGTTCGTCCACTTTTTGTGTAACTAATGTTTCAGCGGTACGCAAAAACGGATTTGTGAGCTTTTCCAGAGCCAGGGTCGAGGGTAGGGTCATCACGCCTTTTTCCCGTTGCTCGGTAACTTTTTCCAGACGGGCGGCGATGTCCGGGTTGGTCGGTTCGACCGCAGCAGCAAACTTCAGATTGCTCAGGGTGTATTCATGGGTGCAATACACCAGCGTATCCTCAGGTAATGCGGCGAGGCGGCCGAGCGAGTGGTGCATCTGTTCCGGCGTGCCTTCGAACAGGCGTCCGCAACCGGCGGCGAACAGCGTGTCACCGCAAAACAGCAGGCCGTGGTGGTAGTAGGCAATGTGGCCGAGGGTGTGACCGGGCACCGCATAGACATCGAAGTCCCAGCCGAGCACGCTGACGCTGTCGTTGTCCTTGAGCGCCACGTCGCGCCCCGGAATGTTTTCACTGGCCGGGCCGTAGACTGTGGCGCCGGTTGCGGCTTTCAGGCGTTCGACGCCGCCGACGTGATCATGGTGGTGATGGGTGATCAGAATGTCGCTCAGCACCCAGCCCGGGTGCGCGTCGAGCCAGGCCTGCACCGGCGCGGCATCGCCCGGGTCGACCACGGCGCAGCGCTGGCTGTGGTGATCCTGTAACAACCAGATGTAGTTGTCGGTGAACGCGGGCAGGGCACTGATCTGTATCATCGTCGGAATTCGCCAAGCGGAAAACATTGGCGCATCTTAGAGCTTCTAGCGGCGTTGGAGAATGACATGACCGATAAAGCGTTCGCTCAGGCCGATCCCGACTGGCTGGCGTTGATCGGCGCGGCCCGTGAGTGGCTGGCCGGCCCGCTCGGGCAATTTCTGCTGGATGAAGAACGGCGCATGCTCGAAGACGAGTTGGGGCGGTTCTTCGGCGGCTATCTGGTGCATTACGGGCCGTCGGCCCAGACCCCGCCGTCGGCGCCGCAGGTGCAGCGCAACGTGCGACTCGGCGCGCCGTTGCCGGGGGTAGAGATCGTCTGCGAGGAACAGGCCTGGCCGTTGAGCGAGCATGCCGCCGACGTGGTGGTGTTGCAGCACGGTCTGGATTTCTGCCTGTCGCCCCACGGTCTGCTGCGTGAAGCGGCGAGCAGCGTACGCCCCGGCGGGCATCTGCTGATCATCGGGATCAACCCCTGGAGTACTTGGGGCTTGCGCCACGTCTTCGCCCACGACGCCTTGCGTCAGGCGCGCTGTATCTCGCCGTCGCGGGTCGCCGACTGGCTCAACCTGCTGGGCTTTGCGCTGGAGAAACGCCGCTTCGGGTGCTATCGTCCGCCGCTCGCGTCGCCCAAGTGGCAGGCCCGACTGGCCGGCTGGGAACGCAAGGCCGGCGACTGGCAACTGTCCGGCGGTGGCTTCTATTTATTGGTCGCGCGCAAGATCGTGGTCGGCCTGCGTCCGGTGCGTCAGGAGCGGCGCGAGCCGATGGGCAAGCTGATTCCGCTGCCGATGGCCAAGGTCAACCGCCGCCGTATCGAACCGTAAACCTTCTTTTTATAGTGGCCGGACCTGCTCCGGCCGCGGCCATCGTCGATCCGCGATTGACGGGGCCAGGCATTTTTCTGGATAGAGTGGCATGAGCGAAAGCGTCGATAGCGTAGAACTGTTCACCGACGGCGCCTGCAAGGGCAACCCCGGCCCGGGCGGCTGGGGCGCCTTGCTGGTGTGCAAGGGCGTCGAAAAGGAACTGTGGGGCGGCGAAGCCAACACCACCAACAACCGCATGGAACTGCTCGGCGCCATCCGTGGCCTCGAAGCCTTGAAGCGTCCGTGCGAAGTGCTGCTGGTGACCGACTCGCAATACGTGATGAAAGGCATCAACGAGTGGATGGCCAACTGGAAAAAACGCGGCTGGAAGACGGCGGCGAAAGAACCGGTGAAAAACGCTGACCTGTGGAAAGAGCTGGATGAGCAGGTCAATCGCCACAAGGTCACCTGGAAGTGGGTGCGCGGGCACATCGGCCATCACGGTAACGAACGGGCCGACCAGTTGGCCAACCGTGGGGTAGATGAGGTTCGCGGGTACAAGCAGAGCTGATTGCCGGTAGGTTCACTCCTGCCATCTGGAATGCATTCCCCTGTAGGAGCTGCCGAAGGCTCGGGCCGCGTTCGGACGATCTTTTGATCTTGCTTTTAAAAAACAAAGTCAAAAGATCGCAGCCTGCGGCAGCTCCTACAGGGTCATAGGTGCCAATCAAGCGGTGGTGCGCGCCGCGCGCCGTGAGCGTGTTAACATCGCCGCTTTTGTACGATTGACCCCCGTTGAGAATTGAACACTGATGGCCACCAGATCCGTTGTACTCGATACCGAAACCACCGGCATGCCGGTGACCGATGGTCACCGGATCATTGAAATCGGCTGTGTCGAACTGATCGGTCGGCGCCTGACGGGCCGGCACTTTCACGTCTACCTGCAACCGGATCGCGAAAGTGACGAGGGCGCGATCGGTGTTCACGGCATCACCAACGAATTCCTCGTCGGCAAACCGCGTTTCGCCGAAGTCGCCGACGAGTTCTTCGAGTTCATCAACGGCGCGCAGCTGATCATCCATAACGCGGCGTTCGACGTTGGTTTCATCAACAACGAATTCGCCTTGATGGGCCAGCACGATCGTGCGGACATCACCCAGCATTGCACCATCCTCGACACCCTGATGATGGCCCGGGAACGTCACCCGGGGCAGCGCAACAGCCTCGACGCCTTGTGCAAACGTTACGGTGTCGACAACTCCGGCCGGGAACTGCACGGCGCCTTGCTCGACTCGGAGATTCTCGCCGACGTCTACCTGACCATGACCGGTGGTCAGACCAGCCTGTCGCTGGCCGGCAACGCTTCCGACGGCAATGGCACGGGCGAGGGCGCGGACAACTCCGCTACCGAGATCCGTCGTCTGCCAGCTGATCGTCAGCCTGCGCGGATCATTCGGGCGACGGAAGAGGAACTGGCGGCGCATATGGCGCGGCTGGAGATCATTGCCAAGTCGGCGGGTGGGCCGGCGTTGTGGACGCAGATTGCCGAGGCTGATGCTCAGGCCTGAACACATTTTGTGGCGAGGGAGCTTGCTCCCGCTTGGCTGCGAAGCAGTCATAAAACCTGAATGCACATTGATGCTGAACGAATACCGGGGGCCGCTTCGCGCCCCAGCGGGAGCAAGCTCCCTCGCCACAAAAGCTGAGTCAGGCTGAATGAAGCCAACTGGCCACCCTCGCCACTTTCGCCGCAACCCTCTACCCTGAGTGCATTGGCAGACTTTGATCCGCCGCCTCAGGACACTGAGCCTCATGTACAAAGATTTGAAGTTTCCGGTGTTGATCGTCCACCGCGACATCAAGGCCGACACGGTCGCCGGTGACCGTATCCGTGGCATCGCCCGGGAGTTGGAGCAGGAAGGTTTCAATATCGTTTCGGCCATCGATTACACCGAAGGGCGGTTGGTGGCCTCCACCCATCATGGTCTGGCGTGCATGCTGATCGCGGCCGAAGACGCCAGCACCAACTCGCATCTGCTGCAAAACATGGCCGAACTGATCGGCCTGGCGCGGGTGCGCGCGCCGGATCTGCCGATCTTTGCCTTGGGCGAACAGGTCACCCTGGAAAACGCCCCGGCCGATGCCATGGCCGAGCTCAATCAATTGCGTGGCATTCTCTATCTGTTCGAAGACACCGTGCCGTTTCTCGCCCGGCAAGTGGCGCGGGCGGCGCGCAAATACCTTGATGGCCTGCTGCCGCCATTTTTCAAGGCGTTGGTGCAGCACACTGCCGATTCCAACTATTCCTGGCACACCCCCGGGCATGGCGGTGGCGTGGCTTATCACAAGAGTCCGGTGGGGCAGGCGTTTCACCAGTTCTTTGGCGAAAATACCCTGCGTTCGGACTTGTCGGTATCGGTGCCGGAACTCGGTTCGCTGCTCGATCACACTGGGCCGCTGGCCGAAGCCGAAGAACGCGCCGCGCGCAATTTTGGCGCCGATCACACCTTTTTCGTGATCAATGGCACCTCGACCGCCAACAAGATCGTCTGGCACTCGATGGTCGGCCGTGATGATCTGGTGCTGGTCGATCGCAACTGCCACAAATCGGTGTTGCACGCGATCATCATGACCGGCGCGATCCCGCTGTACCTGTGCCCGGAGCGCAATGAGCTGGGGATCATCGGTCCGATTCCGCTGAGCGAATTCAGCCGCGAGTCGATCCAGGCCAAGATCGACGCCAGCCCGCTGACCAAGGGCCGTGCGCCGAAAGTCAAACTGGCGGTGGTGACCAATTCGACCTACGACGGCCTGTGCTACAACGCCGAGCTGATCAAGCAGAGCCTGGGCAACAGCGTCGAAGTGCTGCATTTCGATGAGGCGTGGTACGCCTACGCGGCGTTTCACGAGTTCTTCGCCGGGCGCTACGGCATGGCCACCTCGCGCACAGAAGACAGCCCGCTGGTGTTCACCACCCATTCCACCCACAAGCTGCTCGCCGCGTTCAGTCAGGCCTCGATGATTCATGTGCAGGACGGCGGCGCACGGCAACTGGACCGTGATCGTTTCAACGAAGCGTTCATGATGCACATTTCGACCTCGCCGCAGTACAGCATCATTGCTTCGCTGGACGTGGCTTCGGCGATGATGGAAGGTCCGGCCGGGCGCTCGCTGTTGCAGGAAACCTTTGACGAGGCGCTGAGTTTTCGTCGGGCGCTGGCCAATCTGCGCCAGCACATTGCGGCGGATGACTGGTGGTTCTCGATCTGGCAGCCGCCTGGCGTCGAAGGCATCGACCGGGTGCAGACCGAAGACTGGCTGTTGCAACCGGACGCTGACTGGCATGGCTTCGGCGAAGTCAGCGACGACTATGTGCTGCTCGACCCGATCAAAGTGACCCTGGTCATGCCCGGGTTGAATGCCGGTGGCGCGCTGAGCGAGAAGGGCATCCCGGCGGCGGTGGTCAGCAAGTTCCTCTGGGAGCGCGGGCTGGTGGTGGAGAAGACCGGGCTGTATTCGTTCCTGGTGCTGTTCTCGATGGGCATCACCAAGGGCAAGTGGAGCACGCTGCTCACCGAGTTGCTGGAATTCAAGCGCAGTTACGACGCCAACGTCAGTCTCGCGACCTGCCTGCCGTGCGTGGCGCAGCAAGATACTGCGCGCTATCGCGGCATGGGCCTGCGCGATTTGTGCGATCAACTGCACGCTTGTTACCGCAGCAATGCCACCGCCAAACATCTGAAACGCATGTACACGGTGCTGCCGGAAATCGCCATGAAGCCGGCCCATGCCTATGATCATCTGGTGCGTGGCGAAGTCGAGGCGGTGCCGATCGATGGGCTGGAAGGGCGGATCGCCGCGGTAATGCTGGTGCCGTATCCACCGGGGATTCCGCTGATCATGCCGGGTGAACGCTTCACCGAGGCGACCCGCTCGATCATCGACTACCTGAAGTTCGCCCGCACGTTCGATAGCAGCTTCCCCGGTTTTGTTGCTGATGTGCATGGACTGCAACATGAAGACGAGGGCAATGGGCGGCAGTACACCGTCGATTGCGTCAAGGAATGAGGACTTTCCCGAGTATGCAACCGGTCATGAATCCGAAATACCCAGGGTTGTCGGTGCGTGTCGCCGACGACGGTTTCGCAGCGTATATCTGGGGTAGCGACTTCAGTTTCGAGGTGGCCGCGTACGGTGCAGCCGTCATTGGCCAGCCGGTCGAGCGCTGGGCGGTGACGCCGATTGTGCCGTACCGCAAGTGCTACGGCATCGATCCCGAGGAGTTCAGCAGCTATCGTGACGCTGCCGACAGCGCGATTTTCATGGCGTATCTGGACGACGAGCCGGTCGGTCATCTGGTGATCAGCACCAACTGGAACGGCTTCGCCCATATCGATGAGCTGGCGGTGCACGCACCGGCGCGCCGCCATGGTGTGGCCAAGGCGCTGTTGGATGTGGCGCAGTTCTGGAGCCGCAAGAAGAAACTGCCGGGGATCATGCTCGAGACGCAGAACAACAACCTCGGCGCCTGTCGTTTGTATGAGCGTTGTGGCTACGAGATTGGTGGTGTCGACCATTTGCGTTATCGCGGGATTGACCCGAACACCGCGGAAATCGCGCTGTTCTGGTATCGACTGTTCGATAACCCGCTGGAACACCCGCTCAGCTCGCCAGCATCGCCTCGGCTTGTTCCGTGACAATCGCCAGCAGCGTCTGAATCGCTGCCGGCGTGGCACTGTGCCGGTAGGTCAGGGCATACAGGCTGAGGGGCACCGCCGGTGACAATGGGCAGACGTCCAGTCCGCCGGCCCGTGCGCCGAGGGCGGTGAACGGGTCGACGATGGCCAGGCCTTCGCCGGCCTCGACCATGCTGCGCATCATCTGATGGGTTTGCACCCGGGTCTGGATGCTCGGCGCCGGGCGCAGGGCCTGGAGTTTGTGCTCCAGCGCCGGGCTCAATGGGTCGTGGCCTTCGAGGCCAACCATTGCCTGGCCGGCGAGATCCTGCAGGGAAATGTATTTCTGCTTCGGTTGCAACCAGCCGTGGGGCGCGAGCAGTTGCAGCTTGCCGTGGGCCAATGGCTGGCAGTGGATGTCGGGGTGTTCCGGATCGTGCAGGCTCAGGCCCAGATCGCTTTCGCGCAGCAGCAGGCTGCGGACGATGTCGCAGGTCGGAGCGCTGAGCAAGCGGCAAGGAGCGTCGGGCAACCGTCGGCGCAGCAGGGCGATACTTTGCGGCAACAGCTGTTGCGCCAGCGGCGGGGTGCCGATGAGGCGCAGGGGCGGGGCGAGGTATTGTTTGAGGCTGCTGGCCAGACGCTGCACGGGCTCCAGCGCCTGATAGACGTGAGCGATTTCCACCTGCAACGCCCGCGCTTCAGGCGTCGATTGCAGCCGGCCGCGTACGCTGGCGAACAGCATGAACCCCAACTCGCTCTCGGCTTCGCGCAATCGCTCTTCGACCTCGGCCACCGGCAGTTGCAGCCATTCGGCGGCGGTGCCCAGGTGACCGGTCTGCAAGAGCGCCTGAATCACTTCGATATGACGTAAACGCATGCGTGAAGTCCATGTTCAGCAGGTGGGGTCAGTGCCTGAATCCTACCCCAAGTCTGCGCATATGACTTCTGCTCATAACGGCCAGTTATGAAGCGACGGTTGTCTCAGGCTCGCGGGTCAGGGTGATACCTGACTGAACCAGGAGAAACTCGGTGTCACTGACTTTGTTGACGCGATCGCCAATGGCCAGTTTGTAAATCGGCTCCGAGCCAGTGGAACCGTCTGCCGACGGGGTGGATTCCTGGAACTCATGCACGGAATAAACGCGGCCTTCCGCATCTCTTGCATGGAACTGACCGACGAGTACTGCTGCCATCTGCTTAGAACCTCTGGAGATAAAACGCTTGATTTGCGGCTTGGTAGACCGTCATCAAGCCCTGTAAGTTTTCCTACAGGAAAAAAATAATCAGCGCGAAGGAATTTCCCTTGCTCGCTGGTGAAACGGTCATCGAATCATCTATAACTACTGGCTCTTCCCACGGACAGTCGAGAGTCTTCCATGAGCAATGTCTACAACGTCGCTGTAGTCGTCGGCAGCCTGCGCAAAGCATCGATCAACCGCAAAGTCGCGCTGGCGCTGGCCGAGCTGGCACCGGCGAACCTGAAACTGAAGATTGTCGAAATTGGCGACCTGCCACTCTATAACGAAGACATCGACGGCGATTCACCGCCGGCAGCCTACAGCACTTTCCGCCAGGAAGTCGGTTCTTCCGACGCGGTGCTGTTCGTCACCCCGGAATATAACCGCTCGGTGCCGGCGCCTCTGAAGAATGCGATTGACGTGGGTTCACGCCCGTATGGCAAGAGTGTCTGGAGCGGCAAACCGGGCGCGGTGATCAGCGTGTCGCCGGGAGCCATTGGCGGTTTTGGCGCCAACCAGCATCTGCGTCAGTCTTTCGTGTTTCTCAACGTGCCGTGCATGCAGCAGCCGGAGGCGTATCTGGGTGGTGCGGGTTCGGCGTTTGACGAGGCGGGCAAGTTGAGCGAGTCGGTGAAACCTTTTCTGCAGAATTTCATCAATGCCTACGGACAATTCGTAGAGCAACACAAAAAATAATCTGGCCTGAAAACCTTTGTGGTGAGGGGATTTATCCCCGATGGGTTGCGAAGCGACCCCCTGCGATTTCCAGTCATACCGGATTCGCAGGTTTTGCGGCTGCTGTGCAGCCGATCGGGGATAAATCCCCTCGCCACAGGTAAGCCGCATTTCCTTAAATCCTCTATTGCAAAAGGCTGTTGCGGATGCTCGCTGCGTCACTGATCTTCCTGCTGACCATCACCCTTGTCATCTGGCAACCCAAAGGCCTCGGGGTCGGCTGGAGCGCGACGCTCGGCGCCGTGCTGGCGCTGGTCTTCGGCGTCGTGCACCTGAGCGACATTCCGCTGGTGTGGCAGATCATCTGGAACGCCACCGGCACCTTCGTCGCACTGATTATCATCAGTCTGCTGCTCGACGAAGCCGGGTTCTTCGCTTGGGCCGCGTTGCACGTGGCGCGCTGGGGGCGGGGCAGTGGGCGCAAGCTGTTTGCCTTCATGGTGCTGCTCGGCGCGCTGGTGTCGGCGTTGTTCGCCAATGACGGCGCGGCGCTGATTCTCACGCCAATCGTGATTTCGATGCTGCTGGCGCTGCGCTTTTCCCCGGCGGCGACCCTCGCGTTCGTCATGGGCGCCGGTTTCATCGCCGACACCGCGAGCCTGCCGCTGGTGGTGTCGAACCTGGTCAACATCGTCTCGGCGGACTTCTTTCACATCGGCTTCAACCGCTATGCGGCGGTGATGGTGCCGGTCAACTTCGTCAGTGTGGCCGCGACGTTGGGCGTGCTGCTGTGGTTCTTCCGCCGCGACATTCCCAAGGCTTACGACCCCGAACAGCTCGAACAGCCGCACACGGCGATCCACGACAAAGCCACGTTCTATGCCGGTTGGGTGGTGCTGGTGATTTTGTTGATCGGCTGCTTCTTCCTAGAACAGCTGGGCATCCCGATCAGCGCGATCTCGGCGGTCTGCGCGGCGTTGCTGCTGGGGATCGCCGCCCGTGGCCACAGGATTTCCACGCGCAAGGTGCTGAAAGAAGCGCCGTGGCAGATCGTGATTTTCTCCCTCGGCATGTATCTGGTGGTGTATGGCCTGCGCAATGCCGGGCTGACCGGCTATCTCGCTGGTTGGCTGGACGTGTTCGCCGGGTATGGCGTGTGGGGCGCGGCGCTGGGCACCGGGGTGCTGACGGCGCTGTTGTCGTCGATCATGAACAACTTGCCGACAGTGTTGATCGGCTTGTTGTCGATCGATGCCAGTCAGGCCAGCGGTGTGATCAAGGAAGCGATGATCTACGCCAACGTGATCGGCAGCGATCTGGGGCCGAAAATCACCCCGATCGGCAGTCTGGCGACCTTGCTCTGGCTGCATGTGCTGGCACGCAAGGATATCCGGATTGGCTGGGGGTATTACTTCAAGGTCGGGATTGTGCTGACGGTGCCGGTGTTGTTGGTTACCTTGGCGGCGTTGGCTTTGCGGCTTTCGCTGTAGACCGAGTTGCCCCTATCGCGAGCAGGCTCACTCCTACCTTGGAATGCGTTCCCCTGTAGGAGTGAGCCTGCTCGCGATAGGGCCGGTTAAGGCGCTACAACTCTCACACCTGGCCCGGCACATTCGGCCAAAGATCCGCCACCAGAAACAACCGCTCTGCCTCTTCCCATTCGCCCTGCGAATTTTCGGTCAGGCGCACCAGCAGTTGCGCCGGGGCCATCGGTTCCAGGTCATCCAGCCACATCTGCAGGTGTTCAGCGTTCCAGGCCTGATCTGCCGGGTAATGCGCCGGCGCCAGCCACGCATGCCGGGGCAGGGGTTGCCAGCGTCCGGCCGGGCGCTGGGCGACGAACGCCGGCCAGTCCTTCTGATGCAGCCAACTGCCACGCAGGTGCTGCGGATGCGCGCCTCTGGGCGGTTCGGCCTGACCGGGCCACGGATACAGCAGATAACCGCCCAGCCACAACTGCGCACTGAACACCTCGATATCCAGCTTCGCCAGCGCCTCACGGCTTTCCGGACGGGCCGAGATCGGCAGTTGATGTTCGGCCAGATGCGCCAGTTTGCGGTCCAGTCGATCATGACAACCCGGCCCCAACCACTGCGCCGGGTCGTGGCCATCGCCCTCCTGCGGGCCGAGGTAGAGCTTGATCGCCAGTTCCAGGTGATGCACGCCATCGCGGTCGCGCAGCAGCATGTCCAGTTCACCGAGGGTATGGCCTTCGCGGCGGATCGGCAGGTTGGCGGCAATCAGCTCGATGCCCGGCGCATGCTCGACGGCAAACTGCCACAGCCGCTCGTAATAAAGGCCCAGCCGCCGGGTGCGCGCCTGCGCCAGCCAGTGCAACAAGCCATAACTGTCACGATCGAGTTGTCGCAGCCAGTGCTCCAGGCGCGCCGGATCGCTGACCCAGTCGCTACCGGCCAGCGGATGGCGCTGCGGCCACGGCGTTGCCGCCAGCATCGGCGGGGCGAGAATCACCCACGCCAGGTCACGCACTTCGGGATGGCGTAATTGGTGTGGCAACTGGAGCAGGTCGGGAAACAGGATCATCTTGCGAGCATAGCCTGAAACACGTGCGCCCCCTTGAGGCTGAAAGGATTTTGTCTATCGCGGGCTTTCGCCCATAATCGTGTTTTCGCGTTTTCGATTGTCCGCAGAGGTCCCATGGAGCAATTTCGTAATATCGGCATCATCGGTCGCCTGGGCAGTTCCCAGGTGCTGGATACCGTCCGCCGACTGAAACGCTTTCTGCTCGATCGTCACCTGCACGTGATTCTCGAAGACACCATCGCCGAAGTCCTGCCGGGCCACGGCCTGCAAACCTCGTCGCGCAAGATGCTCGGCGAAGTCTGCGACATGGTCATCGTCGTTGGCGGTGACGGCAGCCTGCTCGGCGCCGCGCGGGCGCTGGCCAAACACAACATTCCGGTGTTGGGGATCAACCGTGGCAGCCTTGGCTTTCTGACGGACATTCGCCCCGATGAGCTGGAAGTCGAAGTGGCCAAGGTGCTCGACGGCCACTATCTGGTGGAAAACCGCTTCCTGCTGCAAGCCGAAGTTCGCCGCCATGCCGAGGCCATCGGCCAGGGCGATGCGTTGAACGACGTGGTGCTGCACCCGGGCAAATCGACGCGGATGATCGAGTTCGAGCTGTACATCGACGGTCAGTTCGTCTGTAGCCAGAAGGCCGACGGCCTGATCGTCGCCACGCCGACCGGTTCCACCGCGTACGCGCTCTCGGCCGGCGGACCGATCATGCATCCCAAGCTCGATGCCATTGTGATCGTGCCGATGTACCCCCATATGTTGTCCAGCCGGCCAATTGTGGTCGATGGCAACAGTGAGCTGAAAATCGTCGTGTCGAAAAACATGCAGATCTACCCGCAGGTCTCCTGCGACGGGCAGAACCACTTCACCTGCGCGCCGGGCGACACCATCACCGTGAGCAAGAAAGCCCAGAAGCTACGGCTGATTCATCCGCTCGACCACAACTACTACGAAGTCTGCCGGACCAAGCTCGGCTGGGGCAGCAAGTTGGGTGGTGGAGGCGACTGATGCTCGATCCCGCGCGCAGTTATGACTTGATTGGTGACGTGCACGGATGCGCCCTGACCCTCGAACACTTGCTTGACCGACTCGGTTATCACAAGCAGGGCGGGGTCTGGCGGCATCCATCGCGCATGGCCGTGTTTGTCGGCGACATCATCGACCGTGGCCCGCGAATCCGCGAGGCGCTGCACATCGTCCACGACATGGTCGAGGCCGGGCAGGCGCTGTGCATCATGGGCAACCACGAATTCAACGCCTTGGGCTGGAGCACCCCGGCGCTGCCGGGCAGCGGCAAGCAGTTCGTCCGTGAGCACACGCCGCGGCATGCGCGCCTGCTGCACGAAACCCTGACCCAGTTCGAAGACCATCCGGGCGACTGGCATGACTTCCTCAACTGGTTCTACGAGCTGCCGCTGGTGGTCGATGCCGGGCGTTTCCGTGTGGTGCACGCCTGTTGGGATACCAGCCTGATCGAACCGTTGCGCGGGTTGTTCCCCGATGCGCGTATCGACGAGCACTTTCTTCAGGCCTCGGCCGTGCCCGGCAGTTTCGCCTGCACCGTATTCGACCGCTTGCTGCGCGGCACCGACATGCGCCTGCCGGACGGTCTGACCATGACCAGCGGCGACGGTCTGGTGCGTTCGTTTTTCCGCACCAAGTTCTGGGAAGACGACCCGAAAACTTACGGCGACATCGTCTTCCAGCCAGATGCACTGCCGGAGCCGGTGGCGCAGAAGCCGCTGACTTCCAGCGAAAAAAACAATCTGCTGCGCTATGGCATCGACGAGCCGTTGCTGTTCGTCGGCCACTACTGGCGCAGCGGCAAACCGGCGCCGATCCGCCCGAACCTCGCGTGTCTCGACTACAGCGCGGTGCTCTACGGCAAACTGGTGGCCTATCGTCTGGATCAGGAAACACGTCTGGATCCGCATAAATTTGTCTGGGTCGATGTCGAGCGGCCGGAGGTGCTGCAATGAGTGCGGTAGCGGTATTGCGTCTGCCGTTGGCGGTGGACCTGAGCGGATTCGTCAAACTGCTGCAACGGATGCAGGTGCCGCATCGGGTCAGTGAAGAGGCGGGCGAGCAGGTGCTGTGGGCGCCTTCGGAAATCAGCGAGGACGTGCGTTCGCTATACGAGCGTTTCCCGGCCGGCGATCCGGAGCAACAACTGGACATCCCGCAAGCCCCGACTTTCAAGCGTCCGAGCTTCGCCGAGCAACTCAAACACGCCAAGGCCACCGGGTTGATCCTGCTGCTGAGCCTGCTGGTCGGCGGCCTGACCTATCTGGGCGACAACCTCGACACCATTCGCTGGCTGACCTTCCTCGACTTCCGCGTGGTTGGCGAGTACATCCAGTTCACGCCGCTGGCCGACAGCCTGGCGGCGGGGCAGTGGTGGCGCCTGTTCACGCCGATGCTGCTGCACTTCGGCATCCTGCACCTGGCCATGAACGGCATGTGGTACTGGGAGCTGGGGCGGCGCATCGAATCGCGTCAGGGCAGCATCAACCTGCTCGGTCTGACCCTGTTGTTCAGCCTGGTGTCGAACTACGCGCAGTTCGCCTGGAGTGGCCCGAGCCTGTTCGGCGGCCTGTCCGGCGTGCTCTACGGCTTGCTCGGTCATTGCTGGATCTTCCAACTGCTGGCGCCGAACCCGGCGTATCGCCTGCCGCGCGGCGTGCTGGTGATGATGCTGGTGTGGCTGGTGATTTGCATGTCCGGACTGGTCTCGATGATCGGTTTCGGCCAGATCGCCAACGCCGCCCACGTCAGCGGGTTACTCATCGGATGCTTCACCGGTTTGTTGGGCGGTTTGTATAACCGCCGTAAACTGGCCGCCTGAATTTTTAAGTGAATAAAGAGCACGGAGACCCTGATGTCCTCTTTTAACGACATGATCAACAACATTACCCCGGACATCTACGAGAGCCTGAAACTGGCCGTGGAAATCGGCAAGTGGTCCGACGGCGGCAAACTCACCGCCGAACAGCGCGAGCTGTCGCTGCAGGCGATGATCGCCTGGGAAATCCAGAACCTGCCGGAAGACCAGCGCACCGGTTACATGGGTCCGCAGGAATGTGCGTCAAAGTCGATCGAAGTGCCGAACATCCTGTTCAAGTCGGATGCCATCCATTGATCGAGATTGGCCGCGGTGCAATCAGCAAAATGTCGGCGCGCCTGGACGGGCCGAATGTGCAATACGCGTTTCGTCTGGATGATGTCGAGTTGCCGGTCAATCCCATGATCGGCACCACGGTGCGTCTGGAGTACCTGGGGGCGATTCATTGCACCCATTGCGGGCGCAAGACCAAAACCAGTTTCAGCCAGGGTTACTGCTACCCGTGCATGACCAAACTGGCGCAGTGCGACCTCTGCATCATGAGTCCGGAGCGCTGCCACTTCGAGGCCGGCACCTGCCGCGACCCGGTATGGGGTCAGCAGTTCTGCATGACTGATCATGTGGTGTATCTGGCCAATTCGTCGGGGATCAAGGTCGGTATCACTCGCGCCACGCAACTGCCGACCCGTTGGCTCGATCAGGGCGCGAGTCAGGCGCTGCCGATCATGCGCGTATCGACGCGCCAGCAGTCGGGCTTCGTCGAAGACCTGTTCCGCAGTCAGGTGGCCGACAAGACCAATTGGCGCGCGTTGCTCAAGGGCGATGCGGCGGCGGTGGATCTGGCCCAGGTGCGCGATCAACTGTTTGAAAGCTGCGCCGAGGGCTTGCAAGGCTTGCAACAGCGATTCGGCCTACAAGCAATTCAGACGATTGCCGATGTAGAACCTCTCGAAATCCGCTATCCGGTCGAGCAATACCCGGCCAAAATCGTCAGCTTCAACCTGGACAAGAACCCGATTGCCGAAGGCACGCTGCTGGGGATCAAGGGTCAGTACCTGATTTTTGACACCGGCGTGATCAACATTCGTAAATACACGGCCTATCAGCTCGCCGTGCATCAATAAGGATTCCAGCATGCGCACCGAACAACCGAAGATGATTTACCTGAAGGACTATCAGGCGCCCGAGTACCTGATCGACGAGACGCACCTGACCTTCGAGCTGTTCGAGGACCACAGCCTGGTCCACGCGCAACTGGTGATGCGCCGCAACCCCGAGCGTGGCCCGGGCCTGCCGCCACTGGTACTCGACGGCCAGCAGTTGGAGCTGCTGTCGGTGACCCTGGCCGACCAGGAGTTGAGCGCCGGCGATTATCAGCTGAGCGAAAACACCCTGACCCTGCAACCGGCCAGCGAAAGCTTCACGGTCGATACCAGCGTCCGGATCCACCCGGAAACCAACACCGCGCTGGAAGGCCTGTACAAGTCCGGCACGATGTTCTGCACCCAGTGCGAGGCCGAAGGTTTCCGCAAGATCACCTATTACCTCGACCGCCCGGACGTGATGAGCAAGTTCACCACCACGGTGGTCGCCGAGCAGCACAGCTACCCGGTGCTGCTGTCCAACGGCAACCCGATTGCCTCCGGCCCGGGCGAAGACGGCCGGCACTGGGCGACCTGGGAAGACCCGTTCATGAAACCGGCGTACCTGTTCGCGCTGGTGGCCGGTGATTTGTGGTGCGTCGAAGACACCTTCACCACCATGACCCAGCGCAATGTCGCGCTGCGCATCTACGTCGAGCCGGAAAACATCGACAAGTGCCAGCACGCGATGAACAGCCTGAAGAAGTCGATGCGCTGGGACGAAGAGGTCTACGGTCGCGAGTACGATCTGGACATCTTCATGATCGTCGCCGTGAACGACTTCAACATGGGCGCGATGGAGAACAAGGGCCTCAACATCTTCAACTCCAGCGCCGTGCTGGCCCGCGCCGAGACCGCCACCGACGCCGCGCACCAGCGGGTCGAGGCAATCGTCGCCCACGAATACTTCCACAACTGGTCGGGCAACCGCGTGACCTGCCGTGACTGGTTCCAGCTGTCGCTCAAGGAAGGCTTCACCGTGTTCCGTGACGCCGGTTTCTCCTCGGACATGAACTCGGCCACGGTCAAGCGCATTCAGGACGTGGCGTACCTGCGCACCCACCAGTTCGCCGAAGATGCCGGGCCCATGGCCCATGCGGTGCGCCCGGACAGCTTTATCGAGATCTCCAACTTCTACACCCTGACCGTGTACGAAAAAGGCTCGGAAGTGGTTGGCATGATTCACACCCTGTTGGGCGCCGAAGGCTTCCGCAAGGGCAGTGACCTGTACTTCGAACGCCACGACGGCCAAGCCGTGACCTGCGACGATTTCGTCAAGGCCATGGAAGACGCCAACGGTGTCGACCTGACCCAGTTCAAACGCTGGTACAGCCAGGCCGGTACACCGCGTCTGGCGGTCAGCGAGTCCTACGACGCGGCGGCGAAAACCTACAGCCTGACCTTCCGCCAGAGCTGCCCGGAAACCCCGGACAAGGTGGAAAAACTGCCGTTCGTGATCCCGGTCGAACTCGGTCTGCTCGACAGCAAAGGCAACGCGATTGCCCTGCGTCTGGCCGGTGAAGCGTCGGCGCAAGGCACCAGCCGCGTGATCTCGGTGACCGAGGCCGAGCAGACCTTCACCTTCGTCGACATCGCCGAACAGCCGCTGCCATCGTTGCTGCGTGGTTTCTCGGCACCGGTGAAACTGAGCTTCCCGTACAACCGCGACCAGTTGATGTTCCTGATGCAGCACGACAGCGACGGCTTCAACCGCTGGGATGCCGGTCAGCAACTGTCGGTGCAGGTGCTGCAGGAGCTGATCGCGCAGCAGCAGAAGGGCGAGAGTCTGGTGCTTGATCCGCGATTGATCTCGGCGCTGAAAACCGTGCTGTCTGACGAGTCGCTGGATCAGGCCATGGTCGCTGAAATGCTTTCGCTGCCGAGCGAAGCGTATCTGACCGAAATCAGCGAAGTGGCGGATGTCGAGGCGATCCATAACGCTCGCGAATTCGCCCGCAAGCAACTCGCGGAGAACCTGTTCGAAGCGCTGTGGCTGCGTTATCAGGCCAACCGCGATTTGTCGAAGCAGACGCCATACGTGGCCGAGGCCGAGCACTTTGCCCGTCGCGCGCTGCAGAACATTGCGCTGTCGTACCTGATGCTCAGCGGCAAGCCGGAAGTGCTGGCCGCTACGCAGGAGCAGTTCGAAAACAGCGACAACATGACCGAGCGCCTGACCGCGCTGGCGGTGCTGGTCAACTCGCCGTTCGAGGAACAAAAAGCCAAAGCGCTGGCGACTTTCGCCGAGCACTTCAAGGACAATCCGCTGGTCATGGATCAGTGGTTCAGCGTGCAGGCCGGCAGCACACTTCCGGGCGGTCTGGCGCGGGTGAAGGCGTTGATGCAGCACCCGGCATTCAACATCAAGAATCCGAACAAGGTGCGTGCGCTGGTTGGCGCGTTTGCTGGGCAGAACCTGATCAACTTCCACGCCGCCGACGGTTCGGGCTACCGTTTCCTCGCGGATCTGGTGATCGAGCTGAACGGCTTCAACCCGCAGATCGCCTCGCGCCAACTGGCGCCACTGACTCGCTGGCGTAAATACGACAGCGCCCGTCAGGCACTGATGAAGGCTGAGCTGGAGCGGATTCTGGCGTCGGGGCAGTTGTCGAGTGATGTGTACGAAGTGGTCAGCAAAAGCCTGGCGTAAGTAGGGATAAGATCAGACCTTGTGGGAGCGGGCTTGCCCGCGATGGCGGTATCAGATTCAACATTGATGTTGACTCAGCTACCGCTATCGCTGGCAAGCCAGCTCCCACAGGTTTTTGCGTTTTCTGTTATTTCAGATCAAACCGATCCAGCTCCATCACCTTGGCCCATGCCGCCACGAAGTCCTTCACAAACTGCTCCTTCGCGTCAGCACTCGCATACACCTCGGCCAGCGCGCGCAATATCGCGTTGGAACCAAACACCAGATCGACCCGCGTCGCCGTCCACTTCACGCTGCCGGTCTTGCGGTCGCGTCCTTCGAACTCGTCCGCCGCCGGTGAGGTCGGTTTCCACTCCACGCCCATATCGAGCAGGTTGGTGAAAAAGTCATTGCTCAGCGTTTCAGTGCGAGCGGTGAACACACCACGCCGGCTTTGCCCGACGTTGGCCCCCAATACCCGCAGACCGCCGACCAGCACGGTCATTTCCGGAGCGGAGAGGGTGAGCAGTTGCGCCTTGTCGATCAGCAGCGCTTCGGCCGACACGGTGTATTTGCCCTTGCTGTAATTGCGGAAACCATCGGCAATCGGTTCGAGGAAACCAAACGACTCGACGTCGGTTTGCTCCTGACTCGCGTCGGTGCGGCCTGGATTGAACGGCACAGAGACCGAATGCCCGGCGTTTTTCGCCGCTTGCTCGACCCCGGCATTACCCGCCAGCACGATCAGATCCGCCAGCGAGACTTTCTTGCCGGATGAACCGGCGTTGAACTCGTTCTGAATGTCCTCAAGGGTCTTCAGTACCTTGTCCAGTTGCTCCGGCTGGTTGGCCTGCCAGAATTTCTGCGGTGCCAGACGTAGACGCCCGCCATTGGCGCCGCCGCGTTTGTCAGAACCACGGAAGGTCGATGCGGCGGCCCAGGCGGTGGACACCAGTTGCGACACTGACAGGCCGGAAGCCAGCACTTTGCTTTTCAGCGCTGCCGCATCGTTGCTGTCGATCAGTGGTTGGGTGGCCTCAGGAATCGGGTCTTGCCACAGCAATTCTTCGTTGGGCAATTCCGGGCCGAGGTAGCGCGACAGCGGGCCCATGTCGCGGTGGATCAGCTTGTACCAGGCGCGGGCGAAGGCGTCGGCCAGTTGATCCGGGTTGGCCAGGAAGCGTCGGGCGATCGGCTCGTAGATCGGGTCGAAACGCAGCGCCAGGTCGGAGGTGAGCATGGTCGGCGAGAGTTTTTTGCTTGGATCGTGCGCGTGTGGAACGGTACCAGCCCCCGCGCCGTTTTTCGGTTTCCACTGGTGCGCACCGGCCGGGCTCTTGAACAGTTCCCACTCGAAACCGAACAGGTTTTCCAGGTAGTTGTTACTCCACTGGGTCGGGGTGGTGGTCCAGGTCACTTCGAGGCCGCTGGTGATGGTGTCGGCGCCTTTGCCGGTGCCGAATGCGTTGCGCCAGCCGAGGCCTTGTTCTTCCAGGCCGGCCGCTTCCGGCTCAGGCCCGACATTGTCGGCCGGGCCGGCGCCGTGGGTCTTGCCGAAGGCGTGACCGCCAGCGATCAGCGCGACGGTTTCTTCATCGTTCATGGCCATGCGGCCGAAGGTTTCGCGGATATCGCGACCGGAGGCAACCGGGTCGGGATTGCCTTCAGGGCCTTCCGGATTGACGTAGATCAGGCCCATCTGCACCGCTGCGAGCGGATTTTCCAGATTGCGTTCGCCCTGATCGGTGCGACTTTCCTCTTTGCCGTGCAGATCCGGTTCAGCCACCAGCGTGCCGTCACCGGGCTCCTGCATGGCGGATTTGTCCTTGCCGTAACGGCTGTCGCCACCGAGCCATTCGTGTTCCGAACCCCAGTAGACATCTTCATCCGGCTCCCACACATCGGGACGTCCGCCGGAGAAGCCGAAGGTCTTGAAGCCCATGGATTCCAGCGCGACGTTGCCGGTGAGCACGATCAGATCGGCCCAGGAAATATTGCGACCGTATTTCTGCTTGATCGGCCACAGCAGGCGCCGCGCCTTGTCGAGGCTGACGTTGTCCGGCCAGCTGTTGAGCGGGGCGAAACGCTGCTGGCCGGAGCCGGCGCCACCGCGGCCATCGGCGGTGCGATAGGTGCCAGCGCTGTGCCAGGCCATGCGAATGAACAGTGGACCGTAGTGGCCGAAGTCGGCGGGCCACCAATCCTGGGAATCGGTCATCAGCGCGCGCAGGTCTTGTTTAAGGGCCTGGAAGTCCAGGCTCTTGAAGGCTTTGGCGTAGTCGAAGTCCTTGCCCAGCGGATCGGACTTGGGCGAGTGCTGGCTGAGGATCTTCAGGTTCAGTTGATTCGGCCACCAGTCACGGTTCGTCGTACCACCACCGGCGGCGTGGTTGAACGGGCATTTCGATTCGTTTGCCATGTTCGGGTCCTTATCAGGTCTTGTACGGCCGGCTCGTGCCGACTTCGGACTAGTAAGGCTAGACCCGACTCGGGCAGTCAGCTAATAGGCCGACTATTGGAGCTTGATAGCCGCAGTCTTTCAGCATTTGCCCGTACTCGGACAGGTCGCTGCAGGCCCCGATTCGAGCCAGAAACTGCGTGCTTGAGGGCTCGCTGCAAAACGAATTGCAAGAATCGTGATGACAGAAAGAAATGTTATTGTATAACATAAAAAAGATTTCATTCTGTTTCTGCCAGCGTTATTTGCCAAGCGCCGGCAGCGATCCTCACTTTTCTGCTCACGGAAGTTCTGAAATGCCTGCCCGTTCCCAACCCCTTCAACGACGCCTGACTCCGCTGGCCGCCGCGCTGCTGATTGCCTCACCCGTGTTCGCTGCCGAACCGCTCGAACTGCAACCACAAGTCATCACCGGCAATCCTTTGGGCAGCCAGAGCCTCGCATCGCCCTCGACCGTGCTCAGCGGCGACGACCTTACGTTGCTGCAGAAGGGCAGCCTCGGCGAGACCCTGAACAAACAGCCCGGCGTGTCCTCGTCGTATTTCGGCCCGGGTGCGAGTCGGCCGATCATTCGCGGTCAGGACGGTGACCGCATTCGCATCCTGCGTAACGGCGTCGGCGCGCTGGACGCCTCGTCGCTGTCCTACGACCATGCGGTGCCGCTGGATCCGGTCAACGTCGAGCGCATTGAAATCGTCCGTGGCCCGGCGGCGCTGCTATATGGCGGCAGCGCGATCGGCGGGGTGGTCAACACCTTCGATAACCGCATCCCTACCGAAGCCATCGATGGCATTCACGGTGCGGGTGAGTTGCGCTATGGCGGCGCCGATACTACCCGCAGCAGTGCGGGGAAACTGGAGGCCGGCAACGGGCAGTTCGCCTTGCACCTGGACGCCAGCGCCCGCGAGTTCAATGACCTGAAGATTCCCGGCTACGCCAAGACCGGCGCGGCACGCGCCAGCGACGACGGCGACTCGCGCAAGCATCGGCTGGCCAACAGCGACGGTCGTCAGGATGGCGGCGCGGTCGGCGGTTCCTACACCTGGGATGACGGATACGCCGGTCTGTCCTACAGCAATTACGATTCGAACTACGGCTCGCCCGCCGAAGACGACGTGCGCATTCGCATGGAGCAGGAGCACTACGCGTTCGCCTCGGAAATCCGCAACCTCGACGGGCCGTTCAGCTCGGTCAAACTCGACGCTGGCTACACCGATTACCAGCACCGAGAAATCGAGGGCGGTGAAGTCGGCACCACCTTCAAGAACAAGGGCTACGAAGCGCGGGTCGAGGCCCGGCATCAGCCGCTGGGGCCGTTTAACGGGGTGATCGGCGCTCAGGTCAGTCGCAACGAATTCTCGGCGCTGGGCGAAGAAGCCTTTGTGCCGCACACCGATACTGACGCCGGTGCACTGTTCATTCTGGAAGAGTTGCAAGCCACCGAGCGTCTGCTGTTCAGCCTCGGCGGCCGATTGGAGCACACCACAGTCGACCCGGATGCCAAAGGCAACGAACGCTTTGCCAATGCCGACAAGTCGAGCAGTTTCACCGCCGGCAGCCTGTCGTCCGGAGCGGTGTATACGCTGACGCCGATCTGGTCGGTCGCCGCGACACTCGGCTACACCGAGCGCGCACCCACGTTCTACGAGTTGTACGCCAACGGTGCCCACGTCGCGACCGGCACCTATGAAGTCGGCGATGCCGGTCTGTCGAAAGAAAAAGCTGTGTCCAGCGACCTCGCATTGCGTTTCGACAACGGCACGCACAAGGGCAGCGTCGGCGTGTTTTACAGCCACTTCTCCAATTACATTGGCTTGCTCGGCACCGGCCGCACATTGAATGACGAAGGCGAAGAGGATGCCGGCGGAATTCCCGAATACCGCTACTCGGGCGTGCGTGCCCGCTTCAGCGGCATCGAGGCACAGGATCGCTGGACGCTTGGCGAAAATGCCTACGGCAAGTTTGCTTTGGAGCTGTCGGGCGATTACACCCGCGCCAAGAACCTCGACAACGGCCAGGACCTGCCGCGCATCGCGCCGCTACGCTTGAACAGCGGTTTGTTGTGGGAGCTGGATCGCTGGCAGGCACGGATCGATATCGAACACGCCAGCTCGCAACATCGTGTGCCCGACAACGAAAGCAGCACCGATGGCTACACCACGCTGGGGGCGAATGTGGGGTATCACTTCGATGTCGGCCAGAGCAAATGGCTGGCCTTCGTCAACGCCGAGAACCTGACCAACCAGACCGTGCGCTACGCCAGCTCGATCCTGCGCGATGTTGCGCCGGCGCAAGGGCGCAGCATCCAGGTGGGATTACGCACGACGTTCTGATAGCCCGTCGCCCCCCCGTGTAGGAGCTGCCGCAGGCTGCGATCTTTTGTATCTTGTATTTTTCAAGATCAAGATCAAAAGATCGCAGCCTGCGGCAGCTCCTACAGGGGGCATCAGCTTGACTGCACAGCCTCATCATCCGGCAAAACATCCAGTGGATCTTCCTGCCCCGGCAACTCAGTAATCACACTGAAATCCGTGACCTCGACCGCGCCCAGCCCATAACCGAGCAAGTGGAACGAAAAGGCCTTGCGCTGTTGCGGGTTGTCGAAGCTGAAATCCATCTGCAGCGGCTGATCGGCTGTGGCGACCATCTCGGTCGGCAAGCCCAGCTGCACGTCCTGTTCGAACTCCTTGGCCTTGAGCTGGATGTACGCCGCCTGTTGCGGATCCACCGAGCGTACGGTCAGGCGCACGCGGGTGTGCGAGCCCTTGGGCATTTCCAGATATTGCGCACCGATCAGGTTATCGGCCCAGTCATCCTTGATCTGCGCTTGCAGCGGGATCACGTTGTTGCTGCCGAACTGATAGCGCTGATTGAGCGGGGTGCGCAGCAGCGACAGGTCCAGGGCCATGGCCCGCGCGGCGATCTGCCGGGCTTGCTGGCTGCTTTCATTGCCCTTGAAGGTGGCGCGCTCGGCAATGAAACCGGGGCTTTCGTAGTAACGGCAACGGCGCGGCATGTCGCACTCGGAAAAGATCCCCTGGCCATTGTGGTAGCGCAGTTTGCCGTTGGTGTAGGACATGATTTCGCGCCCGCTGTCGTAGTCGCGGAACAGCGAACGGCCGCTCAGCGCCGACGGCACCGGCAGATCGAAATAATCGAGGATCGACGCGCTCAGATCGACATGACCGTAGACCCCGGCATTCAGCCGTGGCAGTCGTTCGTGTTCCGGGGCCAGGGTCAGGTTGAAGCCCCAGGACGACGCCAGACGCACGCCGTCGATGCCGTGGGATTCGTCCGAGGTGATCACCACCAGCGTGTCCTTGAGTACGCCCTGACGTTCGAGCCCACTGAGGAACTGCTCCAGCGCATCGTCCAGATAACCGACGGCGGCCTGCTTCGGCGTGTCGTAGCGCGCCAGATATTCTTCCGGTGCGGAGTAGGGCTGGTGCGTGCCGACGGTCAACAGGGTGAGCATCCACGGTTGCTTCTGCTTCTTCAGTTGGCCGACGTAATCCAGCGCACCTTCGAAGAACGCCTTGTCATCCTTGCCCCACGGGAACTCCAGATAGTTGGCGTTAGTGAACCATTCCAGACCATGGGTCGCATCGAAGCCGATGTGCGGCATGATCTTGTCTTTGGCCATGAAACGCAGACCGGCGCCTTGCAGGTAGTGGGTGCTGAAGCCGTTCTGCCGCAGTTGCGCCGGCAGGCAGGCCTGATTGCGCTCCTGCTGGGTGAGCATTTCCACGCCTTTGGGCGTGCCGTTGTTGAGCTTGTCGTAATCGCCACAGAGCATGGCGTACAGGCCGCGAATGGTCTGGTGCGTATGCAGCACGTAATCCGGGGTGTTCATGCCGCGCTCGGCCCAGCGGCTGAGGTTGGGCATCAGGTCTTCCTGATAATGGCTGTCAATGGCTTCGCGATTGGCGCGGATGTAAGCGCCGGGGATGCCTTCCAGGGCGATGATCAGCACATTGCGCGCCTGCCCCGGTGCGGCCAGCAGCTTGTGGCCATTGAGATCCAGATCGGTCAGCCCGGCCATCTGTGGCGCGGGTTCTTCGACGTCACCGTCCAGCCATTCCTCGGCCTGCAACTGCAGGTCGGCGACTTGCGCGGCCAGCAATTGATGCGGCAGGTTGTACAGGCGCCACGGGTCTTCCTCGCTCGGCCACAGGTTTTGCACGCCCCAGTGCGCGGCGAACAGCAGCGCCGGTGCGGCCCACACGGCACGGGGCAGGGCCGCAGCAGGTTGCGCGCGATTGGCGAAACGCGTCAGCAACCAGAGCAGCAGCGCCAGCAACAGGGCACCGCCCAGCGCCGGATGGGCAAAGCCACCACCGGTGGAGTTTTCCACGAACTGCGGGTCAATCAGGTAATGCAGGTCGGATGGGTTCGGCAGTCGGCCGACAGCGCTGACCAACTCGGCCGTCGCCAGCGCCAGCAACCCCCAGAACAGCAGCAACGGCAACGCCAGCCACCACGCACGGCGATGCAGCAACAGCACCAGCAAACTGCCAATCGCCAGGTCGGACAAATAGCCGAGCGGCGACGACCAGCCCAACGCCGCGCGCAGGCACACCGGCACGATCAGCACCAGCAGTATCAGAGAAAACAGGCGGGCATGCGGCTGCCGCAACCAACGCAATAAAACGCTCACAAACAAAGACCTTCCAGCCATCAAACCGTCATAAAAGTGTGCGCGATGATACCAAGGGCGGGCTGTCTGATCGTCCTTTTAAACGCGTGGCTGATCCGCTCTCGCAGGCGCGGCGCAGGGCTTGAGGCCGTGATTGGCGTTGGTGTCAGCCCGATAGTGGCTGACGCACGGCTTGTATCCGGTGGCAGATTTATTGTTTCAGGCTGTTTAAATCAGCGCGCAACGGCAAACATGAGCGTGCTATGGATATTCGATAACGGTATTTAATTTCTGTTTTTTATAGCGATAGAGTCCGGCCTTTGAGCAAATCCACCCCAGTTGCGAGGTTGTCATGGCCATACCGTTCAAACGTTCTGCGCTGACTCTGTTGGCCGCATCCCTGGCAGGCAGTCTGCTGTTCAGCGGCGCCGTCCAGGCCGAAGGCAAGATCAGCATCGCCCAGCAATTCGGTATCGGTTATCTGATTCTCGATGTGGTGCGTGATCAGCAATTGATCGAAAAACACGGCAAGGCGCAGGGGCTGGAGATCAAGGTCGACTGGAACAGCATCTCCGGCGCCACTGCCATGAACGAAGCGTTGCTGACCGGCGCGCTGGACGTGGTCTCCGCCGGGGTGCCGCCGATGCTCACCGTGTGGGATCGCACCCGTGGCAAACAGAACGTCAAGGCGATTGCCTCGCTCGGCTCGATGCCCAATTACCTGCTGACCAACAACCCGAACATCAAGACCCTCAAGGATTTCAGCGACAAGGACCGCATCGCCGTGCCGGCGGCGGGCGTGGGGTTCCAGTCGCGGACCTTGCAGATCGAAACGGCCAGGGAGTTCGGCAATGATCAGTACAAGAAGTTTGACGACATCTCGGTCAGCTTGCCGCACCCGGACGCCACGGCGGCGCTGATTGCCGGCGGTTCGGAAATCAACGCGCATTTCTCCAGTCCGCCGTTTCAGTATCAGGCGCTGCAAAACCCCAACGTGCACAAGGTGTTGAGTTCCTACGACGTGCTCGGTGGCCAGGCCACGTTCAACGTGCTCTACACCACGGAAAAATTCCACGACGAAAATCCCAGGACCTACAAGGCGTTCTACGACGCGTTGGCCGAAGCGGAAAAAATCATCAAGGCCGACAAACCCGCCGCCGCTCAGGCGTACATCCGCGTCGAACAGTCGAAGCTGCCGCTGGCGCTGGTCGAGAAGATCGTCACCGATCCCGAAATCGACTTCACGGTGGTGCCGCAGCGCACGTTTATCTATGCCGAAAAATTGCAGGAACTGGGCGTGCTGAAGAACAAGGCTGACAGCTGGAAGGATTACTTTTTTGAAGAGGCGCATGGCGATGCCGGGAGCTGATAACGCTCAGGCATCGCCCACCGGCGGCCAATTCGGCGATCAGTTCGAACCGTCGTCGAAAATGCTTTCAATCGGTAATTCGAACGTCCGGGCAATTTGAAAGGCCAGCGGCAGGCTCGGGTCATAACGTTCGTTTTCGATGGCATTGATCGTCTGCCGCGACACCTTGAGGCGTTCCGCCAGATCGACCTGCGACCAGTTGCGCTCGGCGCGCAGTGCCTTGAGGCGATTTTTCATTGGTAGCGACGTCGAGCGATTTGCAGGCCGAGAATCCACATCGCGCCCATCACGGGCCACACGCAAGTCCACGGGATGTGTGGGGCGCCGACGTTTTCCAGAAAACCGTAACTGAAGGTCAGCAACGCCGAAGCGGCGAAGGCAAATCCCAGCGCTTCGAACTGGATACGCAGATGCATTTCGTCCAGGCGCCGCATATTGCGCACGACGCTCCAGCACATCAATCCTGCCGGAATAACCGGTGTCAGCGCGACGGCTGAGCGCAGAATCATGTTGGCTTCCGTCAGGTATTGCGTGGCGATCACTGAGGCCGTCAACACCAGCATGTAGAGGATCAAGGCTGCGCCCATTTCGAGGTAGTACCGGTTCATTTTTCAACTTCCTGTGTAAAAGACCCTTTACATACTTACTAAAATTTTCTTCTATGTAAAGCAAGCTTTCCATCAGCATCGAGCGGGTTGTTTCTGGACAGCCTGATGGCCACTCAGTAGCATTCGAGCCCAACGGATTTTCCCTTCGCACGTCGTCCGACGTGGAGTTCTCAAGGAATCGACATGCGCGACACCCCCAATGGCGAACAACGAACGGTCGTGACCTTGGTCAACGGCGAGATTCATCACGAAACCCAGATCAGTTTCAGTTCGGTGTCGGTCGTCAATGGCGAAGTGCGGGTGCATACCGCTGAAGGTAATCAGATAAATGTCCAGGTACCGGGGGCGGATTTCTCATTGCGCTTTGATCTGGATGGAGTGCAGCAGATTCCAGTGGCGCAGCAGGCACCGGTTGAAACGGTGCCCGTCGACCACAACCTGAAGCTGTTCACCTGGAAAACCGTGCTGATCACCCTCGGGCTGTGGACGGTGGTCAACCTGATCACTGGTTGGCTGGGATTCTTTGCGGCGGCCGGTTATCTCGGTTATCGCTGGAGTCAGGTGTTGAAGCGTAAGCAGCAGTTGGCGGCGGCGCCCGCGGAGAAAACTGCGGCGGCATCGCGCTCGGGGATGTCGAGGGAAAGCGTGCGCAATGCACTGGCCCGCAAACGCGGCTGACATGCGCGATAAAAAAGGGGCGACCTGATCATCGATCAGGCCGCCCGTTTTTTTTTGCCGCAAAGTCAGATCAATGCATCTTGCTGTGATCGTGACCTTCCATGTGCGTCAGCGCACGAACTTCGGCTTTGACTTCGACGGTCTGCTTCTCGCCCTTGGCGTTTTCCACGGTCAGGGTCAGCGGTACGCTTTCGCCTTCCTTGAGCTGGCCGGTCAGGCCCATCAGCATCACGTGGTAGCCGTTCGGGTCGAAGGTGACGGCTTTGCCGGCTGGCAGGTCGACCGATTTGACCGGGCCCATGCTCATCACGTCGTTCTTCATCGACATTTCGTGGATCTGCACATCTTTGGCCACCGGCGAGGCCACGCTCAGCAGTTTGCTGTCGCTGTCCGCGGTGACGGTCATGAACGCGCCGCTGGCCGATTGGGTCGGCACGGTCGCACGCACCCAGGCGTCGTCGACCTTGGTCTGAGCGCTGGCCTGAAAAGCCAGGCCCAGCAGGGACACAGCGAAAACGGCGCGTTTGATGTTGTTCAAAACGGGGTGCATCAGCAGACCTCCATAACGGTGAGCAAATCTTCCGTGCACTCTTGTGCCGAAAGCGATACGGACAGACCCAGGCGCAGCTGGCCGCGCGAGTCGTAGACGTAACTGGTGGACGTGTGGGAGATGGTATAGGTGTCGCCGGCCGGCACCTTCTCGAAGAACACGTCGAATTCCTTGGCGGTGGCCTGGGTTTCTTCCAGCGTGCCGTACAGCGCGACAAAGCTCGGATCGAAAGCTTTGACGTAGGCGTCGAGGATCTGCGGCGTGTCGCGTTCCGGGTCGAGGGTGATGAAGATCACCTGCAGACGGTCGCCGTCCTTGCCCATCAGCTTCTTGATTTGCGCGGCGCGGGCGAGGGTGGTCGGGCACACCGCCGGGCATTGGGTGAAGCCGAAGAAGATCATCGGCATCATCCCGCGAAAGCTCGACAGCGTCATGGTTTCGCCGTCGGTGTTCTTCAGCTTGAAGGTGCGCCCGAGGATCTTGTCACTCAGGTCCTTGCCGTACTTGTACGACAGTTGGCCACGGGTGTCGCAGCCCGCGAGCAGGCCCAGGCCCAGCACGCCCATTCCCGCAAGCACCTTGCGGCGAGTCAACAAAGCCGTCATCTAATACCGCCTTTTGCAGCCCGTCAGTCGGCAGGACTGGCGGGGGGTTAACCGTAAAAGCGGCGCATGATACCAAACTGACGGCAGAGGCCGGCCACGGATCGCCGCACGGCGCAGGATCGGGCGACAAAAGGTGTAAGAAAAAGTGACGACGGACTACTGAACATTCGCCTCATCCGCCCGCCAGCCGCCGCCCAGCGCGGTGTACAGGTTGACCTCGGCCACCAGTTGCGCGAGGCGATCAGTGATCAGCCCCTGCTGCGAACTGAACAGTGAACGTTGTGCATCGAGAAACGTCAGGCTGCTGTCGACGCCATTCTGATAACGGTGTTGCGCCAGGTTGTAGTAGTCCTGAGTGGCCTGCACCAGATCGCGCTGCGCCTGCAATTGCTGCTGATAAGTGCTGCGCGCCGCCAGCCCGTCGGCGACTTCCTGAAACGCGGTTTGAATCGATTTTTCGTATTCGGCGACCGCAACGTCTTTCTGCAATTTCGAATAATCCAGGCTCGCGCGCAGGCTGCCGGCGTTGAAAATCGGCAAGTTGATTTGCGGCTGGAACGTCCACGCCCCGGAGCCGGCGCTAAACAGCCCGGACAGATCGCGGCTGGAGGTGCCAGCGCTGGCGGTCAGACTGACACTGGGAAAAAACGCCGCGCGCGCCGCACCGATATTGGCGTTGGCCGCTTTCAGTTGGTACTCGGCCTGCAGTATGTCCGGGCGCCGTTGCAGCAGATCCGAAGGCAGCCCGGCCGGCAATTGCTGGAGCAGATCGCTGGCCAGTGGTTGCGCCGGCAGTTGCTCGGGGACTGGCGCGCCGACCAGCAGCGTCAGGCCGTTCAGATCCTGCGCTACCTGACGTTTGTATCGCGCCAGACTGGCTCGCGAACTGTCGACGCTGGTTTGCGCCTGCGCCTGTTCCAGCGCCGAAGACTTGCCGGCCTCACGGTTGCGCGTGGTCAGGCGCAGGCTTTGCTCATCGGCGGCCAGGGTCTGGCGCGTCAGTTCGAGCAACTCCTGATCGGCGCGCCAGGTCAGGTAGGCATTGGCGACGTTGGCCACCAGACTCAGCTCGGCGCTGCGCCGCGCCTGCTCGGTCGCCAGCCAGGTTTGCAGCGCCTGCTCGCTGAGGCTGCGCACCCGGCCGAAAAAATCCAATTCATAGGCACTGACGCCCAGGTTCACCGCGTAGGTCGAATTGATCATGGCTTTGCTGCCGGTCACGCTGGGCGGCAGGCGCTGGCGCGACTCGCTGGCATTGGCCGACACCGCCGGCAGCAAATCGGCGCGCTGGATGCGGTACTGCGCCTGAAACGCCTCGACGTTCAGCGCGGCCACCCGCAGATCGCGATTGTTCACCAGCGCGCTTTCGATCAACTGTTGCAGCGCCGGGTCTCTGAACAACGTGCGCCAGTCTTCGGTGCGCGCTGCGCCGGGTGTCGGTGCCGGGTAAACCGCGCCTTGCGGGTACTGCGCAGCGCTCGGTGAAGCAGGGCGCTGGTACTCGGGAATCAATGAACAACCGGCCAACAACACGGCGAGGGACAGCAGGGAAATGCGCAGCATCGAACGCTCTCATGCAGAAAAAATACGTGCCGGGGACCGCGTCCCCACACCACCATCGAACACTGTTGAACACGACCGTGCGGTTACGCCCCGGCCATCCAGCGCGCCAGGCCATGCCGTCCGCTGACTCCCAGTTTGGCGGTCGCCCGTTTGAGGTAGGTCTCGACCGAACTGCTCTTGACCCGTAGCTTCTCCGCCAGTTGCGGCACGGTACCGCCGGTCAACAAACCGAGGCAGACTTCTTTCTCTCGCGCCGACAGCACGATGCCGCCCAGCGCCAGACGTTCGTCGAACACCTGCTGCAACGGCGCCTGCTCCAGATCGGCCAAGGGCAGGCGCGGCTGTTTGGCGACGATCTGTCGACTGAGCTGCGCGTGCCGTTCGATCAGCGGCAGCAGGGTGTCGGACAGGCTTTTCAGAAACGACAGCTCCGGCAGGGAAAACACCCGTTGCGTATGCGGTCGGTAGAACGAGATGACACAGCGGCGATTGGAGGTGCGGGACACCAGATTGCACTGGTGCACGCTGTGCTGCGGATGTTGCGGCTGGAGCGACGCTTTGAGTTGAATCAGCAGAGAGTCATTCATCTCGATCATTTTCTGCAACAACGGATGATCGTCAGGACTCTTCAACGGGTCCGGTGGCGGGAAGGTCTGCGGCAGTCCGGCGCTGCCCAGCGCCTTGATCTCGACCACGCTGGCCTGACGCTCGTCCAGCGTCCACTCACTGAGATCGACGCGATTGACCGGCACCAGGGTGTCGACCAGCTGGAACATATTGCTGGCGAAATGATCGTCGCCGGTGCTGGCAATCAATTCCCCCAGTTGCCAGTAGAAGTGCGGGTTTTCCATGTTGCGAATGCTGCCGGTCAGATTCATATCCTTGTCATCCCTGGTTCCGAGTCATCACCGAGTCGTCCGCTGTTTATGCAAAAGCCGCCCACGCAATCGTTTCTCCTTGAAACTGATCTGGGGCGGGATTTAAGCCTATGGATTTGTCCTACGTCTGTAAGGGAAAACAGGGACACAAAGTGCCATCATTTCTGAAACTTGGCGCCGGGCTTCTGACGCCTTTTGCTACAGGTGTCGCGCATCGTGTGACTGTTTGGTCACGGCAAGACCCTGAAAACCGGGGCTGTTGTTTTTTTTGGAGTTATTACGCAGGTCAATGGCAGCGCTGGTGTGTGGCATTTTTCCTACAAGATTTTCAGTATTTCCTCTCCGAACTTTTAGCCAGTTCCCAGCCAATCAGGCTCAACAAGTGCTGACAGGCCAGCGCCGGGGGCGGGGTTGTCCGGGTTTTACGTGTCATGTCGGCATCGGGGCCGATGCTTGAATAGGCGCAAAATCACATGAGAAGGATCTTATGCCGCCTATTTCTGCCTCTGCGGTAGCCACGCCGTCCGCTTCGTTCCAGACGTATCCGCTGACCGCTGCGCAGCTGGATATCTGGCTGGACCAGCTGAGTCGCGGGGATTCGCCGCTGTACAACATCGGCGGATACCTGGACCTCAGCGGGCCGCTGGATCCGGCGCGAATGCAGGCTGCGCTGGAGCTGCTGGTGGCCCGGCATGACGCGCTGCGCACGATTCTGCTGCCGGGCGCCGGTGCCGATGGCTTGCCTTTGCAGCAGTTCGCCCGGTCAGTAGCGGTGCCGATGCCGATCGACGATGTGTCGGCGCACAGCGACCCGGAATCGGCGGCGCGGGCATTGGTGCAGGCGCGCATCGATCAGCCCTTTGTACTGGACGGCGGCTGCCTGTTGCGTTTTCTGTTGATCCGTCTCGATGAGCAGCGACACTGGCTGTCCGTGCAGGCTCATCACTTGATCGTCGATGGCTGGGGCTTCGGCGAAATGTTCAAGTCACTGGACGAGATCTACAACGCGCTGGCGCACGGCCAACCGACACCGGTCGCGGCGCCGTCGTACATCGACTTCATCGAGGACAATGCGCGCTATCACGCGTCGCGCCGTTATGCGCAGGATCGCGCCTACTGGCTGGACAAGTACCGACAATTGCCCGAGCCGCTGTTGCTGCCACGGCATCAGCAGAGCCTGGCCGGCCAAGCCGCGCAGACGCAGGTCTACGCGCAGCCTTTGCCGGCGCTGTTGCACGAGCGCATGCAGCAGGTAGCCCGAGCGTTCGGGGCCTCGGCGTTCCATGTGTTGCTGGCGGCGCTGCATGTCTACTTCAGCCGCACCGCGCAACGTGACGAATGGGTGGTGGGGCTGCCGATTCTCAACCGCTCCGGGGCGCGCTTCAAATCCACGCTCGGGCTGTTCGCCCAGGTCAGTGCGGTGCGCATGGGCTTCGGTCGCCACTGCACGTTCGCTGAACTGGTCCGGGCGATTCGCGATGAACTGCGCCAGGACTTTCGCCATCAGCGTTTTCCCGTGAGTGAGATGAATCGCGCCCTCGGCCTGCTGCGGGAGGAGCGCTCGCAGCTGTTCGAGGTCACGGTGTCCTACGAGCAGGGCACTCACGATTATCGCTACGGCGAGGCCTCGGGACGGATCATCAAGGCCTCGAACGGCGAAGAGGCCACACCGTTGGCGGTGCATTTGCTGAGCAATCTGGCCAATGACGACGCGCGGCTGTACCTGATCTACAGCGAGGCGTATTTCAGTGCCGACGAAGTCGAGGCCCTGGCTGAACGCTGGTTGCTGATTCTGGAGCAGGGGCTGGAAGCGGTGAACCTGGCGGTGGCGGATTTCGAGCTGAGCACGCCGGAAGAAACCGCGCGGCTGCAACAGTGGAATGCCACGCGGGTGGACTACCCGGCGCCGACGACCCTTCAGCAACGTATCGAAGCGCAGGCGACGCTGCGGCCGCAGGCGCTGGCGGCGGTTGATCAGGGGCAAAACCTGACCTATGCCGAACTCAATCAACGCGCCAACGCGCTGGCTCATCATCTGCTCGATCTCGGGGTGCGCCCGGATGACCGGGTGGCGATCGTTGCCCGGCGCGGGCTCGACACGCTGGTCGGACTGTTGGCGATCCTCAAGGCTGGCGCCGCGTATGTACCGCTGGATCCGGCGCATCCGGCCGAGCGCCTGAGCTACCTGCTGGAGGACAGCGCGCCAATCGCGGTGCTGACCCAGCGTGCGCTGCGCGAGCATTTGCCGGCTTTGTCGGTGCCGGTGATCGAGCTGGATCAGCCGAGTTGGTCGGCTGGCCGGGTCGACGCGCCGAAGGTGCCGGGGCTGACCCCGGCGAACCTCGCTTATGTGATTTACACCTCCGGTTCGACCGGCCTGCCCAAGGGGGTGATGGTCGAGCACCGCACCCTGTGCAACCTGGTCGATTGGCACGCTGACGTTTTCGACCTGCATGCCGGCAGCCATACCTCAAGCCTGGCCGGTTTCGGTTTCGATGCGATGGCCTGGGAAGTCTGGCCGGCGCTATGCGTGGGCGCGACCCTGCACCTGGCGCCGGTCAGCGAGGGCAGCGAAGACATCGATGCGCTGCTCGACTGGTGGCGTGCGCAGCCGCTGGAGGTGAGCTTTTTGCCGACGCCGATCGCCGAATACGCGTTCAGCCGCCAGCTCGATCACCCGACATTGCGCACGCTGCTGATCGGCGGCGATCGCCTGCGCCAGTTCCCGCGTCAGCCCTCGTTTGAAGTGATCAACAACTACGGGCCGACCGAAGCCACCGTGGTGGCAACCTCCGGACGCATCGACGCCGGGCAGCCGCTGCACATCGGCAAACCGGTGAGCAACGCCACGGTGTATCTGCTCGACGAGCAGCAGCAACCGGTGCCGCCGGGTGTGGCGGGCGAATTGTACGTCGGCGGGGCCGGGGTGGCGCGCGGTTACCTGAACCGCGCAGAGCTTGACGCCGAACGCTTCCTGCGCGATCCGTTCAGCACTGCACCGGGCGCGCGCATGTACCGCACCGGCGACCTTGCACGTTGGCGCGCCGACGGCAATCTGGACTATCTGGGGCGCAACGATGATCAGGTGAAAATCCGTGGCATCCGCATCGAACCGGGCGAGATCGAGAGCGCACTCGCCAGCCATCCAGCGGTGCGCGAAGCGGTGGTGCTGGTGCGCGACGGGCAATTGCTGGCGTGGTTCACCGAGCAGGCGCCGCTGGACATCAATGAGCTGCACGCGCAGCTGAAAACCCGCCTGAGCAGTGCCATGCTGCCGAGCGCCTATGTGCGTCTGTCGGCGCTGCCGCTGACCGCCAACGGCAAGGTCGATCGCAAGGCACTGCCGGTGCCCGGGCCGGACGATCTGATCCGCCGCGAATACGAGGCGCCGCAGGGGGAGGTCGAAATCGCCCTGGCACAGATCTGGGCCGAAGTCCTGCAAGTGGAGCGGGTCGGGCGCCACGATCATTTCTTCGAGCTGGGCGGGCATTCGCTGCTGGCAGTGATTCTGATCGAGCGCATGCGTCAGCTCGATCTGAGCAGCGACGTGCGCGTGCTGTTCAGTCAGCCAACGCTTGCAGCGCTGGCGGCTTCGGTCGGCAGCGGTCGAGAGATCGAAGTGCCGGCCAACCGCATCGCCGCCGATTGCACCCACATCACCTCGGATATGCTGACCCTGCTGCAACTGGATCAGCCGACCATTGACCGCATCGTTGCGACGGTGCCGGGCGGGGCGGCCAACGTGCAAGATATTTATCCGTTGGCACCGCTGCAGGAAGGCATTCTCTACCACCACATCACCGCCGCGCAGGGCGATCCGTACCTGCTGCAATCGCAACTGGCGTTCGACAGCATCGAGCGGGTCGAGGCCTTCGCTGCGGCGCTGCGTCAGGTCATGGCGCGCCACGACATTCTGCGCACCGCGGTGCTCTGGGAAGGTCTGACCACCCCGGTGCAGGTGGTGTGGCGCGAGGCGATTCTGCCGTTGCAGGAGGTCGAACTGGACCCGGCCAACGGCCCGATCATCGAGCAGTTGCACCAGCGTTTCAACGCCCGGCGTTATCGCCTCGACGTCAGTCAGGCGCCGCTGATGCGCCTGGTGTATGCCCGTGATCCTGTGCTGGATCGGGTGGTGGGGATTCTGCTGTTCCATCACCTGGCCATGGATCACATCGCTCTTGAAGTAATGCGCGGCGAGATGCAGGCCAGCCTGTCGGGGCAGGTCGTGGCGCTGGCACCGCCGGTGCCGTATCGCAATTACGTGGCGCAGACACGGCTGGGCGTCAGCGAGCAGGAACACGAGGCGTTTTTCCGCGCGCAACTGGCGGACATCGACGAGCCGACCCTGCCATTCGGGCTGCAGGAAGTGCAGGGCGACGGGCGCGGTATCGACGAAGCGCAGCAGGCGCTGCCGGCTGACGTCTATCAGCGTTTGCGCACCCAGGCGCGACAGGCCGGGGTCAGCGTGGCGAGCCTGATTCATCTGGCGTGGGCGCGGGTGCTGGCGGCGACATCCGGCCAGCAGCGCGTAGTGTTCGGCACCGTGCTGATGGGGCGCATGCAGGGCGGCGAGGGCGCCGACCGGGCCTTGGGCGTGTTCATCAACAGCTTGCCGCTGCGCATCGATGTCGATGCCGGGGTGCTCGACGCCGTGCGCGCCACCCATGCGCGGCTGACCGCGCTGCTCGGCCATGAGCACGCGTCGCTGGCACTGGCTCAGCGCTGCAGCGGCGTCGCCTCGCCGTCACCGTTGTTCAGCGCGCTGCTCAACTACCGGCACAGTGACGAATCCGAACTGCTGGAGCCATCCAGTCAGGCCTGGCGAGGCATCGAAACCCTGGCCAACGAGGAGCGCACCAATTACCCGCTGACCATGAGCGTGGATGATTTTGGCAACGGCTTGCGCCTGACCGGCAGGGCCGTGGCGCAGATTGGCGCGCAACGGATTTGCGGTTACATGCAAGCGGTGTTGAGCGGCTTGGTGCAGGCGTTGGAGCAGACCCCGCAACAGCCGTTGAACCGCTTGCCGATCCTGCAAGCGGAGGAGTTGCAACGCTTGCTGATCACCTTCAACGCCACCGAGGTCGATTGTCCGCTGGAGCAGCCACTGCACGCGTTGTTCGAAGCGCAGGTGCGGCGCAAACCGGAGGCCATCGCGCTGCAATCCGCGCAAGGAAACCTGACCTATCGCGAGCTCAATCAGCGCGCCAACCGCCTGGCCCATCATCTGCGTGAACTCGGCGTGCAACCGGACTCGCGCGTAGCAATCTGCGTCGAGCGCGGGCTGGATCTGATCGTTGGTTTGCTCGGCATCCTCAAGGCCGGTGGTGCTTATGTGCCGCTGGATCCGGACTATCCGCTGGAGCGCCTGAACTACATGTTGCAGGACAGCGCGCCGGTCGCACTGCTGGTGCATGACGCCACGCGGCAATTGCTCGGCGAGCCGGATGTGACGACGATCAATCTGGATCGCGGCAGTTGGGAGCAGCAGCCGTCAGACAATCTTCAGGTGCCGGGCCTGCGTGCGTCGAACCTCGCCTACATGATCTACACCTCGGGCTCCACCGGGTTGCCGAAAGGGGTGATGATCGAGCATCGCAGCGCCTGCAACATGGTGCACTGGGGCTCGCAGCTCAGTCCGCCGACCGAACACGGTGCGCTGCTGCAAAAGGCGCCGTTCAGCTTCGACAGTTCGGTGTGGGAGATCTTCTGGCCGCTGTGCTCCGGGATGCGTCTGGTACTGGCGCGACCGGACGGCAACCGCGATTCGGCCTATGTGGTGCAGACCATTCGCGAGCATCAGGTCACCGTAGTCAAATTCGTCCCGGCGCTGTTGCAGCAGTTCATCGAGCAGGACGGTGTCGAGCAGTGCACCAGCCTGACCGATGTGCTCAACGGTGGCGGCGAACTCAGTGCGGCGCTGGCGCGCCTAGTGCGTGATCGCCTGCCGTGGGTGCGGTTGCACAACGTTTATGGCCCGACTGAAACCACGGTGGACAGCACGGGCTGGACGCTGGAACCGCATATGCCGGTGCCGGACAACGTGGTGCCGATCGGTACAGCACTGAGCAATACCCGTTTGTACGTGCTCGATGCGTACGGTCAACCGGTGCCACAAGGCGTCAGCGGCGAGTTGCACATCGGCGGCGTCGGTGTCGCGCGGGGTTATTACGGCTTGCCGCAAATGCAGGCCGAGCGCTTCATCGACAGCCCGTTTGTTCCGGGGGACCGCCTGTACCGCACCGGCGATCTGGCGCGTTACAACAACCATGGCGAGCTGGAATTCCTCGGCCGCAATGACTTCCAGATCAAGCTGCGTGGCTTGCGTCTGGAACCGGGGGAAATCGAGGCGCGGCTGATCGAGCATCCGGCGATTCGCCAAGTGGTGGTGATGGTCCGCGATGAGCGTCTGGTGGCCTGGTACAGCTTGCGCGCCGGCATCGACGCGCCATCGTTGGAAACCTTGCGCGCGCATGTGCTGGAGCGTTTGCCGGAGTACATGGTGCCCGGCGCGTTTGTGCTGCTCGACGCTTTGCCGCTGACACCGAACGACAAGATCGACCGCAAAGCCTTGCCGGAGCCGGGGGCAGATGCAGTCATCAATCGCCCATACGTGGCGCCCGAGGGTGAAGTCGAAACCGCGCTGGCGCAGATCTGGGGCGAGGTGCTCGGCGTAGAACAGGTCGGTCGTCACGACAACTTCTTCGAACTCGGCGGGCATTCGTTGCTGGCGGTGAGTCTGGTGGCGCGCATGCGTCAGAGCGGTTTGCACACCGACGCTCGGGCGCTGTTCAGCCAGCCGACGCTGGCGGCGCTGGCACTCAGTACCATGCCCGAGGCGCAGCACGTGTTCATCCCGCAAACTACCATCCCGAGCCTCGCCCGCAAACGTCGGCTCTGAACTCTGCGTCTGACACCGAACCTGTGGCGAGGGAACTTGCTCCCGCTGGGGCGCAAAGCGTCCCCCGGTTCCTGATGCACAACATCGGGGCTTGCTACGCAGCCCAGCGGGAGCAAGCTCCCTCGCCACAGGTATTCGGTTGCTCACCCGCAGGGAGGCTGGCTTGTCCCCGCTTCCCATGTCAGCCCCGCAAGCCCCGATGTTTTAGCTTTTCCAGGCTGCGCGCAGCAGGCACGGACTCGCGGCTGCGCGCTCCTTTTTCTCGTATTTACAGCAGGTTATCCCATGCATTTCAGCGAACTGATGGCTGTTCTTTCCACCCATGCGATCCGCCTTCAACAGGAAGATGAAGACTTGGTCATTCTGGGCAGCGACGACGCCCTGGACGATGCGTTGTGGGACAGCCTCAGCGAACACAAGGCGCAACTGCTGGAACTGGTCGCGCAACACGGTGGCGACTGGCTGAGCCCGGCGTTTCGCATCACCCCGGACATGCTGCCGCTGGTGACGCTGGATCAGTCGACCATCGACCGGCTAGTGGCCAATGTGCCCGGCGGCGCCGCCAACCTGCAGGACATTTACCCGCTGGCGCCGCTGCAGGAAGGCATGCTCTATCTGCACCTGTCGGCGCCCGCCGGCGATCCTTACGTGTCACAAGCCCGATTCGCCTTCGACAGCCGCGAACATCTCGAAGCCTTCGCCGAGGCGCTGCAATGGATGATCGAACGCCACGACATTCTGCGCACTTCGTTCGTCTGGGAACGCCTGGATGAACCGCTGCAGGTGGTGCAGCGGCATGCGACATTGCACTGCGAAGAAATCCTGCTCGAACCGGGCGCGGATGTCCTGACGCAACTGCTGGAGCGCCACGATCCACGGTTCTTCCGCCTCGACATCCAGCAGGCGCCGCTGCTGCGTCTGGTCTACGCCATGGACCCGGCCAATGGGCGCGTGGTTGCGCTGTTGCTGTTCCATCACCTGATCATGGACCACGTGGCACTCGATGTGGTGCGCCGCGAAACCCGCGCGCATCTGCTTGGCCAGACTGCGCAGGTCGGGCCGCCGGTGCCGTACCGCGATCACCTGGCCAAGGCCCGCCTGCGTCTGGACGAGCAGGTTCACGAAGGGTTTTTCCGCGAGATGCTCGCCGACATCGACGAGCCGACCTTGCCGTGTGGTCTGCAGGATGTGCAGGGCGACGGCCAGGACATCGAAGAAGCCGTGCTGATGCTCGACACCGATTTCAGCCGGCACCTGCGCGGCCAGGCGCGCCAGCTCGGGGTCAGTGTCGCGAGTCTGATGCACCTGGCGCTGGCGCGGGTGCTCGGCCAGTTGTCGGGCCGCACCGCCGTGGTGTTCGGCACCGTGCTGCTGGGGCGGATGGAGGCGGGTGAGGGTGGCGAACAGGCGCTGGGGATGTTCATCAACACTTTGCCGCTGCGGGTGGATGTCGGGCAGGACGGCGTGCGTGCCGGGGTGCTGGCCACCCATCGACGCCTGACCGCGCTGCTCGGTCATGAGCAGACCTCGCTGGCGCTGGCCCAGCGTTGCAGTGCGGTGGCGGTGCCGACGCCATTGTTCAGCGCGATCCTCAACTATCGCCACAGCAGCAGTGAAGAAATCGCCGAAGTCAGCGAACTGGCCCCCGGCGTGCAAGTGCTGGGCGCCCGCGAGCGCACCAACTACCCGCTGACGATCAACATCGACGACCTCGGCGTAGACTTGCGCATCACTGCGCTGGCCGATGCGGCGCTGGGTGCCGAACGCATCGCCGCTTACCTGCACACCGCGTTGCACAGCCTGCTGCAGGCCTTGCAATCGACCCCGGATGCACCGCTGCAACGCCTGAATATCCTGCCGGCGGCCGAGCGCGAATACCTGCTGCACGGGGTCAACTCGCCGTTGCCGCAGTTCCCGCAAACGCCGCTGATTCATCAGCAGTTCGAGGCCCACGCGGCGGCGCGACCCGAGGCCACAGCGCTGCTGTTCGAAGAGCAGACGCTGAGCTACGGCGAACTCAATCGCCGCGCCAATCAGCTTGCCCATCACCTGCTGGCACAGGGGATTCGCCCGGATCAACGCGTGGCGATCTGTGTCGAGCGCGGCCCGCAAATGATCATCGGCTTGCTCGGTATCCTCAAGGCCGGCGCCGGGTACGTGCCGATCGACCCGGCGTATCCGCTGGAGCGCATCGCCTACACCTTGCAGGACAGCGCCCCGGTGGCGGTGCTGACCCAGGCCGATACGCTGGAGCGGGTTGGCGCACTCAACGTGCCGGTCATCGATCTCGACAGCGTGCAGTTGCAGGCCGAGCTGACCAGCAATCCGCAAATTCCCGAACTGACCTCACACCATCTCGCTTATGTGATCTACACCTCGGGCTCCACCGGGCAGCCCAAGGGTGTGATGGTCGAACACCGCAACGTCACGCGTCTGTTTTCGGCGACCCACGACTGGTTCAACTTCAACCCGCAGGACGTGTGGGCGTTGTTCCATTCCTTCGCTTTCGACTTCTCGGTGTGGGAAATCTGGGGCGCGCTGGCGTTTGGCGGCCAGTTGTTGCTGGTGCCGCAAGCTGTCAGCCGCTTGCCGGACGACTGCTACGCGCTGCTCTGTCGCACTGGCGTGACCGTGCTCAATCAGACCCCGAGCGCCTTCCGCCAGTTGATCGCCGCGCAGGGCCGCAGCCCGTTGCAACACTCGCTGCGCGAGGTGATTTTCGGCGGCGAAGCGCTGGAACCGGGCCTGCTCAAACCGTGGTACGCGCGGGTCGGCAATGCCGGTACGCGGCTGGTGAACATGTACGGCATCACCGAAACCACGGTGCACGTTACCTACCGCCCACTGGAAGCAGCCGATGCGCTGTTGGTGGGGCGCAGCCCGATTGGCGTGGGCATTCCCGACCTGCAACTGTACGTGCTCGACGCGCAGCGCGAACCGGTGCCGGCCGGCGTGATCGGCGAGTTGTACGTTGGTGGTGCCGGGGTTGCCCGCGGCTACCTCAACCGCGAGGCGCTGACCGCCGAGCGTTTTATTGCCGACCCGTTCAGCGGCCGTGCCGAAGCACGCCTGTACAAGACCGGTGACCTGGCGCGCTGGACCACGGATGGCAGCCTCGAATACCTGGGGCGTAATGATGATCAAGTGAAGATCCGTGGCTTCCGCATCGAACTCGGTGAAATCGAAGCTCGCCTCGCCGCCTGCGCCGGGGTACGCGAAGCGGTGGTGATCGCCCGCGAAGACAGCCCCGGTGATCAGCGTCTGGTGGCCTATTGGCTGGCCGAGGGCACTGAGCCGAGCGCCGCGCAACTGCGCGACGAATTGCTGCTGTCGCTCGCCGACTACATGGTGCCGAGCGCGTTTGTGCGCCTCGACGCGTTACCGCTGACCACCAACGGCAAGCTCGATCGCAAAGCCTTGCCGCAACCGGACAGCGATGCGTTCGCCCGTCGCGGTTTCGAAGCACCGCTGGGGCCGGTGGAAACCCTGATCGCCGGGATCTGGCAGACCCTGCTCGGTGTCGAGCAGGTCGGGCGGCACGACAATTTCTTCGAACTCGGCGGCCATTCGTTGTTGGCGGTGAAACTGATCGAGCGCATGCGCCAGCACGACTTGCACTGCGACGTGCGCGTGCTGTTCGGCCAGCCGAGCGTGGCGGCACTGGCCGCGACCTTGGGTGACAGCCACGGCGTGCGGGTGCCGGACAATCTGATTCCTGCCGATTGCACGCTGATCACCCCGGACATGCTGCCCCTGGCCACGCTGGATCAGGCCGCCATCGACCGCGTGGTCGACACAGTGCCTGGCGGCGTCGGCAATGTGCAGGACATCTATGGCCTCGCCCCGTTGCAGGCAGGGATCCTCTATCACCATCTGGCGACCAGCGCCGGTGACCCGTACGTGTTGCAGGCGCAATTTGCCTTCGCCGGACTGGCGCAGATCAAGGCCTTCGTCCGTGCGTTGAACGCGGTGATCGCACGCCACGACATTCTGCGCACCAGCGTGGTCTGGGAAGGGCTTGAGGAGCCAGTGCAAGTGGTCTGGCGTGAAGCGCCGCTGGCACTGGAGCGGATCGACGCCGACCTGCTGGAAGGCGATGTGCTGGAGCAGATGCAGGCGCGGTTCGACCCGCGTCACTATCGCCTCGACCTGCGCCGCGCACCGCTGATGCGTCTGGCCTACACCGAAGACCGTGAACAACAGCGCTGGGTCGGCATCCTGTTGCTGCACCACATCGTGCTCGACCACACCGCACTGGAAGTGCTGCTGGCGGAAATGAACGACAGCCTGCAGCCGAGCGGTGCCGAGTTGCCGATGCCGGTGCAGTACCGTAACTACGTGGCGCAGGCGCAACAGCAGGCCAATGCCGAAGCGCATGAAGCGTTCTTCCGCGACATGCTTGGCGATATCGACGAGCCGACCGTGGCCTTCGGTGTGCAGGACGTGCACGGCGATGGCAGCAGCATCGTCGACAGCGAGCAGACGCTGGACGCCGGCGTGGCCGAACGCTTGCGCGAGCAGGCGCGCCGCCTCGGTATCAGTGCGGCCAGCCTGGTGCACCAGGCCTGGGGTCAGGTGCTGGCGCAGGTCTCGGGGCGTGAAGAGGTGGTGTTCGGCACCGTGCTGCTCGGGCGCATGCAGGGCGGCGAGGGTGCCGATCGCGCACTCGGCATGTTCATCAACACCTTGCCGCTGCGGGTCAGCGTCGGCGCGACCGCCGTGCAGCAAGGCGTGCGCGCTACTCATGAACGTCTGGCGCAACTGCTGGCGCATGAGCAGGCTTCGCTGTCGCTGGCCCAGCGTTGCAGCGGTGTGGCTGCATCGCTGCCGCTGTTCAGCAGCTTGCTCAACTACCGTCACAGCGCGGCGGAGCCGGCAGGCGTGACCTGGGACGGGATCGAGATTCTCAGCTCGCGCGAGCGCAGCAACTATCCGCTGGTGGTCAGCGTCGACGACCTCGGCACAGGTTTCCGCCTGAGCGTGCAGGCAGTGCCGCAAGTGGATGGTGTGCGGGTCTGCGATTACTTGCAGACCGCGCTGCACAATTTGCTGACCGCTCTGGAGCACTCGCCAGCAACGCCGCTGCAGCAGATCTCGGTGCTGTCGCCGAGCGAACGCCAGCGGGTCCTGGTCGGCTTTAACATCAGCGGTCGCGACTACCCGCCGGCGCAAACCGTGCAGCATTTGTTCGAGGCCCGGGCGGCCGCGCATCCCGAAGCCTTGGCGGCGGTGCAAGGTGCGCAGCAGGTGAGCTATGGCGAACTCAATCAGCGGGCCAATCGCCTGGCGCATCACCTGATCGGCCTTGGCGTGCAGCCCGATGACCGGGTCGCCCTGTGTGCCCGGCGCAGCCCGGACATGCTGGTCGCGCTGCTGGCGATCCTCAAGGCCGGCGCCGGTTATGTGCCGGTCGATCCGGCGTATCCGGCGGAACGCATCGCCTATCTGTTGCAGGACTGCGCCCCGGTGGCGGTCGTGGCGCAGGCGTCGACTCGCGATCTGCTCGGTGGCGTGCCGGTCGTCGATCTGGACAACGACCTCTGGCAGCACCTGTCGGATACCAATCCGCAGCTGCCGGCATTGACGCCGAACCATCTGGCTTACGTGATCTACACCTCCGGCTCCACCGGCCAACCGAAAGGCGTGATGGTCGAGCATGCGACCCTGGAAAACCTCGTGCACTGGCACGCTGAAGCTTTTGATTTGCAGGCCGGCAGCCAGACCGCGAGTGTCGCCGGCTTCGGTTTCGACGCCATGGCCTGGGAAGTCTGGCCGGCGCTGTGCGTTGGCGCGACCTTGCACCTGCCGCCGCAGTCGATCCGCAACGAGCACCTCGACGAGTTGCTCGACTGGTGGTGTGCGCAGCCGTTGCAGGTCAGCTTCCTGCCGACGCCGGTGGCCGAATACGCGTTCAGCCGGCAGTTGCAGCACCCGACCTTGCGTACGCTGCTGATCGGCGGTGACCGCCTGCGTCAGTTCAGTCGCGCGCAAACCTTCGACGTGATCAACAACTATGGCCCGACCGAAGCCACGGTGGTCGCCACCTCGGGCCGGGTCGAGCTGGATCAGCCGCTGCATATCGGCCGGCCGATTGCCAACGCCAGAATCTATGTGCTGGACGCCGAGCAGCGTCCGGTGCCGGTGGGCGTGGCGGGCGAGTTGTATGTCGGCGGGGCGGGCGTGGCGCGCGGCTATCTGAATCGCCCCGAGCTGAGCGCTGCGCAGTTCCTCTTCGATCCGTTCAGCGATGAGCCGCAGGCGCGCATGTACCGCACCGGCGATCAGGCGCGTTGGCTGGCCGACGGCAATATCGAGTACCTGGGGCGCAATGATGATCAGGTCAAGTTGCGTGGTGTGCGTATCGAACTCGGTGAAATCGAAGCCGCGCTCGGCAGCCACGCTGCGCTGCAAGAGGCGGTGGTGCTGGTTCGCGATGGGCGGCTGATTGCCTGGTTCACCGAGCGCACGGCGGTGGATATTCAACAGTTGCACACGCATTTGCAGGCACGTTTGCCGGATGCGCTGCTGCCAGCGGCTTACGTGCGGCTGGACGCATTGCCGCTGACTGCCAACGGCAAGATCGACCGCAAGGCCTTGCCGGAACCGGAGCACGGCGCATGGCTCAGCCGCGAATATCAGGCCCCGGAAGGGGCGGTGGAAACCGCGCTGGCGCAGATCTGGATCGACGTGCTGAAAGTCGAGCGCGTCGGGCGTCAGGATAATTTCTTCGAACTGGGCGGGCATTCGCTGCTGGCGGTGAGCCTGATCGAACGCATGCGTCAGATCGGCCTAAGCGCCGATGTGCGCGTGCTGTTCAGTCAGCCAACCCTCGCTGCGCTGGCCGCCGCCGTGGGCAGCGGACGCGAAATCGATGTGCCGGCCAACCGCATCCCGCCGGGCTGCACGCACATCACCCCGGACCTGCTCAGCCTGACTGAACTCGATCAGGCCAGCATCGAGCGCATCGTCGCCACGGTGCCGGGTGGAGCGGCGAACGTGCAGGATATCTATCCGCTGGCGCCGTTGCAGGAAGGCATTCTTTATCACCACCTGAGCGCCGAACAGGGCGATCCGTACCTGCTGCAATCGCGGCTGGCGTTCGACAGTCTTGAGCGTTTGCAGGGTTTTGCCGACAACCTGCAAAAGGTCATCGCCCGTCACGACATTCTGCGCACCAGCGTGGTCTGGGAAGGCTTGGCGAGCCCGCAGCAAGTGGTCTGGCGCGAGGCGCCGCTGGTGGTGCAAGCGGTGGCGCTGGATCCGGCGCAGGGTGATATGCTCGAACAGTTGCACGCGCGTTTCGACGCCCGGTACAACCGCCTCGACCTGAGCCAGGCGCCGCTGATGCGCATTGTTTACGCCGAGGACCCGGCGCAGCAGCGGGTGGTGGCGATCATCCTGTTCCAGCATTTGATCCTCGACCACACCGCCATGGAAGTGGTGGGCCAGGAAATGCGCGCGTTCATGTTCAATCAGGCCGACAGCCTCGGCACGCCGACGCCGTACCGCAACTACGTGGCGCAGGCGCGTCTGGGCGCCAGCGAGCAGGAGCACGAAACGTTCTTCCGCGACATGCTCGGCGATATCGACGAACCGACCCTGCCATTCGGCCTGCATGACGTGCAAGGCGATGGCGGCGCCATCGAGGAAGCCGGGCAAGCCGTGGATGCCGGGTTGACCCTGCGTCTGCGTGAGCAGGCCCGGCAACTCGGCGTCAGCCCGGCGAGCCTGATGCACCTGGCCTGGGCGCAAGTGCTGGGCGTGCTTGCCAACCGCCGCGACGTGGTGTTCGGCACGGTGCTGTTGGGTCGTTTGCAGGGCGGTGAGGGCGCGGATCGCACCCTCGGCGTGTTCATCAACACCTTGCCGCTGCGGGTGGATGTCAGCGAAGGCGTGCGCGCTGCGGTCAAGACTACCCACGCACGGCTGACCGCGCTGCTGGCCCATGAACACGCGCCATTGGCGCTGGCACAGCGTTGCAGCGCGGTGTCCGGGGCGCCGCTGTTCAGCGCCTTGCTTAACTACCGGCATACCGCTGCCGAAGCGCAGCCGCATGACGGTCAGGGCATCTGGGAAGGCGTGCAATTGCTCGGTGGCGAAGAGCGCAGCAACTATCCGCTGACGCTCAGCGTCGATGATCTGGGCGAAGGCTTTTCCCTGTCCGTGCTGGCGTTGGCGCAGATCGGCGCGCAGCGCATCTGTGGCTACATGCACACCGCGCTGGAGCATCTGGTGCATGCGCTGGAACAGGCGCCGCAACGTCCGCTCAACCGTTTGCCGATTCTTTCGGTGGAGGAATACGAGCGCTTGCTGGTCGGGTTCAACCCGACGGCGGCGGCATACCCGCGCGGTGCAACGATTCAGGCGCTGGTGCAAGTGCAGGCCGCGCAGCAGCCGCAGGCACTGGCGGTGGTGCAGGGCACGCAGCAACTGACCTACGCGCAACTCAATCAGCAGGCCAATCGCCTGGCCCATCACTTGCTCGGCCTCGGCGTGCAACCGGACGACCGGATTGCCGTGTGCCTGCAACGCAGCCCGCAGATGCTGGTGGCGCTGCTGGCGATTCTCAAGGCGGGCGCCGGTTATGTGCCGGTCGATCCGGCGTACCCGGCGGAGCGCATTGCCTACCTGTTGCAGGACAGCGATCCGGTGGCAGTGCTGGCGCAGGGTTCGACTCGCGAGTTGCTGGGCCGGGTGCCGGTGATCGATCTGGACAACGTCCTCTGGCAACACCTGCCGCAGACCAATCCGCAACTGCCGACGCTGACCCCGGCGCATCTGGCCTACGTGATCTACACCTCGGGTTCGACCGGCCAGCCGAAAGGCGTGATGGTCGAACACGCGACCCTGGAAAACCTTGTGCACTGGCACTGCGAGGCGTTCGACCTGCGCGCCGGCAGTCACACCGCCAGCGTCGCCGGTTGCGGTTTCGACGCGATGGCCTGGGAGGTCTGGCCGGCGCTGTGTGTCGGCGCGACCCTGCACCTGCCGCCGCCGTCGATCAGCAACGAACACCTCGACGACCTGCTCGACTGGTGGCGCGCGCAACCGTTGCAAGTGAGCTTCCTGCCGACGCCGATTGCCGAATACGCCTTCAGCCGTGAGCTGGGGCACCCGACCTTGCGCACGCTGCTGATCGGTGGCGACAAGTTGCGGCAGTTCTCGCGTGAGCAGACGTTTGCCGTCATCAACAACTACGGCCCGACCGAGGCCACGGTGGTTGCGACCTCCGGACAGGTCAATGTCGGGCAGTTGCTGCATATCGGCCGGCCCATCAGCAACGCCCGGATCTACCTGCTCGATGAGCAGCAGCGTCCGGTGCCGGTTGGCGTGGCGGGCGAGTTGTACGTCGGTGGCGCGGGTGTGGCCCGTGGTTATCTGAACCGTCCCGAGCTGACCGCCGAGCGTTTCCTCGAAGACCCGTTCAGCGACGAACCGCAGGCGCGCATGTACCGCACTGGCGATCTCGCGCGCTGGCTGGCCGACGGCAATATCGAGTACCTGGGGCGTAACGACGATCAGGTCAAACTGCGCGGCGTGCGGGTGGAACTGGGGGAAATCGAAGCTGCGCTGTCCAGCCATCCGGTGGTGCAGGACGCGGTGGCGCTGGTGCGCGAGGCGCGCTTGATCGCCTGGTTCACCGCGCGCACAGCGGTCGATATCGAGGAGCTGCGCGCGCATTTGCAAGCGCGCCTGCCACAAGCACTGGTGCCGGCAGCTTACGTGCGGCTTGAGGCGCTGCCGCTGACCGCCAACGGCAAACTCGACCGCAAGGCCTTGCCCGAACCGGATCAGGACGCCTGGCTCAGCCGCGAATACGCAGCCCCGCAAGGGCCGGTGGAAACCGCGTTGGCGCAGGTCTGGGCCGAGGTGTTGCAGGTGGAACAGGTCGGGCGGCACGACAACTTCTTCGAACTGGGCGGGCATTCGTTGCTGGCGGTGACCCTGATCGAGCGCATGCGTCAGCTCGGCCTGAGCACCGATGTGCGCGTGCTGTTCAGCCAGCCGACCCTCGCTGCGCTGGCCGCTGCGGTGGGCAGCGGTCGCGAAGTCGCGGTGCCGGCCAACCTGATTCCACTCGGTTGCACGCACATCACTCCAGACATGCTGACCCTGCTGCAACTGGATCAGCAAAGCATCGAACGCATCGTTGCCACGGTGCCGGGCGGGGCCGCCAACGTGCAGGATATTTATCCGCTGGCGCCGTTGCAGGAAGGCATTTTGTATCACCACTTGAGCGCCGCGCAGGGTGATCCGTACCTGCTGCAATCGCGACTTGCGTTCGACAGCCTCGAACGCCTCCAGGCCTTCGCCGCCGCGCTGCGTCAGGTCATGAGTCGTCACGACATCCTGCGTACCGGGGTGGTCTGGCAAGGGTTGGCCACACCGGTGCAGGTGGTCTGGCGCGAGGCCGAATTGCCGGTGCAGGAAGTGGCCCTCGACCCGGCGGCCGGTGATGTTCTGGCGCAGTTGTATGAGCGTTTCGACGCGCGGCATTACCGCATCGACCTCAGTCAGGCGCCGCTGATTCGCCTGGTGTATGCGCAGGATCCGGCCAACCACCGGGTGGTCGCCATGCTGCTGTTCCATCACATCGCCATGGATCACACGGCGCTGGCCGTGGTGCAGGAGGAAATGCAAGTGATCCTCTTTGGTCACGACGAAGCACTGCTGCCGGCCGTGCCGTATCGCAATTACGTGGCGCAGACCCGGCTGGGTGTCAGCGAGCAGGAGCACGAAGCGTTCTTCCGCGCGATGCTCGGTGACATCGACGAGCCGACGCTGCCGTTCGGGCTGCTGGAGGTGCGCGGCGACGGGCAGGATATCGAAGAAGTCCGGGAGAACGTGCCCGAAGCCCTGGCGCGGCGCTTGCGCAGCCAGGCGCGGCAGATGGGCGTGAGTGTCGCCAGTCTGTTCCATCTGGCCTATGCCCGAGTGCTGGCAGCGACCTCGGGGCACGAGCGCGTGGTGTTCGGCACCGTGCTGCTGGGGCGGATGCAGGGCGGCACCGGTGCCGACCGTGGCTTGGGGATGTTCATCAATACGTTGCCGTTGCGGGTGGATCTGGGTGACACCTCGGTGCGTGTCGGCGTGCGCGCCACCCATGCACAACTGACCGCGTTGCTCGGCCATGAACATGCGTCGTTGGCATTGGCCCAGCGGTGCAGCGGGGTGGCCGCGCCGTCACCGCTGTTCAGCGCGATGCTCAATTACCGGCACAGCGTCAGCGCAGAACAGCAGCAGGCCAATCGCCTGACCTGGCAGGGCATCGAGAACCTCTCCAGCGAAGAGCGCACCAACTACCCGCTGAGTCTCAATGTCGATGACCTGGGCGAAGGTTTTATCCTCACAGTCATGACGCCTTCGCGCATTGGTGCGGCGCGGGTGTGTGGCTACATGCAGCAGGTGTTGGCGGAACTGGTCGAGGCGCTGGAGCAGGCACCGCAGCAGATCTTGAACCGCCTGCCGGTGATTCCGGATACCGAGCGTCAGCAGTTGCTGTCTGGTCTCAATGCCACGGCAGTCGATTACAACCTTGAGCAGACGATTCATGGTCTGTTCGAGGCGCAGGTGCAGCGATCGCCGCAGGCGCCAGCGGTGGTCGCGGGTGAGCAGTCACTGAGCTACGCCGAACTCAACGCCCGGGCCAATCAACTGGCACGGCACCTGCGCGGATTGGGCGTAGGGCCGGATGCGCGGGTGGCGATCTGCGTCGAGCGTGGCCTGGACATGGTGGTCGGGCTGCTGGCGATCCTCAAGGCCGGCGGCGGTTATGTGCCGTTGGACCCGGCGTATCCGCTGGAGCGTCTGGCGTACATGCTGGAAGACAGCGCGCCGCTGGCCGTATTGGTGCAGGGAACCACGCGTTCGTTGCTCGGTGACACTTCCGTGCCGGTGATCGATCTGGATCAGCCGCACTGGCAATCGCTGCCTGCCGACAACCTTTCAGCAGCCGAACTGACCCCGCAGCACACCGCTTACGTGATCTACACCTCCGGTTCCACTGGCCAGCCGAAAGGCGTGATCAACGAACACAGCGGGGTCGTCAACCGCTTGCTGTGGATGCAGGACGCCTATCAACTGACCTCCAGCGACACGGTGTTGCAGAAGACCCCGTTCAGCTTCGACGTCTCGGTCTGGGAATTCTTCTGGCCGCTGATGACCGGCGCCCGACTGGTCATGGCCCGGCCCGAGGGGCACAAGGATCCGCTGTATCTGAGCGAAATCATCGAACGCGAACACATCACCACGCTGCACTTTGTCCCGTCGATGCTCGATGTTTTCCTTGCTCACGCCGACACCGCACGTTGCAGCAGCCTGCGGCAAGTCATGTGCAGCGGCGAAGCGCTGCCGGGCAGCGTGGTGCGACGCTTCAAACAGCAACTGCCGGTTAGCGAGTTGCACAACCTCTACGGCCCGACCGAAGCGGCAGTGGACGTGACGGCGTGGAATTGCGCCGGTCCTCTGGAAAGCACCCCGGACAACACGCCCATCGGCAAACCGATCGCCAACACCCGCATGTACATCCTCGATGCCCAGCAGCAACCAGTGCCACACGGTGTGATCGGCGAGCTGTACATCGGTGGCGTGCAGGTAGCGCGCGGTTATCTGAATCGTCCGCAGTTGAACGCCGAACGCTTCCTCAACGATCCGTTCCAGGCCAATGGGCGGATGTACCGCACCGGCGACATCGCCCGCTATTTGCCGGACGGCAATATCGAATACCTGGGCCGCAACGACGATCAGGTGAAGATCCGTGGTCTGCGCATCGAACTCGGTGAAATTCAGGCACGCCTGACCCAGATCGATGGCATTCAGGAAGCCGCCGTACTGGCCCGCGAAGACATACCGGGGGACAAACGTCTGGTCGCGTATTACACCGGCGCACGGCTGGAAACCGACGTGCTGCGCAGCCATCTGCTGGAAAACCTGCCGGACTACATGGTGCCCGCCGTGTTCGTGCATCTCGATGCACTGCCGCTGAGCCCCAACGGCAAACTCGACCGCAAGGCGTTGCCGGCGCCGGATCAGGCCGCGCTGCCTGTGCGCGAATACGAAGCCCCGGTGGGCGACGTGGAAATCACCCTCGCACGGCTCTGGGCTGAACTGCTCAACGTCGAGCGGGTAGGGCGCCACGATCATTTCTTTGAACTGGGTGGTCACTCGCTGCTGGCGGTCAGTCTGATCGGCCGCTTGCGTCAGGAAGGCATGGAAGCCGATGTCAGGTCGCTGTTCGAACATCCGACCCTGGCCGGCTACGCCGCAATTACCGAACGAATGGAGATCGTCCTGTGAACGTGATCGAACTGTTGGCCACATTGAAGGCTAAAGATATTCAGCTGGCGGTCGCGGACGACCAATTGCGAGTCAACGGCAACAAGCAGGCGTTGAACGACCCGGCGCTGCTGGCGCTGTTGCGCGAGCACAAACTTGCGCTGATCGAGCTGATCAAGGCCGGGCAGTACTCGGCCAGCAAGCATGGCCAGGTCGAAGTGCCGGCCAACGGCATCGTTGCGGGCACCACGCGCATTACGCCGGCGATGCTGACGCTGGTCGAGCTCGATCAGCCGACCATTGACCACCTCGTCGCACAAGTCCCCGGCGGCGCGGCCAACGTGCAGGACATCTACCCGCTGGCGCCGTTGCAGGAAGGCATCCTCTATCACCACGTCAGTGGCGGTGACGGCGATCCGTATGTCATGCAATCGCATTTCGCCTTCGCCAGCCGCGAGCGTTTTCAAGCGTTCGCTCAAGCACTGCAAGCGGTGATCGATCGCCATGACATTCTGCGCACCGCTGTGCATTGGGCAGGGCTGGATGCACCGCTGCAGGTGGTCTGGCGCCGGGCCGAACTGCCGGTGGAAGAAGTGACGCTGCCAGAACCCGCCAGCGACGTGCTGGCGTATCTGCACGAGCGCTTCGACGCCCGGCATTTCCGCCTCGACGTTACCCAGGCGCCGCTGATGTGTCTGGCCCACGCCTGGGATCAAGCCGGGCAACGGGTGATCGCCACGCTGCTGTTCCATCACATGGCGCTCGACCACTCGGCGCTCGACGTGGTGCGCCACGAAATGCGCGCCTGCCTCACCGGGCAGCGTGAACGGCTCGGGCGCCCGGTGCCGTTTCGCAACTACGTGGCGCAGGCGCGGCTGGGCGTCAGCGAGGCCGAGCACGAGGCGTTTTTCCGCGAGATGCTCAGCGACATCGACGAACCGACGCTGCCTTACGGCCTGCAGGACGTGCAGGGTGACGGCAGCCAGATTGTCGAACTCAGCGTGCCGGTCGAGGCGCTGCTGGGCCAGCGCTTGCGGGCGCAGGCGCGGACGCTCGGCGTCAGTGTCGCCAGCCTGTTCCATCTGGGCTGGGCGCAGGTGCTGGCGGCGTTGACCGGCAAGCAGCAGGTGGTGTTCGGCACCGTGCTGATGGGCCGCATGCAGGGCGCCGAGGCGATTGACCGGGCGCTGGGAATTTTCATCAACACCTTGCCGTTGCGGGTGAATATCGACGGGCAGGATGTGCGCGCGGCGGTCAACGCCACCCACGCCCGGTTGACCACGCTGATGCGTCACGAACACGCACCGCTGGCCTTGGCTCAGCGCTGCAGTAATGTGGTGGCGCCGACGCCGCTGTTCAGCACGCTGCTCAATTATCGCCACAGCCACAACGTCGCCACCGCCAGCGCCGAAACCCTCGCGGCGTGGGACGGTATCTCCACGTTGCACTCCGAAGAGCGCAGCAACTATCCGCTGACCCTGAGTGTCGATGACCTCGGTGACGCCTTCAGCCTGACGCTGCTGGCGAGCACTCAGACCGATCCGCAGCGCATCTGCGATTACCTGCACTGCGCGCTGGAAAACCTCGTGCTCGCGCTGGAGCAGGCGCCGCAGACACCGGTCAATCAATTGCCGATTCTGCCGGCGGCGGAGCTTGAACAGGTGCTGCTCGATTTCAATGCCACCCAAGTGGATTTCCCGACTGCACAGACCCTCCAGCAACGTTTCGAGGCGCAGGTGGCCGAACGGCCGGACGCGCTGGCGGCAGTATTTACCGACCGCCAATTGACCTACGCCGAACTCAATCGTCAGGCCAACGCCTTGGCGCAGCACCTGATCGGGTTGGGAGTGAAACCGGATGACCGCGTGGCGATCGTCGCCCGTCGCGGGCTGGACACCCTGGTCGGGCTGGTGGCGATCCTCAAGGCCGGCGCCGGCTATGTGCCGATTGATCCGGCGCACCCGGCCGAGCGTTTGAACTACCTGCTCGACGACAGCGCGCCGGTGGCGGTGCTGACCCAAAGCAATCTGCGCCAACGTTTGCCGGCGCTGGCCGTGCCGGTACTCGAACTCGACCGCTGCAACTGGCCGCAGGGCGTTACCCATGACCCGCACGTCCCCGGCCTGAGTACCGAAAACCTGGCCTACGTGATCTACACCTCCGGCTCCACCGGCCTGCCCAAGGGCGTGATGGTCGAGCATCACACCCTGAGCAATCTGGTGGACTGGCACTGCGCGGCGTTCGACCTCTGCGCCGGTCGCCACACCTCAAGCCTCGCCGGTTTCGGCTTCGATGCCATGGCCTGGGAAGTCTGGCCGGCGCTGTGCGCCGGCGCGACCCTGCATCTGGCGCCGACCCACGAGGGCGGCGAAGACATCGATGCCTTGCTCGCGTGGTGGTGCGCGCAGCCGCTGGACGTGAGCTTCCTGCCGACGCCGGTGGCCGAATACGCCTTCAGCCAGAACCTCGAACACCCGACCCTGCGCACGCTGCTGATCGGCGGCGACCGCTTGCGTCAGTTCAATCGCAACCAGCATTTCGACGTGATCAACAACTACGGCCCGACCGAGGCCACAGTGGTCGCCACTTCAGGTCTGGTGCAAAGCGGCGACACGCTGCACATCGGTAAGCCGGTGAGCAACGCCACGGTGTACCTGCTCGACGAACAACAGCGCCCGGTGCCGATCGGCGTGGCTGGCGAGCTGTACGTTGGCGGTGCCGGGGTTGCCCGTGGCTACCTGAATCGCCCGGACATGACCGCCGAGCGCTTTCTGCGCGACCCGTTCAGCCGCGCACCTAATGCGCGGATGTACCGCACCGGCGACCTCGCACGCTGGCGCGAGGACGGCAACCTCGAGTACCTGGGGCGCAACGACGATCAGGTGAAAATCCGCGGCGTGCGCATCGAACTGGGCGAGATCGAGACCTGCCTCAACCAGCTGCCGGGGATTCAGGAAGCGGTGCTGCTGGCCCGCGAAGATCAACCCGGCCAGCCGCGACTGGTGGCCTACTTCACCGAACAGCCGCAGGTCGAAGCGCTGCCGGTGGGCGAGTTGCGCGCGCAATTGCTCAGCCGTTTGCCCGAATACATGGTGCCGACGGCGTTCGTCAAACTCGCCGCGCTGCCGCTGACCGCCAACGGCAAAGTCGACCGCAAGGCCTTGCCGGTGCCGGATCTGGCGGCGCTGTTCACCCGCGAGTACGCAGCGCCCGAAGGCGAAGTGGAAACCGCGCTGGCGCAGATCTGGGCCGACGTGCTGCAAGTCGAGCGGGTCGGGCGGCAGGATCACTTTTTCGAACTCGGCGGGCATTCGTTGCTGGCGATGCGCATGGTCTCGCAGGTGCGCCAGCGCCTGGGCGTCGAGCTGGCGCTGGGCGATCTGTTTGCCAACGCCGAACTGGCGGCGGTCGCGGCAGTGCTCAACGAGGCCGGGCGCAGTGAGCAACCGCAGATCGTGCCGGTCACCCGTGACGGTGCGTTGCTGCTGTCGTTCGCCCAGCAACGCCTGTGGTTCCTCGCGCAAATGGAAGGCGCCAACACCGCCTACAACATTCCCGTGGCCCTGCGTTTGCGTGGCCGTCTCGATGACGCGGCGCTGCAACGCGCGCTGGCGCGGATCGTCGCCCGGCACGAAACCCTGCGCAGCCGCTTCGCCCAATTCAACGACGAAGCGCAAGTGCTGATTGCCCCGGTGGACACCGGTCTGCTGCTGCGGATTGAAGACCTGCGCCAGCACCCGCAACCCGAGGACACCCTGCAAGCGCTGATTCAGGGCGAAGCCTCCGGACCGTTCGACTTGCAGGACGATCCGTTGATTCGCGGGCGACTGGTACGCCTGGCCGACGATCACCATGTGCTGTTGCTGACCCTGCACCACATCATCTCCGACGGCTGGTCGATGGGTGTTTTGACCCGCGAACTGATGGCGCTGTATCAGGCGTTCAGCCACGGCCAGCCGGATCCGTTGCCGCCGTTGGCGCTGCAATACACCGACTACGCGGTATGGCAACGACGCTGGCTCAGCGGCGAAGTGCTGCAACGCCAGAGCGAGTACTGGCAACAGACCCTCGCCGGTGCCCCGGCGCTGCTGATGCTGCCGACCGATCGCCCGCGCCCGGCGCAGCAGGACTATGCCGGCAGCAGCGTCGCCGTCGTGCTCGACGAACGCTTGAGCGCCGGGCTCAAAGCCTTGGGCCAGCGCCACGGCGTGACCCTGTACACGACGCTGATGAGTGCTTGGGCAATGCTGCTCAGCCGCTTGTCCGGGCAGGCTGAAGTGGTGATTGGATCGCCGGTGGCCAACCGCACCCGCGCCGAGATCGAAGGCCTGATCGGCATGTTCGTCAACACCCTGGCCCTGCGCATCGACACCTCGGGCGAGCTGAGCGTCGAAGCGCTGCTGGCGCGGGTCAAGGCGCAAACCCTGCAAGCGCAGGCGCATCAGGATCTGCCGTTCGAGCAAGTGGTGGAAATCACCCGGCCGGTGCGCAGCCTGGCGCACAGCCCGTTGTTCCAGACCTTGCTCAGTTGGGATGGCCTCGAAAGCCCTGCGCTGGCCCTCGGCGAACTGACGCTGGAAGGTGTGGCCGAGCCGAGCCACTTCGCCAAGTTCGACCTGTCGCTGAGCCTGAGTGAGTCCAACGGCATCATTCGCGGATCGCTGGAATACGCCACGGCGTTGTTCGACCAGAGCACGGTCGAGCGCTTCGTCGGCTACTTCCAGCGCCTGTTGCAGGCGATGGTCACCAACGATCAGGCAGTGCTGGAACAGGCGCCGCTGCTGGCGCAGGAAGAGCGGCAGCGTTTGCTGGTCGAGTTCAATGCCACGGCGGTCAATTACAACCTTGAGCAGACCATTCATGGCCTGTTCGAAGCGCAAGTGGCTCGCTCGCCGCTGGCACCAGCGGTGGTCGCGGGTGATCAGCAACTGAGCTACGCCGAACTCAATGCCCGGGCCAATCAACTGGCGCCGCACCTGCGTGAATTGGGCGTAGGTCCGGATGCGCGGGTGGCGCTCTGCGTCGAGCGCGGTCTGGACATGGTGGTCGGGCTGCTGGCGATCCTTAAGGCTGGCGGCGGTTATGTGCCGCTGGACCCGGCGTATCCGCTGGAACGTCTGGCGTACATGCTGGAGGACAGCGCGCCGTTGGCGGTGTTGGTGCAGGGAACCACGCGTTCGTTGCTCGGTGACACTTCCGTGCCGGTGATCGATCTGGATCAGTCGCAATGGCAATCCCTGCCTGCCGACAACCTTTCAGTTGCCGAACTGACCCCGCAGCACACCGCTTACGTCATTTACACCTCCGGTTCCACTGGCCAGCCGAAAGGCGTGATCAATGAGCACAGCGGGGTCGTCAACCGCTTGCTATGGATGCAGGACGCTTATCAACTGAGTTCCACTGACACGGTGCTGCAAAAGACCCCGTTCAGCTTCGACGTCTCGGTCTGGGAGTTCTTCTGGCCGCTGATGACCGGCGCCCGATTGGTCATGGCCCGGCCCGAGGGGCACAAAGATCCTCTGTATCTGAGCGAAATCATCGAGCGCGAAAAGATCACCACACTGCACTTCGTGCCGTCGATGCTCGACGTGTTTCTCGCTCACGCCGACACCGCACGCTGCAGCAGTCTGCGTCAGGTGATGTGCAGCGGCGAAGCGTTGCCGGGCAGCGTGGTGCGACGCTTCAAGCAGCAACTGCCGGGCAGCCAATTGCACAACCTCTACGGCCCGACCGAGGCCGCAGTGGACGTGACAGCGTGGAATTGCGCCGGGCCGGTGGAAAACACCCCGGACAACACGCCGATCGGCAAACCGATCGCCAACACCCGGATGTACATCCTCGATGCCCAGCAACAACCGGTGCCGCACGGTGTGGTCGGCGAGCTGTACATCGGCGGCGTGCAGGTGGCGCGGGGTTATCTGAATCGTCCGCAGTTGAACGCCGAACGCTTCCTCACCAATCCGTTCCAGAGCAATGGGCGGATGTACCGCACCGGCGACGTCGCCCGCTATCTGCCGGACGGCAATATCGAATACCTCGGTCGCAACGACGATCAGGTGAAGATCCGTGGCTTGCGCATCGAACTCGGCGAGATTCAGGCGCGTTTGACCCAAATCGACGGCGTGCAGGAAGCCGCCGTACTCGCCCGCGAAGACGTACCGGGGGACAAGCGTCTGGTCGCGTACTACACCGGCGCGCCGCTGGAAATCGAAGCACTGCGCAGCCATCTGCTGGAAAACCTGCCGGACTATATGGTGCCCGCCGTGTTCGTGCATCTCGATGCACTGCCGCTGAGCCCCAACGGCAAACTCGACCGCAAGGCGCTGCCGGCCCCCGATCTGACGGCGCTGACCGCCCGTGAATACGAAGCCCCGGTCGGTGAAGTGGAAATCGCTCTCGCCCAGCTCTGGGCTGAACTGCTCAAGGTTGAGCGGGTAGGCCGCCACGACCATTTCTTCGAACTCGGTGGCCATTCGCTGCTGGCGGTGAATCTGGTGGCAAAAATGCGTCGTGCCGGCCTGAGCGCCGACATTCGCGTGCTGTTCAACCAGCCGACCCTCGCCGCGCTGGCCGCTGCCGTGGGCGGTGAACCGGAAGCCGAAGTCGCGGCCAACCTGATCACTGCGGACTGCACGCGCATCACCCCCGAGCTGCTGCCACTGGTGGCGCTCGACCAGCCGAGCATTGACCGCATCGTCGCGAGCATCCCCGGCGGCGTGGCCAACGTGCAGGATATTTACCCGCTGGCGCCGTTGCAGACCGGCATCCTCTTTCATCACCTGTCCGCCGCCCAGGGCGATCCGTATGTGTTGCAGGCGCAGTTCGCGTTTGCTGACGAGCAACGCCTTGACGCTTTCACCCAGGCCTTGCAGAACGTGATCCAGCGCCACGACATCCTGCGCACTTCGCTGTTCTGGGATGGGCTGCAAGACCCGGTGCAAGTGGTCTGGCGTGAGGCGCCGCTGGCCTGCGAAGCGCTGGAACTGAATGACGCGGACGGCGATGTGCTGGAGCAATTGCGCCGCCGCTTCGACGCCGCGCAGTACCGCATGGCCGTCAATCAGGCGCCGCTGATGCGCGTGGTGCATGCGTGGGACGCCGCCAATCAGCGTGTGGTGGCGTTGTTGCTGTTTCATCACCTGGTGATGGACCACGTGGCGCTGGAGGTGCTGCAACACGAGATGCAGGCGTTCCTCAGCGGCCAGCCGCAGCGTCTGGCCGAGCCGGTGCCATATCGCAATTACGTGGCGCATACCCTGTCGGCGATGAGCGATCAGCATCACGAAGATTTCTTCCGCGAGATGCTGGGTGATATCAGCGAACCGAGCGCGCCGTACGGCCTGCACAGCATTGCCGAGGGCCACGCCGCAGACGCACGCCGGGTACTCGACCTCGATCTGAGTCGGCGTGTCAGGGCCAAGGCCCGACGGCTGGGGATCAGCGCCGCGAGCCTGATGCATCTGGCCTGGGCGCAGGTGCTGGGAAAACTCTCCGGGCGTGACGCCGTGGTGTTCGGCACCGTGTTGCTGGGGCGGTTGCAGGCGGGCGAGGGCGCCGAGCGCGCGCTGGGGGTGTTCATCAACACCTTGCCGCTGCGCGTCGATCTCGGGCAACGCTCCGCGCAGGAAGCCGCGCTCGCCACCCATCAACAGTTGAACGCGCTGTTGCAACATGAGCATGCGCAATTGGCGCTGGCCCAGCGTTGCAGTGCGATGCCCGCCGGTACGCCGCTGTTCAGCACGCTGTTCAACTATCGTCACAGCGCCGCTGCCGGCACGCCTTCCGCGGAGGCGGCGAACGCGTGGCAAGGCATGCATTTGCTCCATACCCAGGAGCACACCAACTACCAGTTGAGCGTGAGTGTCGATGACCTCGGCGAAGGTTTCGGCTTCACTGCACTGGCCGCTCCCGGCATTGATCCCGCACGTATCTGCGAGTACCTGCAACGGGCGGTGAGCAACCTGCTGCAGGCACTGGAACAGACCCCGCAACTGAGCGTTGATCAGATGTCGATCCTGGCGCCGGACGAACGCCGGCAATTGCTGGTCGAGTTCAACGCCACCGAGCGCGAATACCCGCGTGCGCTGACCGTGCACGCCTTGTTCGAAAGGCAAGTGGCGGCAGATCCGCACGCCATCGCTGTGGTGCATGGCGGGCAAACGTCGAGTTATGCCGATTTGAATGATCGGGCCAACCGCTTGGCCCACTACCTGATCGCTCAAGGCGTGCAGCCGGGCGCTCATGTGGCGATCCTGCTGCCGCGCTCGCGGGAGCTGCTGGTGGCGCAACTGGCGATTGCCAAGTGTGCGGCGGCCTACGTGCCGCTGGACATCAACGCGCCGAGCGAGCGCCAGGCGTTCATGCTTGAGGACAGCCGCGCCGTGGCGTTGCTGACACTCAGCAGCGAAGCCATCGACTACGCCGCGCCACGCATCGACCTCGACCGGCTCAAGCTCAGCGGTCAGCCGACGCACAACCCGAACCTGGCGCAGTCCTCGGAGACGCTGGCGTACATCATGTACACCTCCGGTTCCACCGGCACGCCGAAGGGTGTGATGGTGCCGCACCGTGGCATCGCTCGTCTGGTGCTGAACAACGGCTACGCCGATTTCAACCCGCAGGACCGCGTGGCGTTTGCCTCCAACCCGGCGTTCGACGCCAGCACCATGGACATCTGGGGGCCATTGCTCAACGGCGGGCGCGTGGTGGTGATCGATCACCAGACTCTGCTTGATCCGCACGCGCTCGCTCGCGAATTGCACGCCAGCGGCGCGACAATCCTGTTTGTCACCACGGCGCTGTTCAACCAGTACGTGCACCTGATTGCGCAGGCGCTGAAAGGCTTGCGCATGGTTCTGTGCGGCGGTGAACGCGGCGATCCGGCCAGCTTCCGCCGCTTGCGGGCCGAGGCGCCGCAGCTGCGCATCGTGCATTGCTACGGCCCGACCGAAACCACCACGTACGCCACCACGTTTGAAGTGCACGAAGTGGCGGAAAACGCCGAGAGCGTGCCGATTGGCGGGCCGATCTCCAACACGCAGGTATATGTACTCGACGCGCATCAGCAGCCGGTGCCGATGGGCGTGACCGGCGAGTTGTACATCGGCGGGCAGGGCGTGGCGCTGGGCTATCTGAATCGCCCGGAGCTGACCGCCGAGAAGTTCCTGCGCGATCCGTTCAGCGACCGACCGGGCGCGTTGCTGTACCGCACCGGCGACCTTGTGCGCTGGCTGGCGCCGGGGCAGCTCGACTGCATCGGGCGCAATGACGATCAGGTGAAAATCCGTGGTTTCCGCATCGAACTCGGCGAGATCGAAAATCGTCTGCTGGGCTACCCGGGGATCAACGAAGCGGTGGTGCTCGCCCGGCGCGATGGTCAGGAACCGCTGCGGCTGGTGGCCTACTACACCGCGCACGACGGCGCGCTGGAACTCGCCGACCTGCGTGAGCATGTGCAGGCGCAGTTGCCGGAATACATGGTGCCAAGTGCCTGGGTGCAGCTCGATGCCTTGCCGTTGACCAACAACGGCAAGGTCGATCGCAAAGCCTTGCCCGAACCGGATGCTGCGGCGTTGATCACCCGCGAATACGTTGCGCCACAGGGTGAACTGGAAATTGCATTGGCGCAGATCTGGGCCGAGACCCTGCAAGTCGAGCAGATCGGCCGCCACGATCACTTCTTCGAACTCGGCGGGCATTCGTTGCTGGCGATGCGCATGCTGTCGCAGGTGCGCCAGCGTCTCGGCGTCGAACTGCCCCTGAGCGAGTTGTTTGCCGATCCGCATCTCAGTGCGGTGGCCGCGGTGCTGAACCGCGCCGGGCGCAGCACGCTGCCGCAGATTGTCGCAGCGGAACCTGATCAAGCGCTGCCGCTGTCCTTCGCCCAGCAACGCCTGTGGTTCCTCGCGCAAATGGACGGCGGCAATTCGGCGTACAACATTCCGCTTGGCCTGCGCCTGCGCGGTCGGCTGGATGAAGACGCGCTGCAACGGGCACTGGCACGCATCGTCGATCGCCACGAAACCCTGCGCAGCCGCTTCAGCCAGATCGACGATCAGCCGCAGGTGATGATTGCGCCGGTCGACAGCGATCTGCTGCTGCAGATTGCCGACCTGCGCCAGGATTCGCAGGCTGAAGCCACCTTGCAGGCGCTGCTCGCGCAGGAGGCCTCGACGGCGTTCGATCTGCAAAACGATTCGCTGATTCGCGGACGGTTGGTGCGCCTGGCTGACGATCACCATGTGCTGTTGCTGACCGTGCATCACATCGTCGCCGATGGCTGGTCGATGGGCGTACTGACCCGCGAACTGATGGCGCTGTATCAGGCTTTCAGTCAGGGCCAGCCCGATCCGTTGCCGCCACTGGCGCTGCAATACGGCGACTATGCCGTGTGGCAACGGCGCTGGCTCAGCGGTGAGGTGCTGCAGCAGCAAAGCGATTACTGGCAGCAGACCCTCGAAGGGGCACCCGCGCTGCTGACCCTGCCCACCGATCGTCCGCGTCCGCCACAGCAGGACTTTGCCGGCAGCAGCGTCGAAGTACGCCTGGATGAGCGTCTGAGTGCCGGGCTCAAAGCCTTGAGTCAGCGGCACGGTGTGACCCTGTTCATGACCCTGATGAGTGCCTGGTCGCTGTTGCTGAGTCGTTTGTCCGGGCAGTCCGACGTGGTGATCGGTTCGCCGGTGGCCAACCGCACCCGGGCCGAGATCGAAGGCCTGATCGGCATGTTCGTCAACACTCTGGCGCTGCGCATCGACACCTCGGGTGAACCGAGCGTGGCCACGCTGCTGGCGCGGGTCAAGGCGCGCACGCTGGAAGCGCAGGCGCATCAGGATCTGCCGTTCGAGCAAGTGGTGGAAATCACCCGGCCGGCGCGCAGTCTGGCGCACAGCCCGTTGTTCCAGAGCACGCTGAGCTGGGACAGCAGCGTCGGGCCGAACCTGGCGCTGGGCGATCTGAGTCTTGAAGGTGTGGCCGCACCGGGCCGGGTTGCCAAGTTCGACCTGACCCTGACCCTGGGTGAGGTCAACGGGGTGATTCGCGGTTCGCTGGAATACGCCACGGCGTTGTTCGATCAAGCGACCGTCGAGCGTTATGTCGGCTACCTGCAGCGCCTGCTGGCGGCGATGGTCAACGATGAGCAGACCGTGCTGGAGCATGTGCCGTTACTCACCGAGTCTGAGCGTCAGCGCCTGCTGTACGACTTCAACGCCACCGCACGCGAATACCCGCAAACCCTGACCGTGCACGGGATTTTCCAGCAACAGGCAGCGGCGCATCCCAAAGCGGTGGCGGCGGTGCATGGCGAGCATTCGCTGAGTTACTTTGAGCTGAACGCCCAGGCGAATCGTCTGGCGCATCACTTGATCGGCCAGGGCGTGCAGCCCGGCGACCACGTGGCGATCCTGTTGCCGCGTTCGCTGGAATTGCTGGTGGCGCAACTGGCGATTGCCAAGTGCGCGGCCGCCTACGTGCCGCTGGACATCAATGCCCCAAGCGAGCGACAGGCGTTCATGGTCGAGGACTGTCAGGCCGCGGCGTTGCTGACCCTCAGCGGTGAAGTCATCGACTACGCTGCGCCACGCATCGACCTCGACCGCTTGACCCTCAGCGGCCAACCGACGCACAACCCGAACCTGGTGCAGTCCTCGCAGGCGCTGGCGTACATCATGTACACCTCCGGCTCCACCGGCACGCCGAAAGGCGTGATGGTCCCGCACCGCGCCATCGGCCGTCTGGTGCTGAACAACGGTTATGCCGATTTCAACCCGCAGGATCGCGTGGTGTTCGCCTCCAATCCGGCGTTCGACGCCAGCACCATGGACATCTGGGGGCCGCTGCTCAACGGCGGGCGCGTGGTGGTGATCGATCACCAGACCTTGCTTGATCCAAACGCGTTCGGCCATGAGTTGAGCGCAACCGGGGCAACGGTGCTGTTCGTCACCACTGCGCTGTTCAATCAGTATGTGCAGCTGATTCCGCAGGCGCTGAAAGGCTTGCGCATTCTGTTGTGTGGCGGTGAGCGTGGCGACCCGGCGGCGTTCCGTCGACTGCTGGCCGAGGCGTCCGCGCTGCGCATCGTGCATTGCTACGGCCCGACCGAAACCACCACTTACGCCACGACGTTTGAAGTGCGTGAAGTGGCGGAAAACGCCGAGAGCGTGCCGATTGGCGCGCCGATCTCCAACACTCAGGTGTATGTACTCGATGCGCATCAGCAACCGGTGCCGATGGGCGTGACCGGCGAGTTGTACATCGGCGGGCAGGGCGTGGCGCTGGGTTATCTGAATCGCCCGGATCTGACCGCCGAGAAGTTTCTGCGTGATCCTTTCAGCGAGCAGCCGGGCGCGCTGCTGTATCGCACTGGCGACCTCGCACGCTGGCTGGCCCCGGGGCAGCTCGACTGCATCGGGCGCAACGACGATCAGGTGAAGATTCGCGGTTTCCGTATCGAACTGGGCGAAATCGAAAACCGCCTGCTCAACTGCCAGGGGATCAAGGAAGCCGTGGTGCTGGCGCGCCGCGATGGTCAGGACATCACTCGTCTGGTGGCGTACTACACCGCGCACGCCGGGCGCCTGGACAGCGCCGATCTGCACGCGCAGTTGCTGGCGCGACTGCCGGAATACATGGTGCCGAGCGCGTGGGTGCAACTCGATGTGTTGCCGTTGAACAACAACGGCAAGGTCGACCGCAAGGCGCTGCCGGCGCCGACGCAGGCAGCGCTGCTCAGTCGGGTGTATGTCGCGCCGATCTCGGCGCTGGAGGAACATCTGGCGCGGATCTGGGCCGGTTTGCTGCAGCTCGAACAAGTCGGTCGTTACGACAACTTCTTTGAGCTGGGCGGGCATTCGTTGCTGGCGATGCGCATGCTGTCGCAGGTGCGTCAGCAGTTGGGTGTCGAGCTGACACTCGCCGAGCTGTTCGCCAACCCCGAACTGGCCGCGGTCGCCGAGGTGCTGAGCCGGGCGGGGCGCAGCACCTTGCCGGAGATTTTGCCGGCGCCGCGTGATCAGCTATTGCCGCTGTCCTTCGCTCAGCAACGCCTGTGGTTCCTGGCGCAGATGGACGGTGGCCACAGCGCCTACAACATCCCGGTCGGTCTGCGCTTGCGCGGTCGGCTGGATGAAGATGCGCTGCAACGGGCACTGGCACGCATCGTTGAGCGTCACGAAACCCTGCGCAGCCGCTTCAGTCAGATCGACGATCAGCCGCAGGTGCGGATTCTGCCGGCCGAGAGCGGTCTGTTGCTGGCGGTAGAAGACCTGCGTCAACACCCGCAGGCTGACAATGCCTTGCGCGGCCTGATCGAGGAGCAGGCCTGCGCCTCGTTCAATCTGCAGCACGATGCGCTGCTGCGCGGACGTCTGGTGCGTCTGGCTGACGATCATCATGTGCTGTTGCTGACGCTGCACCACATCATCGCCGATGGCTGGTCGATGGGCGTGCTGACCCGTGAGCTGGCGGCGTTGTATCTGGCGTTCAGCCGTGGCGAGGACGATCCGTTGCCGCCGCTGGCGCTGCAATACACCGACTACGCAGTGTGGCAACGGCGCTGGCTCAGCGGCGAGGTGTTGCAGCGTCAGAGCGATTACTGGCAGCAGACCCTGGCCGGCGTGCCGGCCTTGCTGAGCCTGCCCACCGACCGTCCGCGTCCGCCACAGCAGGACTATTCCGGCAGCCGCGTCGACCTGCTGCTCGATGAACACTTGAGCGCCGGTTTGAAAGCCTTGTGTCAGCGTCGCGCGGTGACGCCGTACATGGTGATCATGAGCGCCTGGGCGATGTTGCTCAGTCGTTTGTCCGGGCAGGACGACGTGGTGATCGGCTCGCCGGTGGCCAACCGCACCCGCGCGGAGATCGAAGGCCTGATCGGCATGTTCGTCAACACCCTGGCGCTGCGCATCGACACCTCGGGCGAGCCGAGCGGCGAGACGCTGTTGGCGCGGGTCAAGGCGCAAACCCTGGACGCACAGGCGCATCAGGATCTGCCGTTCGAGCAAGTGGTGGACATCAGCAAACCGCTGCGCAGCCTGTCGCACAGCGCGTTGTTCCAGACCATGCTCAGTTGGGACAACAACGACGACCCGAGCCTGACCCTCGGCGACCTGACCCTGGAAGGCGTGGCCGGCGACAGCCATTTTGTGAAATTCGACCTGTCGCTGAGCCTCGGCGATTCACACGACGGCATTCGCGGTTCGTTGCGCTACGCCACGGCGTTGTTCGATGAGTCGACGGTGCAGCGTTTCGTCGGCTACTTCCAGCGGCTGCTGGCGGCGCTGGTCAACGATGATCAGGCGGTGCTTGCGCGAGTGCCGTTGCTGGCACCGCAGGAGCAGCAGCGCTTGCTGGTCGACTTCAATGCCAGCGCAGTCGATTGTCCGTTGGAGCAACCGTTGCACGGCTTGTTCGAAGCACAAGTGCGGCGCAAACCGGACGCTGTCGCGCTGCAATCCGCGCAAGGCAACCTGACCTACCGCGAGCTCAATCAGCGCGCCAATCGTCTGGCTCAGCACCTGCGTGCGCAAGGTGTGCAGCCGGATGCGCGGGTGGCTATCTGCGTCGAGCGCGGGCTGGATCTGATCGTCGGTCTGCTCGGCATCCTCAAGGCCGGTGGTGCTTATGTGCCGCTGGATCCGAGCTACCCGGCGGAACGCCTGGCCTACATGCTCAAGGACAGCGCGCCGACCGCGGTGCTGGTGCAAACAGCGACTCGCGGGTTGTTCGATGACGCGGCCGTGACGCTGATCGACCTGAATCAGGACACTTGGCAGCACCTGCCGGATCACGATTCGCCAGTGCCGGGCCTAAGTGTTTCGAATCTTGCGTACATGATCTACACCTCGGGTTCTACCGGGTTGCCGAAAGGCGTGATGATCGAACACCGCAGCGCCTGCAACATGGTGCATTGGGGTTCGCAGATTTCGCCGCCGACCGAACACGGTGCGCTGCTGCAAAAAGCGCCGTTCAGCTTCGACAGTTCGGTGTGGGAGATCTTCTGGCCGCTGTGTTCCGGCATGCGTCTGGTACTCGCGCGACCGGACGGCAATCGCGATTCGGCGTATGTGGTGCAGACCATTCGCGAGCAGCAGGTGACGGTGGTCAAGTTCGTCCCGGCGCTGTTGCAGCAGTTCATCGAGCAGGACGACGTCGAACAGTGCACCAGCCTGACCGATGTGCTCAACGGTGGTGGCGAACTCAGTGCGGCGCTGGCGCGCCAAGTGCGTGATCGCTTGCCGTGGGTGCGATTGCACAACGTTTATGGCCCGACCGAAACCACGGTGGACAGCACAGGCTGGACGCTGGAGCCGGATATGCCGGTGCCGGACAACGTGGTGCCGATCGGCACAGCACTGAGCAATACCCGGCTGTACGTGCTCGATGCTTACGGTCAGCCGGTGCCGCAAGGCGTCAGTGGTGAGTTGCATATCGGCGGCGTTGGCGTGGCGCGTGGTTATCACGGTTTGCCGGAAATGCAGGCCGAGCGTTTCATCGACAGCCCGTTTGTGGCGGGGGACCGCCTGTACCGCACAGGAGATCTGGCGCGCTACAACAACCATGGTGAACTGGAATTCCTTGGTCGTAATGACTTCCAGATCAAGCTGCGTGGCTTGCGTCTGGAACCGGGGGAAATCGAGGCACGGCTGATCGAGCATCCGGCGATCCGCCAAGCGGTGGTGATGGTCCGCGATGAGCGCCTGGTGGCGTGGTACACCGTGCGCGCCGGCATTGACGCGCCATCGCTGGAGACCTTGCGCGCGCATGTGCTGGAGCGTCTGCCGGAGTACATGGTGCCGGGTGCGTTTGTGCTGCTCGACGCTTTGCCGCTGACACCGAACGACAAGATCGACCGCAAAGCCCTGCCGGAACCGGGGGCAGACGCCGTTATCAATCGCCCATACGTGGCGCCACAGGGTGAAGTCGAAACCGCGCTGGCGCAGATCTGGGCTGAAGTCCTCGGCGTCGAACAGGTGGGCCGGCACGACAACTTCTTCGAACTGGGCGGGCATTCGTTGCTGGCGGTGAAGCTGGTCAATCTGCTGCAACGGGCCGGCCTGCCGCTGTCGCTGGCCGAACTGTTCCAGCATCCGAGCATCGAGTCTGCCGCCGCGCTGCTCAGTCAGGGCGAGGCGTTCAGTCAGCCTGACGGGCTGGTCGTGGTGCGTGCCGGGACGCACGGTACGCCGCTGTTCCTGCTGCATGAGTTCAGCGGCCGCGACGTGTACTTCCCGACCCTGGCCCAGCACATCGGTGGCGAGTTCCCGATTTACGGCCTGCCCGGTGTGCCGCTGGGGCAAGCGCAATTGCGCACGCTGGAGTGCATGGCGCAGCGCATGGTCGGGATCATCCGCGCGGTACAGCCTCACGGTCCGTATCGTCTGGCAGGCTGGTCGTTCGGCGGGGTGCTGGCGCATGAGGTCGCGCAGCAATTGCTCGGCCTTGATGAGCCGGTGGAATTCATCGGCATGCTCGACAGCTACGCACCGAATCCGTTGGCTCAGGACAAGGCCATGTGGAACGGCGAGGGCCTCGACAAGCGTCAGTTGCTCGGCCATTGCCGTGGGCGTTCGCTGATGCTTGGTGCCGACAGCGAGGCGGCGCTGGCAGCGGTGCAAGTACTGGAAGCGCAAGTCGAACAACTGGATTTCCCCGAGCTGTTCGAGCGCTGTCAGGCGCAGCAACTGACCGATCCGGAACTGGCCACGGTCAGTGCGGCGGACGCCTGGCATTACTTTGATCGCGAAGCGGCGCATCGTCTGGCGCTGGCGCATTATCGGGTCAGCCCGGCGAGTCAGCCGATCCACCTGTTCCGTGCCCAGGAGTTGATGGACGGCCAGTCATTGCCGAGTCCGACTCGTGGCTGGGAAGAGCGTTTCGACAGTGGCTTGCTGCGTTGCATCGACATCCCCGGCGATCACCGGACGATGATGAAGCACCCGCACATTCAGGCACTCGGCCAGGCGATTACCCAAGCGCTGGCAACCCTGGTGACGCCGGAACCGGCGCTGTATCAACCGCTGCTGACGATTCAGACCGGGCAGCCGGGGCATGCGCCGATTTTCTGCGTGCCGGGGGCGGGAGACAGTGTCACCGGATTCATTCACTTGACCGAGGCGATCGGCCCGGAATGGCCGATCATCGGTCTGCAACCGCGCGGGCTGGACGGCGTCAGCGTGCCGCACAGCGCGGTGGAAGCCGCTGCGGCGTTCTACCTGCAGGCCATCGAGCAGATTCACCCGCAGGGGCCGCTGCACCTGATCGGCCATTCGTTCGGCGGCTGGGTCGCGCATGCCATGGCCGCGCAGTTGCAGGCGGCCGGGCGCGAGGTGGCTTCGCTGACGTTGATCGACAGCGAAGCGCCGGGCGGTGACGGCACGGCGGGCAAGCCATACACCGCCACTGCCGCGCTGCAACGGCTGATCGACACCCTGCAATTGTCCTGTGGCAAGTCGCTGGGCATCGATCCTGCGACCTTCGCCAACGCCGACGACACCACGCAATTGCGCCTGCTGCAGGCAGGCATGGTGCGCGCCGGGGTGTTGTCGGAACGCGCGGCGCCGGACGCGATGCACGGCCCGGTACGCACGTTCGCCAGCGCCTTGCGCACGGTCTATCAACCGCGCCTGGCCTACACCGGGCCGGTGCGGCTGGTGCTGGTCGACGACCCGACGCTGGACGAGTGGGGCAATCAGCGCGAACACGCGGCGGTGCTCGAAGGCTGGCAGCGGCAGGTCAGCGATCTGGCGGTGTGGTACGGGCCGGGCAACCACTTCACGATTCTCAAGGCACCCAATGTCTTCAGTTTCGCCGCGTGGTGGCATGACGGTCTGGCGCTGGCGGTCGGCGAAGTGCTGTCCTGAGTGTGGTTGTTCTATCAAGACCCGGCCGCTGGCCGGGTTCATCCCTGAACGGACTTGTGGTTATTTATGGAAAAGTCGAAGTTGCGCAAAGTCGGTATGGGGTTGGCGTTGGCGGTGGTGGCCGGGTTGGTGCTGTACACGGTGCAGGCACCGGCCGAAGCACCGAAATACCAGACCGCCCCGGTCGAACGCTCGGATATCGAAAACACTGTGCTCGCCACCGGTTTGCTGGAAGGCGTCAAACAGGTGGACGTCGGCGCTCAGGTGTCGGGGCAGTTGAAGTCGCTCAAGGTCAAGGTTGGCGACAAGGTGAAGAAGGGCCAGTGGCTGGCCGAGATCGATCCGCTGGTGCTGCAGAACACCCTGCGTCAGGCGCAGGTCGATGAGGAAAACCTGCAGGCGCAGAAGCGCGCCACGCAGGCCCAGCTCAAACAGACCAAAGCGATCTACGAGCGCTATCAGAACCTGCAGGAAGATGCGTCGATCTCGCGTCAGGACTTCGAAACCGCGCAATCGGACTACGAGGTGCAGCAGGCCAATCTGCTGTCGCTGGACGCGCAGATCAAGAGCGCGCACATCCAGATCGACACCGCCAAGGTCAACCTCGCGTACACGCGAATCGTCGCGCCGATCGATGGCGACGTGGTCGGCATCGTCACCCAGGAAGGCCAGACCGTGATCGCCAACCAGTTGGCGCCGATCCTGCTGAAACTGGCGGATCTGGACACCATGACCATCAAGGCCCAGGTGTCGGAGGCCGACGTGATTCATATCGCGCCGGGGCAGCAGGTGTACTTCACCATTCTCGGCGAGGACAAACGCTATTACGGCAAGCTGCGTGGCACGGAGCCTGCGCCGCAAAACTTCCTCGAAACGCCGCCGGCCGGCACCCCCAAACAAAACACCGCGGTGTTCTACAACGCGCTGTTCGAAGTGCCCAATCCCGACCATCGCTTGCGCATCTCGATGACCGCGCAAGTGCGCATCGTCCTCGATACCGCGCAATCGGTGCTGACCGTGCCGGTGGCCGCGCTTGGGCCGCGCAACGCCGATGGCAGTTTTCCGGTGCGAGTGCTGGACGCCAAGGGCCAGGCGCAGTCGCGCAACGTGCAGACCGGGATCAACAACAACGTCAAAGTGCAGATCAATCAGGGCCTCAGCGAAGGCGAGCGGGTGGTGATCGGTGATCCGTTGCCCGCCGTGGCGGGGGCTTGAGCATGACGCAAGCATTGCTGCAACTGACCGGCATCACCCGCAGTTTCACCGCTGGCGACCGCGAGTTTCTCGCGCTGAAGGATATCAACCTGACGATCAATGCCGGAGAAATGGTGGCGATCATCGGCGCCTCGGGTTCCGGCAAATCAACCCTGATGAACATCCTCGGCTGCCTCGACTATGCGACCGCCGGCAGTTACAAGATCAACGGCCAGGAGACGCGCGACCTCGACGACCAGGCGCTGGCCGAGCTGCGCCGTGATTACTTCGGTTTCATCTTCCAGCGCTATCACTTGCTGCCGCACCTGAGTGCGATGCACAACGTCGAGATGCCGGCAATTTACGCTGGCATCCCGGCGCCACAACGCCATGCCCGCGCCCGTGAGCTGCTGGCGCGACTGGGCCTTGATGGACACCTGACCCACCGGCCGAGTCAGCTCTCCGGTGGTCAGCAACAACGGGTGAGTATCGCCCGGGCCTTGATGAATGGCGGTGAAGTGATACTCGCCGACGAACCCACCGGCGCCCTCGACACCGCCAGCGGTAAAGAGGTGATGCGCATCCTGCTGGAGCTGCACGCGGCCGGGCACACGGTGATTCTGGTGACCCACGACCCGAAAGTCGCGGCCAACGCCGAGCGCATCATCGAAGTCAGCGACGGTGAAATCCTCAGCGACCGCCGCAATCAGCGCGACACCGGGCAACTGCCGGGCGAAGAGGAGGTGCCGCCTAAACCACCGGCGACACGCCGTCTGGTGGCCAGCCTCGGGCTGTTCAAGGAAGCCTTCAACATGGCCTGGGTGGCGCTGATTTCGCACCGCATGCGCACCTTGCTGACCATGCTCGGCATCGTCATCGGTATCACCTCGGTGGTGTCGATTTCGGCGATTGGCGAGGGCGCGAAAAATTACGTGCTCAAGGACATTTCGGCGATCGGCAGCAACACCATCGACATCTATTCCGGCAGCAGTTTCGGTGACAAGCGCGCGGCCTCGATCGAGACGCTGGTACCGGCTGACGTCACCGCACTGAATCAACTGTATTACGTCGACAGCGCCACCCCGGTGGTCGGCCGCAGCATGCTCCTGCGTTACCGCAACATCGACCTCGACGCGCAGATCAACGGCGTCAGCGACCAGTACTTTCAGGTGCGCGGGATCAAACTGGAGGCGGGCATCACCTTCAGCGAAAGCGATGCGCGGCGCCAGGCGCAGGTGGTGGTAATCGACTACAACACCCGGCATCGGCTGTTCGGCGAGGGTGTTGATCCGCTGGGCCAGGTGATCCTGATCGGCAACCTGCCGTGCACGGTGATCGGCGTGGCGGCCGAGAACAAGAACCTGTTTGCCTCCGGCAAGACCCTCAACGTCTGGGTGCCCTACGAAACCGCCGCCGGGCGTATTCTGGGCCAACGCTTTCTCGACAGCATCAGCGTACGGATCAAGGACGGCCAGTCGAGCAAAGTCGTGGAAAATCACGTCACCCAATTGATGCTGCAACGCCACGGCATCAAGGACTTCTACACCAACAACCTCGACAGCGTGATGCAGACCGTGCAGAAAACCAGTCGCTCGCTGGCCTTGCTGCTGTCGCTGATCGCGGTGATTTCGCTGGTGGTCGGCGGCATCGGCGTGATGAACATCATGCTGGTGTCGGTGACCGAGCGCACGCGGGAGATCGGCATTCGCATGGCGGTCGGCGCGCGCCAGTCGGACATTCGTCAGCAGTTTCTGGTGGAAGCGGTGATGGTCTGCCTGCTCGGCGGGGCGATCGGCATCTCGTTGTCGTATGCCATCGGTCACCTGTTTTCGCTGTTCATCAAGGAATGGGAAATGGTGTTCTCCATGGCCTCGGTGGTGACGGCAGTGATCTGCTCGACGCTGATCGGCATCGTCTTCGGCTTCGTCCCCGCGCGTAATGCTTCACGCCTGGACCCGATCGAGGCGTTGGCGCGGGACTGATTGCCGGAGCTGATTGGCCGGGCTAGTGCCTGAAGTGCACAAATCAAAAGGGACGGGTCATGAACCCGTCCCTGTTTTTCGCCCAGCCCTGCTGGCAATGGCGGCCTACGAGCCGACCAATCCCTGACTGAATGCTCTCGGTCAAATTGTGGGAGCTGGCTTGCCAGCGATGACGGCCTACCAGCCGACCAACCTCCCACCTGAATGCACGCAATCCAACTGTGGGAGCGAGCTTGCTCGCGAAAGCGGCCTGCCAGACAACATCAAAACAACAGAGCAGACCCCGCACATAAACGCACCCCTGCAACCACGTTTAAAGTACACGAACCGTTACGCCATAACGGCTACAACGCCTTGCGCCGTTACCTACGCGTACGCCAGAATCCGCCGGCTTACACGGCTATGGGCCGGGCTATATCGTTTCCCTGTCACTGAAAATCAGTGATCGGGTTTGGTAGCCCGTTTCTAAGTGTGATGGCGACACCGTGTGCAGTCCTTTTTCAGGGACTCGATTTTATGGTGGCCATGCGTGGGGCTCCTTCGGGAGCGCCGGGTTTTCCTGCTTAGACCGGTCTACCAACCCGCGTATGGCCGCCACCCTCGTTTGGTAGCGAGAGTGATGGCTCCTTACTTTTGCCAAGCAGGAGCTTCATCCATGTTCAAAGCCACACCCAACCCCCCGGACACCTCGATCCCGTACGACCCGGCCCTCGACCCGCAGAAGATAAAAGCGGCAACCGACCGCGCCATCAACTTCTACCTCAACCCCGGCGCACTGAAGATCTCGATCCCGGTCCCCTGTAGGAGCTGCCGCAGGCTGCGATCTTTTGATTTTGTTTTTCAAGGTCAAGATCAAGATCAAGATCAAAAGATCGCAGCCTTCGGCAGCTCCTACAGGTCATCATTCGTTCAAAGTGCCTTGATCGGAGTTCCAGCTGATGCCCGAAACCCCACCCAATCCGCCGATCACAGACCCGTTATCACCCTACGAATCCCTCAACTCGAGAAAACTCCACGAAGCCGCCGAACGCGCCCTCGATCACTACCTCGCGCCCGCGCACATCATGGCGACGCCGTACACCCCCAGCAGCATGTTCCTGGTCAACCCGCAAACCGACACCGAATCCCTGCTGGCCAACGCCTGCGAATCCCTGGCCTCGGCCACGGTCATGCTCGGTGATTTCGCCGGCACGCTGGAGGGGCCGGGTCGCAATACCGCGCTGGGCATTGCGCAGGTAGTGATGCTGGGGGAGTTGGCGGTGAATCAAGCGCTGGATAGAGTCGTGCCGAAGGATTAGGCCTCCAATGTAAAAAAACCGCCGCCCGGGAGGGCGGCGGTTTTTTGTTCTGTTGTGGACTCAGGCTGCGCTGGTGGCGTGGCTGGTGTCCTCCGGCGAATACATCCAGCGCATCAACGAATGCCGGCCGCTGATCCCCAGTTTGATCGCCGCGCGCTTGAGGTAGCTTTCCACCGTGTTGACCTTCAGTTGCAACTGTTCGGCCAGCTCCGGCGCGGTACGCCCGGCGAGCAGGCCGATGCACACTTCGGTTTCGCGATTGGACAGGCTCAGGCCCAGTTGCTGTAAACGCTCGTTGAAACGCAGCCGCAGGTTTTCCAGGCCCTGTTGCGCGCCATCAGCGCCGGGCGACGGGTCTTCGGTGTTGGTCTGCTGGGGTTGCAGGGCGTGAATGTGTTTTTCCACCATCGGCAACAGCACCGGAGAAATGTCCTGCAACAAACTCTGCTCCTGAGCCGAGAATCGTTGCGAGTGGTCGTTGCGATACACCGAAATCACGTAGCGGTAGCCGTCCTTGCGCCGGGTCAGGTGTAGCTGCGAGGCGTCGGCGCTGGCCGCGTCTGGCGTGTCCATCGGCTCGCTCGAGCGTGCGGCAATCTGTTCGCAGAATACCGTTTCAGCCTGCTGGGCCGAGTCTTGGCCGGTTTCCGGCGGGTTGCGATGGACGGGGCGGCCCACCGGCTCGACGCGCATCTGGCGAATGTGTGTGGCGTCCACCGCCAGTTGTGTCTGGATCAGGTCATGCAGCATCCGCGGAAAGTGCCGGCTGCCGGTGCTCGCAATGACTTTACCGATGTGGGGAAACAGGTGTGAATTCATAAACATCATCCATGAGTTTCAGGTGAAACAGTCCCATTCCTGACCTGCGTCGAGCATGTTCCCTGGTCGGCGCAAATGTCAGGATGTGGATCCTATCCTAGTACAACGTTTGAAAGACGGTTTAATGAAGGCGTTATTAGCTCATAACCCGTCGCCATGAGTTTGCTTGCAGCCGAGCTTGCGCGTCGCTCGATTGTCCGCTTCAAGTTGACAGTGAAACCCTTTTCAACCGATTTATCGGTTCCGGTTGTGTCAGTAATCTGTGCCCATGTTCAACGCAACGCCCACTACCTCAACCAAGAAAAGGGATTCAACCATGAGCACTGCAACCTACAACCGCCTCAACAAAGACGACGCCGTAGTCCTGCTGGTCGACCACCAGACCGGTCTGATTTCTCTGGTTCAGGACTTCTCGCCGAACGAGTTCAAGAACAACGTCCTGGCCCTGGCCGACCTGGCGAAATTCTTCAACCTGCCGACCATTCTCACCACCAGTTTCGAACAAGGCCCCAACGGCCCGCTGGTTCCGGAACTGAAAGAAATGTTCCCCGATGCGCCGTACATCGCCCGCCCAGGTCAGATCAACGCGTGGGACAACGAAGACTTCGTCAAGGCGATCAAGGCCACCGGCCGCAAACAGATCATCATTGCCGGCGTGGTGACCGACGTCTGCGTCGCGTTCCCGACCCTGTCGGCACTGGCCGAAGGCTTCGATGTATTCGTCGTCACCGACGCCTCCGGCACCTTCAACACCACCGTCCAGCAAGCCGCGTGGAGCCGCATGACCCAGGCCGGCGCACAAATGATGAACTGGTTCTCGGTTGCCTGTGAGCTGCACCGCGACTGGCGCAACGACATCGAAGGGCTGGGCAATCTGCTGTCGCAGCGGATTCCGAACTACCGGAACCTGATGAACAGTTACTCGGCGCTGACCGCGCAGCAGAAATGATTGCAGCGTTGTGAACGTGAAAGCCTGCCCTGAAAAGCTAATGCTGTTCACTTAAGCCCGACACTGTGACTGTGGCGAGGGAGCTTGCTCCCGCTGGGTCGCGAAGCGGCCCCAAAAGAGGGACTGCTACGCAGCCCAGCGGGAGCAAGCTCCCTCGCCACGGGTTTCAATTGAACGCAAAATCTCTTAAGTGAGCAGCATCTTCCTGCAGGTAGCGGCCTTGCAGGGCCATGATTTCTGTCTTGCTCAGAACGCCTTTTCTTTTCAGGTTGACGAGCAGTTGCTCAACACCATCAAGTTCCACAACATCACCGGCCAGGCGCGTGATGGTCACCGCCATGCAACTGAGGTTGTCACGGTCGGCGGTAACCTTGTGGGCTTTGGCGAGCAGGCGAACTTCAGTCGCGCCGTTGCATTGACGCACGCTACCCGGCGCGATGAACCGAGCGCTGGCCTCTACGGTTTTTTGATCAGACTCAGTTGGGTATTCCCTGACGTTTGCGGCTAATCTGCGCATTCGCTGACGACAACAAGACAACAACAGGAGTCACTGATGCATCCGATCCGTCTCGGTCTGGTGGGCTACGGCAAGATTGCCCAGGATCAACATGTTCCGGCGATCAACGCCAATCCCGGATTTCGTCTGGTGGCGGTCGCCACGCAAGGTAAACCCTGTGCCGGGGTGGAGAACTTTCACTCGTTGAGCGAGTTGCTGGAACACGGCCCCGAGGTGGATGCGATTGCGTTTTGTACGCCGCCGCAAGGTCGATTCGCCCTGGTGCAGCAGGCGCTGGCCGCCGGCAAACATGTGTTGGTGGAAAAACCGCCGTGCGCCACGCTGGGCGAGGCGCAGGCCCTGGTCAGTCAGGCGCAGCAACAGGGTGTCAGTGCGTTGTTCGCCTGGCATTCGCGCTACGCCCCCGGTATCGAAGCCGCCTGCGACTGGCTCGCCGGCCGCACGCTGCACAGCGTGCAGATCGACTGGAAGGAAGACGTGCGCAAGTGGCATCCCGGTCAGACGTGGATCTGGCAACCCGGTGGTCTGGGCGTTTTCGATCCGGGCATCAATGCCTTGTCGATTGTCACCTATTTGCTGACGCAGCCACTGTTTGTGAAGTCCGCCGAACTGCGCGTACCGGACAACTGCCAGTCGCCGATTGCCGCGTCGATCAAGATGTCCGATGCGCACCGGCTCGACGTGCAGGCCGAGTTCGATTTCGACCACGGTCACGACGAACTCTGGAGCATCGAGATTCGCTGCGCCGAAGGGCTGCTGCGTCTGGACAACGGCGGAGCGCTGCTGAGCATCGACGGCGTGCGCCAGGCGGTATCGGAAGAGAGCGAGTACACGGCGGTGTATCGGCACTTTCAGCAACTAATTGGCGATCGGGCCAGCGACGTGGATCTGCAGCCACTGCGGCTGGTGGCTGACAGTTTCTTTGTCGGCAGCCGGGTGGCAGTCGAACCGTTTTATGACCCGGCACGTTGATCAGTGGAAGTGGGATAGCGGTTGCGTGATGACCGCGAACCTGAGCGTCAGGCCTAAGCTAATGCAAAAAGGGTATTTGTTCGTGGTTTTTAAGATCGTTTAGTTTTGTCTCACGACGAATCAAACGCATCAAACCGATAGACCCCCGATTGCCATGACGGCACACGCTGAATCGATCAAAGGCTCTTCAGGTTTGGTTCACACGGGAGTGAATCATGCCGCATACCCTCGATATCACCACGTTGCCGACGCTCGACCTTTCGTTGTTCGAAGGCACCGCGCAACAGCGTTATGAATTTCTTGAAAACCTGCGTCACGCCGCGCGTGACGTCGGCTTTTTCTATCTCACCGGCCACGGCATCGACAGCCACCTGCTCAAGCAAGTGCAGGATCACGCCCGGCAGTTCTTCGCCTTGTCCGAGCACGAAAAGACCGCTGTCGGCATGATCAATTCGCCGCACTTTCGCGGGTACAACCGTGCCGCTTCCGAGATCACCCGTGGTCAACCCGACTGGCGTGAGCAATTCGATCTCGGCGCCGAGCGCGAAGCGTTGCCGCTGGACGCGGACAGTCCATTGTTGGCTCGGTTGCAGGGGCCCAACCAATGGCCGGCGGCGCTGCCAGAACTGAAACCGCTGCTGCTCGAATGGCAACAGGCGATGACGCGTATGGCGTTGCGTCTGCTGCGTGCCTTTGCCCAGGCGCTGTCGCTGCGGGCGGACGCGTTCGATCAGCTGTACGGCGACAAGCCCAACGAACACATCAAGTTGATGCGCTACCCAGGCCAGGTCGCCAGCGCGAGCCAGCAAGGCGTCGGCGCGCACAAGGATTCCGGGTTCCTCAGCTTTCTGCTGCAAGACCAGCAGGCCGGGTTGCAAGTGGAGGTCGAGGAGGGGCGCTGGATCGATGCGCTGCCGCGTGAAAACACCTTGGTGGTGAACATTGGCGAGCTACTGGAGCTGGCTACCAACGGCTATCTGCGCGCCACGGTGCATCGGGTGGTGTCGCCGCCCGCCGGCAGCGAGCGCTTGTCCATCGCCTTCTTCCTCGGCGCGCAACTCGATGCCGTGGTGCCGCTGTATCCGTTGCCCACCGCGCTGCTGCGCGAAGCGCGTGGCCCGGCGAGTGATCCGCTCAATCCGTTGTTTCGCGATGTCGGCTGGAACTACCTCAAGGGCCGGTTGCGTTCGCACCCTGACGTCGCCCGGCGCTTCTATGCCGACGCGCTGATGCCCGCCGCACCGGCTCGTAAAACCGCCAACGCCTGATTCATCACTCGCTCAAGGACTCCGCACATGTTGAAAAAAGCAGGTTTGACCCTGGCCGTGCTCGGCGCGCTGGTGACTTCGTTCGGCGCGCAGGCACTGGAGCCGTTGCGCGTGGCCGCCGACCCGGTGCCCCACGCGCAGATTCTCGCGTACATCCAGACAATCGATCCGCAACTCAAGCTCAAGGTCATCGAGATTCCCAACGGCGTGAACTCCAACGAGCTGTTGGTGCACGGCGATGTCGATGCCAATTACTTCCAGCATCTGCCGTACCTGAAATCCCAGGAACAAGCGCTGGGGCAGAAACTCGCGGTGGCCGCCACGGTGCATATCGAGCCGTTGGGCATCTATTCGCGCCGGCACAAAAGCTTCGCCGACGTGCCGGAAAAAGGCACCGTGGCGGTGCCCAACAACGTCACCAACCTGAGCCGTGCGCTGTACCTGTTGCAGGACAACGGGTTGATCAAACTCAAGCCAGGCTTCAAGGATCCGGCGGCCGATCAGGCCACGCCCAAGGACATTGCCGAGAACCCGAAACAGCTGAAGATCCTCGAAATCGAATCGCCGCAAATTCCTCGGGCGCTGGACGACGTCGACCTTGCGGTGATCAACGGCAACTACGCGCTGGAAGCCGGACTGGTGCCGGCCCAGGATGCGCTGGGGCTGGAAAAGGCCGAGCACAATCCGTACGCCAACATTCTGGTGACCACGCCGACACTGCAAAACGATCCGCGCATCGCACAACTGGCCAAAGACCTGACCTCGTCGCAAGTGGCGAAATACATCACCGATAACTTCAAGGGCTCGGTGATTCCGGTGGAGGATGCCAAGCCATGATCGTCGTCGAGCAGTTGAGCAAGACTTACCCGGCGGCGCCGGCACCGGCACTGGATCAGGTGTCGCTGAGTATTCCCGACGGCGCGATCTACGGCATCCTCGGGCGCAGCGGCGCAGGCAAGTCGACCCTGTTGCGCTGTCTCAATCTGCTCGAACGCCCGGACAGCGGGCAAATTCTCATCGACGGCGTGGACCTGCTGACCTTGTCGCCCAGCGATCTGCGCCGCCAGCGGCAGCGCATCGGCATGATTTTCCAGGGCTTCAATCTGCTGCATTCGCGCACCGTGTTCGACAACATCGCCGTGCCGCTGGAAATCGCCAACGTCGGCAAACCGTGGCGACATGTGCGGGTGCGCGAACTGCTGGAACTGGTCGGCTTGACGGACAAGGCGCAAGCCTTTCCCTCACAGTTGTCCGGTGGGCAAAAACAGCGGGTCGGGATTGCCCGCGCCCTGGCCGCCGAGCCGGCGTATCTGCTGTCGGACGAAGCCACCAGCGCGCTCGATCCGGAAACCACCGCGTCGATTCTCGAGCTGCTGCGCGACATCAACCGGCAACTGGGTGTGACCATTGTGCTGATCACCCATGAGCTGGAGGTGGTCAAGTCGATCTGCGATCACGCGGCGTACATGGCGGACGGGCGCCTGGTCGAGTCCGGCCCGGTGCCGCGTTTGCTCGCCGATGCGCAATCGAGTCTCGGCACTTCGTTGCGTCCGACCTGCGGCCTGCCGCTGGGCCACGACATCCCCGGGCTCAGCTTCCTCAAGCAATACGGCGTGCGGGCGGCCCAGTCATGAACCGCACGATCAACTGGGATGAAATCCTGCAACTGCTGTTCAACGCCACCGGCGAAACCCTGTACATGGTCTTGCTCGCAGGGCTGTTCACATTGCTGATCGGTTTGCCGCTCGGGGTGTTGCTGTTCGTCAGTCGCGGTGACGGACTGTGGCCGCTGCCACGCCTCAATGCCGCGCTGGGTTCGCTGGTCAATCTGGGGCGTTCGCTGCCGTTTGTGGTGATGCTGATTGCGCTGATTCCGCTGACGCGTCTGTTGGTCGGTACGACTCTGGGCAGCACCGCTGCGGTGGTGCCGATCACCATTGGCGCGTTTCCGTTTTTCGCGCGGATCGTCGAGAACGCCCTGGATGAAGTCGACAAGGGCCGGATCGAAGCGATCCTCGCCATGGGCGGCGATATCCGCCATGTGATTTTCAAAGTGCTGCTGCCCGAAGCGCTGCCGGCATTGCTCGCGGGGATCACTCTGACGCTGGTGATGCTGATCGGTTTTTCTTCCATGGCCGGGGTGATTGGCGGTGGTGGCCTCGGTGATCTGGCGATCCGATATGGCTATCAGCGTTTCAACAATGAAGTGATGGTCGCCACCGTGGTGGTGCTGGTCATTCTGGTGCAGGGCGTGCAGAGCCTGGGCGACCGGCTGGTGCGTTCGCTGGCCCATCGACGTTAAGGAATTTTATGAGTGTCGTCGTGGCCCGCGCGCCGCTGATTCAGGTGCGTGAACTGAGCAAGCGCTTCGGCTCGAACCGCGTACTGGATCGCGTCAGCCTGCAGATTCATCCCGCCGAAGTGGTGGCGTTGCTCGGTGCCAACGGTGCCGGCAAGTCGACGCTGGTGAAGATTCTGGCGGGCAGCCAGCGCGCCGATGGCGGCGAGATTTACATCGACGGCCAGCCCCGGCAATTCAGTTCGCCGCTGTCGGCCCGTCGGGTCGGGATTGTCGCGGTGCATCAGCAGATCAACGAGGGCATCGCGCCCGGTTTGAGCGTGGCGGAAAACCTGCTGCTCGATGAGTTGTGCAAACCCGACGCAGACTTCTGGCTCAATCGCCAACGCCTGCTGGAGCGCGCCGCGAGTATTGCCGCCGGATTGGGGCTGGTGTTGCCGCTGGAGCAGCCGATCGAAGACCTCGGCCAGGCCGAACGGCAATTGGTGGTGCTGGCCCGGGCTTTTGCCTTGCAGCCGCGTCTGTTGATTCTCGATGAGCCGACCGCAGCCTTGTCGGATGCCGAGGCGCAGCGCCTGTTTGATCTGATCGATATCTTGCGCAGCCGCGGCGTGTCGATTCTGTACATCTCCCATCGCTTGTCCGATCTGCAACGGGTGGCTGACCGCGCCATTGTCCTGCGCGATGGGCGACTGGCCGGAGAGTTCAGTGCGCGGCAGTTGCCGGAAGCGGTGCACGCCATGCTCGGGCAGGCGCTGGACGGGCATGTCTACACGCCCGGCAGCGTGGGCCGAAAAGTCCTTGGTGTGCGCGGTTTGCAGATTTTGCCACGATCCAGACGCTTCGATTTCGACCTGCACCAAGGCGAAGTGGTGGTACTGACCGGACTGCTCGGCGCGGGCAAAAGCGAGATCGCCGAAGTGCTGTTCGGCTTGCGCAAAGCCGTCGCCGGCAGCCTGCAACTGGATGGTGTGGACTGGCTGCCGAACTCGCCAAGGGCGGCGATTCGCAGTGGCGTGTTTCTCGCAGCAGAGGATCGCGCCAGTCAATCGCTGGTGCCGGATTTCTCCCTGCGCCGCACCCTGACCTTACCGTTTCTACAGCGTTTCACCCGTGCCGGTTTCATTCGCAACCGCGCCGAAGCTGCAGCGGTCGAGGCGCAAGTCGCGGCACTGGGAATCAAGGCCGCCGGCATCGAGGTGCCGATGAGCGCGCTGTCCGGCGGCAATCAACAGAAGGTCGTGCTTGGCCGCTGGCTGCTCGGAGAAGGGCGGGTGTTGATCCTCGACGAGCCGTTTCAGGGCGTCGACGTGCGCGCCCGCCGCGAGATCGGCCAGTTGTTGCGCGACAGTGCCGGCGGCCGCGCGACCCTGGTGATCTGCGCCGATGTCGATGAAGCCCTGGAAATCGCCGACCGCATTCTGTTGGTGCGCGATCACGCGGTGGTCGCCGAATACCCGCGCGCCGGCCTTGAACGCGCGACCCTGGTCGCTGCGCTGGCCGGCAGCGACGCTAGCGAAAATCCCTTTCACGCCACGCCAAGGAGCAGAGCGAGTGCCTGACTCGAGTTCATTGTTGTCGTCCGCTACGGCACCCGCCGAGCGCCTGCTGCAAGCGCTGATCCGCTACGGCCTGTTGTGGCTGCTGGCGCTGATCGTGGTGTTTTTCAGTGTCGCGGAACCGGCGTTTTTGCGCGTCGGCAATCTGTTCAGCATCTTGCAGTCGGTGTCGATCGTCGCACTGCTGGCCCTTGGTGTGACCCTGACCATGGCGGTCGGCGGGCTTGATCTGTCGATCGGTGCGGTGGCGGCAATGAGCCTGATGATCGCCAGTTACGTGATGGTGGTGCTCGGCTGGGGCGCGGTGCCGGCGGTGCTGATCAGTCTGGCCGGTGGCGCACTGGTCGGGCTGCTCAATGGCTGGCTGATCGTCAAGCTGCGGGTGCCGGACATTCTCGCGACGCTGGGCAGCATGTTTCTGGTGATCGGTGTGCAACTGATTCCCACGGGTGGGCGCTCGATTGCGGTGGGCATGACCTTGCCCAGCGGCGTGGAAACCGAAGGCACGTTCAGTGCGGCGTTTCTCGCCCTCGGCCGCGGGCGCTTGTGGGACGTGGTGCCGGTTCCGGTGTTGATCACTGCGCTGGTGGCGCTGACGGTGTGGCTGTTTCTCGAGCGCACGCGCATCGGCCGATTGTTTTATGCGATTGGCGGCAACGAGCAGGCGGCGCGATTGGCCGGCGCACCAGTGCAGCGCTTCAAGTTGCTCGCTTACGTGCTGTCGGCATTGCTCGCCTCGCTCGGTGGGTTGCTGCTGGCGGCGCGCCTGGGCCGGGGTGATGTCAGCTCCGGCAACGGCTTGGTGCTGGACGCCCTCGGCGCGGCGCTGATCGGCTTTGCCGTGCTCGGGGCGAAGAAGCCCAATGCCTTCGGCACGTTGGTCGGCGCACTGCTGGTGGCGTCGCTGCTCAATGGCCTGACCATGCTCAACGCGCCGTATTACGCGCAGGATTTCGTCAAGGGACTGGTGCTGGTGCTGGCCCTGATGTTCACCTTCGGCCTCGCGCATCGGGCGCGCTGAGCCGGTTCATTTGTCGCTGCAAGGAAGATGTATGCACGGTTCAATCAAGCAGTTCGCACGCCATTGCCTCGCCGGCGCGGTGCTCTCGGCATTGGCTTTGAGTGCTCAGGCCAAGGCATTGCCAGGTGCTCCGGCGCCGTTCGATAAAGGTCAGGTGCAGATCGCGCTGGTCGGTTATCTGTTTTCCGGGGACTTTCCCGAGGCGTATCTGCGCGGCGTGGAGAAACAGACCGAGGCGCTGGGGGCCAATCTGCGGGTGTTCGATGCGCGCCAGCAGGCGGCGAGTCAGGGCGAGATGATTGATCAGGCGATCGACCTCGGGGTCGACGGGATCATCGTGCAACTGGGCCTGGCGGAAACCCTGAAGGGGCCGATTGATCGGGCGATCGCCAAAGGTATCAAGGTGGTGGCGTTCGACGTTGATCTGAACAGTCCGCAGGTGACTCAGGTCGAACAGGATCACCATGCACTGGCGCGACTGGCGCTGGATCAGGCGGTGAAGGACAACGGCACGCGGTTCGATGCCGGTTACGTGTACATCAGCGGCTTCACGCCGATGGAGCGCCGCGACGAGATCTGGAGTCAGGTGAAAAAGGCCAATCCGGGCATCATCGAAAAGGCGCGCTTCGGCACGCTCAACCCGCCTATTGCCAACTCGGTGGCCGATCAGGCCAGCGCGGTGCTGCGGGCCAATCCGGATATCAGCGTGATCTTCGCGCCATTCGACGAGTTCGCCAAAGGCGCGAAGATCGCCGTCGACGAGGCGGGGCTAGGGCGCAAGGTGAAGATCTACAGCGCCGACATTTCCACCGCCGACATCCAGATCATGAAAGAACCGGACAGCGCCTGGGCGGCGACCGCAGCGGTCAATCCGCAAGTGGCGGGGGCGATCAGCGTGCGCAGTCTGGCGATGTTGATTGCCGGCGAAAATCCCGGGCATCAAGTGCTGGTGCCACCGACCCTGATCACCCGTCAGCAGTTGCTCGATCTGGACGTGAAAAACGTCCGCGACCTGGCGCAAAAACTCCCGGCCTTCGGTGATACCGCCAATGTGGCGCGGGCTGAGTGGATTCCTGTGGCGAATTGAAAGTCCTGAATCTTTCACCGATCCCTGTAGGAGTGAGCCTGCTCGCGAAGCGGCCATTTCAGTCAACATCTGCGTTGACTGATAAACCGCTTTCGCGAGCAAGCTCGCTCCCACACTGGATTTCAGCCGGGAGTAAAAAGTCAGTTCACTCCAATAACAACTGTGGGAGCGAGCTTGCTCGCGAAGAGGCCATTGCAGCCAACATCTGCATTGACTGATACACCGATTTCGCGAGCAGGCTCGCCCTCACACTGGATCTGTAGTGAAAGCAGAAAGTATGTTCACCTCCATAAAACTGTGGGAGCGAGCCAGCTCGAGAAGAGGCCATTGCAGCCAACATTTGCATTGACTGATGCACCGCTTTCGCGAGCAAGCTCGCTCCCACACTGGATTTCAGCTGGGAGTAAAGAGTTAGTTCACTCCAATAACAACTGTGGGAGTGAGCTTGCTCGCGAAGAGGCCATTTCAGCCAGCATCTGCATTGACTGATGCACCGCTTTCGCGAGCAAGCTCGCTCCCACACTGGATTTCAGCTGGGAGTAAAAAGTCAGCTCACTCCAATAACAACTGTGGGAGCGAGCTTGCTCGCGAAGAGGCCATTTCAGCCAACATCTGCATTGGCTGATACACCGCTTTCGCGAGCAGGCTCACTCCTACAAAAGATCTTTGGCTGATCTTGAATTAGTGGGTGTTAGTTAGGGTTTAAGTGTTGGTGGATCAACACTTGTGTTGCTCTAAAAACAACTATTCAGCCCGATCTAACCTAAGTGTTATTGGTTCTTTTACGGCAAGGCTTGGCCCGTCTAGCATCGGTGTTCACGGGGAAACAACTAACTATGGGGATCCTGCGTTTCACTCACTCGTCACGCTAAAAAGCCTTCACCACCTTCCTGCTTTCTAAAACTACAGCAGACATTGCCGTGCATTGATTGCCGACCCTTTATTGTCGGCAACGGCCGGGTATTAGCTGCGATAAAGGAGCTGTCACATGTATCAGCGTTCCCGTTCATTACTGGCCATCGCGGTGGTCGGTGCGATCTGGCAACTTCCGGCGCAAGCCGAAGACACTTCGACCCGCGCAGACGATGACACACGGCTGGGTACCGTGCTGGTCACCGGCACCCGGGGCACTGCGCGTACGGTGCTCGATTCTCCGGTGCCGGTGGACGTATTGACCGCCGCCGATCTCAAGTCCACCGGCGCGGCTGACGGTGAACTGGGCCAGGCGCTGCAGACGTTGCTGCCATCGTTCAGCATGCCGCGTCAGTCCAACTCCGGGGGCGCCGACCACGTGCGCGCCGCACAGCTGCGCGGCATGAGCCCGGATCAGGTGCTGGTGCTGGTCAACGGCAAGCGCCGCCACACTTCAGCGGTGGTCAACGACTCGTCGAAAATCGGTCGCGGCACGGCGCCGGTGGACTTCAACTCGATCCCCATCAGCGCGATCAAACGCATCGAAGTGCTGCGTGACGGCGCCGGTGCGCAGTACGGTTCCGATGCGATTGCCGGGGTGATCAACATCATCCTCGACGACGCGCCTGAGGGCGGTGAAGTGTCCACCAACTACGGCGCGTTTCACACTCATCAGGACGCCATCGACAGAACCACCACCGACGGCCAGAACAGCGTGACCACCGCGAAGATCGGCACGCGCCTGGGCGAAGAGGGCGGGTTCATTCGCGGCGGCACCGAGTACAAAAATCGCAACCCGACCAACCGCGCCGGTTTCGATGGCTTTGCCGATGCCCCCGATCAGCGCAACTACGTGATGGGCGACGGCCTGGCGCGGGACGTCAACCTGTGGTTCAACAGCGAGCTGCCGCTGGCCGGCGGCAAGGCCTACAGCTTCGGCACCTACAACCAGCGCCACACCACCGGCGCCGAATTCTATCGCTATCCCTACGAGCAGCCGCAGTTCTACCCCAACGGCTATCTGCCGCAGTCGCTGGGCGACAACAAGGACGTCTCTGCCACCGCCGGTTTCAAAGGCATGATCGGCGAAGAGTGGGACTTCGACAGCAGCGTTACCCATGGCCGTAACCGCTTCGACGGATCCACCCGCCGCACCCTTAACGTCAGCCTCGGCGAGGACTCGCCGACGAAATTCGACACTGGCGATTACGAGCTGCGCCAGACCACCACCAACCTCGATTTCAGCCGCGAACTGCGCCTCGGGGGACGCTCATTCGTGCTGGCGCTGGGCGGTGAATATCGTTACGAAAACTACCTGACCTACGCTGGCGACGAGGCCTCTTACATCGGCTCCGGCGCTGACGGCGCCAATGGCCTGCGCCCCAGCGAAGAGTCGGACCTGGACCGCAACGTGTTTGCTACCTACGCCGAGTTGTCGGGCGATCTCACCGAGCGCTTCTTTGTCGACGCCGCCACCCGCTGGGAACATTACGACGATGCCGGCAGCAAGCTCACCGGCAAGCTCAGCGGTCGCTACAAACTGACCGAGCAGTGGGCGCTGCGCGGTGCGGTGTCGAACAACTTCCGTGCGCCGTCGCTGGCGCAGAGCGGTTTCCAGAACACCACCAGTAACTTCGGCGAAGGCGGCACGCTCACCGATATTCGCGTGCTCTCGGTCAACGACCCGATTGCCCGTGCGCTGGGGGCCGAGAAACTCGATCCGGAGACTTCGAAAAACTTCAGCCTCGGCCTGACGTTCCAGCTCAACGAGCGCTTCGATGCTTCCCTTGACGTGTTCCGCATCGACGTCAAGGACCGCATCACTCTGTCGCAGCGCATCGGCAGCGACGCCATGGAGCAATACATCAACGACAACTTCGGCGTGGCCGGGGTGCATGACGTCAACTTTTTCACCAACGCCGCCGACACCAGCACCCACGGTGCCGAACTGGTGCTCAACTACCATCAGCCGCTATACGAAGGGCAACTGGGCCTGACCACCGCGTACACCTACAACCACACCAAAGTCACCAGCACCAAAGGCACGCCGTCGCAACTGACGGCGCTGGGGATCGGCAACGATGCACTGGTCGGCGTTGAAGAAACCAATACTCTCACCGACGCTGCGCCCAAGGATCGCTTCGTGTTTTCCGCCAACTGGGCCAGCGAACACTGGGGCCTGCTCGGGCGTCTGACCCGTCAGGGCGAGACCACTCGCGTGTTCGATTTCGGCGACTCGCAACCGGAGCAGACCTATGGCGCGGTGTGGCAACTGGACGCCGAGGTGACCTACAAATTCACCCCGAAATTCAGCGTGGCCCTGGGCGGCAACAACCTCACCGACAACTACCCGGAGCGCTCCGGCTCGGCGATCAATTACGGCGGCAACTTGCCGTATGACGTGTTGTCGCCGATCGGCACCAACGGCGCTTACTACTACGCCAGCGCCACTTACGGCTTCTGAGCCGAACCGCCATGGACGGCGGATCTTCTGCGGGACACTCAATGAATCAGTCGAACGGCCCCAAGCGCCATCTGCCGGTGCTGCAGGCGTTGCTGATCACGCTTGGCATGGTGATCACCACCGACATCCTCAAGACCGCGCCGACCGTGGCGCTGAACGTCGGGCCTGCCTGGTTCTACTGGGTCTGGGTGCTCGGCGGCCTGGCGTCGATGGCCGGGGCGTTGTGCTTTGCCGAAATGGCCACGGCATTTCCACATCCTGGCGGCGACTATCACTTTCTGCGCACGGCCTATGGCGAGCGCATGGGTTTCCTGTTCGCCTGGTCGCGCTTTTCGGTGATGCACACCGGCTGGATCGCCTTGTCGGCGTTCATGTTTGCCGACTACGTCAATGCCGTGGTGCCGCTCGGTCGATACGGCTCGGGGCTGTTTGCCGGCGGGGTGATCGCTGCGCTGGTGTTGCTCAATCTCACTGGCAAGCACATCGGTTTCATCACCCAGACCTTGTTGGTCGGCTTGTTGGCGCTGGGCTTTCTGAGTATCGCCAGCGCCGGGGTGTGGCTGGCGTGGCAGGGGATTGAAGCAGCGCCAGCGAGCGTTTCGGTTGCGCCGGAAAACACCGGTATGGCCGGGTTTTCGGCGGCAATGATTTTCGTGTTTCTGGCGTTTGGTGGCTGGAGCGATGCGGCGACCTTGTCGGCGGAAGTGCGCGATGGACGACGCGGAATCTTCATCGCCATGCTCGGTGCGCTGACGCTGCTGATGGCGATTTATCTGGCGCTGAACTGGGCGTTTGTGCGAGGCCTGGGATTCGCCGGACTGGCGGCGAGCAACGCACCGGCGGTGGAACTGTTGAACCGTGCATTCGGTGCGCCGGGGGTGCTGCTGATTCTGCTGATGGTGGGCATCGCGGCCATCGCCAGCATCAACTCGACCTTGCTGGTCGGCGCCCGCACCACCTATGCCGCGGCCCGCGATGTGCCGCAGTTGCGTCGCTTCGGCGAGTGGCACGAACGCGACGGCGTGCCGCGCAAAGCCTTGCTGGCGGAGGGCGCGGTGGCATTGTTGCTGGTGCTGTTCGGCAGTTTCACCCAGAGCGGCTTCAACACCATGGTCGAGTACCTGACCCCGGTGTACTGGCTGTTTCTGAGCTTCAGCAGCCTGGCGTTGATCATTCTGCGGCGGCGCTTTCCCGAGGTGCCGAGGCCGGTCAGGGTGCCGTTGTATCCGCTGGTGCCGCTGCTGTTTTTCGGTCTGTGCCTGTACATGCTCTATTCGAGCGTGACGGTGGTGGGGTGGGGCGCGTTTCTGGGGATTGGCGTGTTGCTGGTGGGCGCGCTGCTGCTAGCGGGATTGAGCCGCCTGGCGTCGACGCCTCGGCAAGCTCTGGGGCAGATCAGCGATTAAAACGAAACGTCGGCCGGTTGCGACAGACGCAGTACCGACAGATCCCCGGTAATGCGTTTGTACGCCAGTCGAATTGCCTCGATGTTGCCGGCGTTCTGCGGATTGTTCTCGTGGAGGATCACGATCACCTTGGTGCTTAGCCGCTCCGGCTCCTTCGCCCCATGATCACGCCACTGCCCATACGCATCGAACACGGTGAAACCGTCGGGAAACCGCGACGTCACTTCCTTGTCGAGAAACTCGCGCCAGCGCGTCGGGCTCACTGCACCGTCCTTGCCATCCACCGTGCCTACCGAGAAGTACAGCTCGGTGCGAATCCACTGCGCCTGCGCCGGGCGCGAGGCGTCGCCTTGCAGGGTCGAACTGGCAGGGTCTTTGGTGTGCACCGAAATAGCAGGAGGACTGGCGCACCCGGCGACAGCGACAAACAGTGCAGCCAGTAACAGGCGTCTTTGCATGGAACATCCCTTTTTATGAGTTAAGTGCAGACGCGCAATTATAAGGGGCGAGGTTAATAGCGATAAAAGATTAAAAAGTGGTTTGTTGGTTGATTGATGGAATAAGAAAAATAATCGCCCGTGTTAGACCGATAATTTCTTTCGGTTATTTATATAGCGTTGTTTTACATATCCATGATGTCGGATTCGCTGTCAGTACATTTGCTCTTTCTGTCATGGCGTCTACTCTGCTGCTCCAACAGTTCAACGCGCGCGGAACGCTGCGCTTGAGCGGTTTGAACATCGGATTTTGCTGTTCGATGGGCATCTTGTTCCGGTTGCTCCAGTCCATAGAATCAGCGCCATCAACTTTTCATCCAGTTCTTAAATCCTCAGGGAGCTACACCATGATGAACGCCATGCAGATGCAAATGCCAATGAACGCCAACATGCCGATGATGCCAATGACCGGCATGCCGATGATGATGGCGACCATGAGCTGCGAAATGATGGACGACGGCATGATGTGCAAGATGATGCCTGCCGCCGGCATGGATATGGCCATGTTCAAGAACAGCGGCGAAATGATGCAGATGATGATGGACTGCGGCATGCCGATGATGATGCATTGCGGCAACATGAGCATGATGTGCATGTCTCAGGCGGCCATGGCCATGCCGATGATGAACATGATGATGCCGATGCCGATGATGGGCATGCCGATGCCATCGATGAAGTGCGTGATGGAATGCACCATGATGGCTGACTGCATGATGTGCAAAATCATGCCGATGCCCGGCATGAGCATGGACATGATGAAAAACTGCTGTGCTCTGATGATGAAAATGATGAACGACTGCAGCATGCCGATGATGATGAGCTGTAACGGCATGCCGATGATGTGCTGCACCTGCTGATCCCGGCAGCGCAAAAAAAGCCCCCGACGGCCTCAGGCCTCGGGGGCTTTTTCATTCTGTTGACCAACACTTATCCAGCCATCACCACAAACCCCTGTGGGAGCCAGCCTGCTGGCGATAGCGGTGAGTCAGGCAACGCAAATGCTGAATGTGCCGACCTTTTCGCGAGCAGGCTCGCTCCCACAAAGGGGCGGTCAGTCCAGGCGTTCGGGGTAGGTCACGACCAGATAGGCCACGGCCTCGCTGTCCGCGGGGTTGCGGTAGCGGTGGGGTTGGTCGGCGTAAAACAGAATCGAGTCGCCGGTGGAGAGCAAATAGCGTTCGTCATTGACGCTGATTTCCAGCACACCTTGAGCCACCACCAGGTTTTCCTGTACGCCCGGCCCATGGCCCTCGGACAGATCCTCGCCCAATGGACTCAAACGCAGTTCATAAAATTCCGACTGCCGCGCCACGTCGAACGGGAACAGCGCACGGCTGACAAAAGCACCGCTGGCACTCACCAGCCGTTTGCTCTGGCTCGCCGACAACACCGCCACGCCCTCAAAGGCACGATGTTCGAGGAACGCTGCCACCGACACCTTCAAGCCCTTGGCGATTTTGCACAGCACCTTGATTGACGGCACGCTGCGCCCGGACTCGATCTGCGCCAGCATTGCCCGACTCACACCACATTGACGCGCCAGTGCATCAAGCGACAAATGCCGTTTGGCGCGCAAGCGTTGCAAATTCTGCGCGACCCGTTCGCAGATCGGGTCTTCTTCCAGTGCTTCGAGGCTGTTCAGATCCAGCACAGGTTCGTCGGCGCTCGCCAGAAAGCGCGAGGGATCACGCGCGTTCACGCTTGGCGAGGCTCGGTCGAACGACTGGCTTGCACCCACTGAAAGGCCTGGTAACCGGCGTTGCGCGCATACATTTCCCACATGGCCCGAGCAGCTTGCTGGGCCTGGCGGCGTTTGCGGTAGGCGACGAAGTCGATCAGGTTGGCAGTCGGGTTCATGGCGCACTTCACTGTGATCAATGAGGGATTGACTCAGAGAGTACGCAATAATTTTTATAACGATAAATAATGATTTTGTATTTATTAATGCTTTTAAGTTCTTTGGCGAGGGCGCCGCTCAGCGCCCCTCATGCTGCTTGCGATACGCCCCCGGCTGCACCCCCACCGACTTGGCGAACGCCCGAGTAAACGCGGCGATCGACTGATAGCCCACCGCCGCGCACACCTGTTCCACCGTGTGATTGGCCCGTAGCAATTGGCAGGCATGCCGAATGCGCAACGCCAGCAGCACTTGCCCCGGCGATTGCCCGGCCAGTTCGTTGAAGCGTTTGAAAAACGCCGAGCGCGACAGGCCGATACTCGCCGCCATGCTCTCCAGCGACCACGGCAATTGCGGCTGTTCGATCAACTGGTCCAGCAACGGCGCGAACTGCGGATTGCGCGCCAAAGCCACGAGGCCGCCGAGGCTCTGGTTGTCGGCCATCTGTTGGCGCAACACGTACAGGAACAGCAGATGACTCAAGCGCTCGAGCAGCGCCGAGGACGGCGCCGGCAGGCGTTCGCACTCTTGCAGGATCAATTCGAACAAGGCGCGCGCCGCACTCGAAGACGGATCGCCCGCGCGCAGGATGACCCAGTCCGGCAGGCCTTCGATGATCAGCGATGACAATCCCGACTTGAAATGAAAGAACCCGCAGACCAGCCCGACGCAATCCTGTGCCTGACTGTCGAGCGCGGTCATGGCCCTGCGCGGCAGCGTCTGGGCGAGGGCCGGCTCTTCGGCGCTGGAGAGGCGGTAGTTCAGATCGCGCAGCAGAAACACCGCATCTCCGGCGTTCAACGCTATCGACTGCTCCTGCCCGTCAATGTGCAGCCAGCAGCGGCCCTGCACGATCAGATGAAAACTGGCGCGCGCCAGCCCGTGTGTACTTGCATGCCAGCCACCGCAGTAGCGGCCGACGTGAAACAGGCTGGCGTCGAGTTCGAGGCTTTCTAATAACCAATCAACCAGGGGGCTGGACGAAATCATCTAATGGAAACACTCAGGAGCAAGTAATCGCTACTTTAGAATATGGATCGAAATTTTTATAACCAACAGACTGGCCCGACACTCAACAGCAGGAGTCCACTCCATGTCGCGCGTCACTCTACACACCGTGCAAAGCGCCCCCGAAGCCGCCAGACCGTTTCTGGAAAATGCTCAGAAGAACTCCGGATTCATTCCAAATCTGCTGGCCGTGCTGGCCAATGCCCCGGCCGCGCTGGAAACCTACGTTACGGTATCGGCGCTCAATGGCAAGTCCGAACTCAGCCTCGCCGAGCGCGAAGTGGTGCAACTGATCGCGGCGACCAATCATGGTTGCGATTTCTGTGTCGCAGGTCATACCGCCGTGGCGCTGAATAAGGCCAAACTGCCACCGGAAGTGGTCAGTGCGCTGCGTGAGAAAGCCACTGTCCCCGTGGAAAAACTGGAAACCCTGGCCGCGTTTGCCCGCGAAGTGATTGCTACCCGGGGCAAGGTCAGCGATCAGACCTTCAACCAGTTCAAGGCCGCCGGCTACACCGAAGGCAATGCGCTGGAAGTGATCCTCGGCATCAGCCTGGCGACCCTGTGCAACTTCGCCAACGTGTTTGCCGACACGCCGCTCAACCCTGAGCTGGCAGCGTATCGCGCGTAATCGGTCGGCGGCTCCGGCAGCGTCGTCTATGGTTGATGCTGCTGCGTACAAGGAGAGAAACGACATGCTCAATCCGGCATTGATGCAATGGCTGGAACACAACGCCCAGGCCCTGGATGCGGGCGACGGCGATCCGCAACAGGTGCTGACGCAATTGGCGCAGGCCGGGGTGCTGCGCGTCGGCATCAACCCAGCGCTGGGTGGCAGCGGCGGTCACGTCAGTGATGCCGTGGAAACCCTGGCCGCTGTCGCCAGCCATTCACTGGCGGCGGCGTTTGTGTTCTGGGGCCAACGGGCCTTTATCGAATACCTGCTGCACAGCCCCAACGCTGCGCTGAGGGAAAAACTGCTGCCGGCGTTGCTCAGCGGCGAACTGGCCGGGGCCACCGGTTTGTCCAACGCGATGAAGTACCTGTCGGGCATCGAGGCACTGCAAGTGCGCGCCGCCAACTCCGCCGATGGCTGGACTTTGAACGGGCGCCTGCACTGGGTGACCAATCTGCGCCAAAGCGGCTTCGTGGTGGCGGCGGCGATCGAGCACGAGGAGGGTGGTTCGCCGTTCGTGCTGGCGATCGCCGATGACGCTGCCGGCGTAAAACGTTCCGCCGATCTGCAACTGATGGGGCTGCAATCGAGCAACACCGCTGCGATCGATTTCGCGCAGGTGGCGGTCGGACGCGAATGGCTGCTGCATGACGACGCGCGCAAGTTTCTGCCTGCTGTGCGCCCGGCGTTTCTCGGCTTGCAGTGCGGCATGGCGATTGGTCTGGCGCGACGGGCGCTGGCCGAGGTCGAGGGGCATTTGCAGGACGGTCGTTCGATCCTGCTGGAACCTTTGCAGGAGCAGCGCGAGCAACTGGCGCAGACCGTCGACGCGCTCAAGCAGGGCCTGCACGACGGACGTTTCCTGACCCAGCCGGGCGCGTTGTTCCAGATCCGCATCGCGCTGGCCGAATCCGCCGCCAATGCGGTGCAACTGGAACTGCAATCCAGCGGTGGCAAAGCCTACCTGACTGATCACGGCAGCGGTTTCGCCCGGCGCTGGCGCGAGTCGGCGTTCGTGCCGATTGTCACCCCAAGCCTGGTGCAACTGCGCGCCGAATTGCAGCGGCAGAAACGGGAAGCGACGGCATGACCGCAGCGTTGCTGGAGGCGCACGGCATCAGCCTCGGCTACCCGCGAGAGCAGGGCTGGCACACGGTGCTGGAACACTTCGACCTGCAGTTGCAGGCCGGTGAAGTGGTGACCATTCTTGGCCCCAGCGGTGTCGGCAAGTCCAGCCTGCTACGGGTGCTGGCCGGGTTGCAGGCGCCGCAACAGGGGCGGGTGAGTCTGCTTGGCGAGCCGCTGACCGGCGCGCATCCACGGGTGGCGGTGGCGTTTCAGGACCCGAGCCTGTTGCCGTGGCTGACCCTGGAAAAGAACGTCGCCTTCGGCCTCGACTTCGCCCGCCAGCCGCACCTGACGGCCGAGCAGCGCAAGGCGCGGATCGACCACGCCATCGCTGCGGTCGGCCTCGACCACGCGCGGTTGCAGCACCCGGCGCAATTGTCCGGCGGCATGGCCCAGCGCACCGCGTTGGCGCGGTGTCTGGCGCGGCAGCCGCAGGTGCTGCTGCTCGATGAACCGTTCGGCGCGCTGGATGAAATCACCCGCGCCGACATGCAGCAGTTGCTCCTGCAATTGATCGCCGAGCACCACACCGCGGCTGTGTTGATCACCCACGATATCGACGAAGCCCTGCTGCTGTCCGAGCGGATTCTGCTACTGGGTAACAGCCCGGCGCACATCCTCGGCGAGTGGCGCATCGACCTGCCTCAGCCGCGTGCCGAGCTGGTCGAGGAACTGGGCGCGCTGCGCATCGACATCCTCAAAACCCTTCGGCGGGCGAGCCGCAACCCCCTCACTCAACCTGTGCCCGCTACGTCGGAGATTGACCATGTGCCTGGACGACTTCACTCACACACGTCGTGACTTCCTCAAACTCAGCGCGCTGCTGACCGCCGGCGGCGCGTTGCCGCTGCTCAACAGCCTCAACGCTCGCGCCGCTGCCGAGCCGAACGCGCCAGTGCGCATCGGATATCTGCCGATCACCGACGCCACGCCGTTGCTGGTCGCGCACAACAACGGCCTGTTCGAAGCCGAAGGCATTCAGGCCGAGCGCCCGGTGCTGCTGCGCAGTTGGGCGCAGGTGATCGAGGCGTTCATTTCCGGGCAGGTCAACGTGATTCACCTGCTGTCGCCGATGACCGTGTGGGCGCGTTACGGCAGCAAGGTGCCGGCCAAGGTCGTGGCGTGGAACCACGTCGGCGGCTCCGGCCTGACCGTGGCGCCGGGCATCACCGAGGTCAAACAACTCGGCGGGCAATCAGTGGCGATTCCGTTCTGGTATTCGATTCATAACGTGGTGGTGCAGCAGTTGTTCCGCGACCATGGACTGGTGCCCGTGAGCAAGTCGGTGAGCGCCGCGCTGGCGCCGAACGAGGTCAATCTGCTGGTGCTGCCGCCGTCGGACATGCCGCCCGCCCTGGCGAGCAAACGCATCGCCGGCTACATCGTCGCCGAGCCGTTCAATGCGCTGGCCGAGGAGCTCAAGGTCGGCCGAGTGCAGCGCTTTACCGGCGACGTCTGGCGCAATCACGCCTGCTGCGTGGTGTTCATGCACGAACAGGATCTGAACAACCGCCCCGAGTGGTCGCAGAAAGTGGTGAACGCCATCGTCAAGGCTCAGGTCTGGACCCGCGACAACCGCGCCGAGGCGGCGAAACTGCTGTCCAAGGACGGCGCCAATCGCTACACCCCGCATGCGCAACCGGTGCTCGACCGGGTGCTGGCGCCGGCCACCAGCGACCGCGAGCAGTATCTGGCCAGCGGCGCGATCCAGCACAGCCATTGGGACGAGCAGCGCATCGACTTTCAGCCGTACCCGTTCCCGAGCTACACCGAGGAACTGGTCAAGCGCCTGAAGGACACCTTGATCGAGGGCGATAAGGGTTTCCTCGCCAGCCTCGATCCGCAGCAAACCGCTAAAGATCTGGTGGATGACCGCTTCGTGCGCAATGCCATCGCGTCGGTGGGCGGCATGCAGACCTTCGGCCTGCCGGAAAGCTTCGAACGCAGCGAGGAGTTCAGCCTCTGATGCGTCAGCGATCTTCATCGACCGTGCACGGTTTGTTGGGCGTAGCAGGGCTGTTGTGCCTGTTGCTGCTGTGGTGGCTGGGCGTTCATTTGCTCGGTGGCAACCACAGCCTGGCGTTGCGCTTTTCACCCGAGGCGACGCTGGCCAGCCTCGGCGAACTGCTGCTGCGCCCGGAGCTGTACGAGCATGTGCTGGTCAGCCTGAAGCGGATCGTGGTCGGCCTGCTGCTGGCATTGCTGATCGGCGTGCCGCTGGGCCTGATGATCGGCAGTTACCGGCATCTGGAAGCGGCGACCACGCCGGCGTTTCAGTTTCTGCGAATGATTTCGCCGCTGTCGTGGATGCCGGTGGTGGTGATGCTGATGGGCATTGGCGATCAGCCGATCTACTTTCTGCTGACCTTTGCTGCGGTGTGGCCGATCCTGCTCAACACCGTGGCCGGCGTGCGCCAGCTCGATCCGCGCTGGCTGCAACTCAGCCGTAGTCTTAGCGCTACCCGTTGGGAAACCCTGCGCAAGGTGATCCTACCCGGCGTGCTCGGCCATGTGCTGACCGGGGTGCGACTGTCGATCGGCATTCTGTGGATCGTGCTGGTGCCGTGCGAAATGCTCGGGGTCAGCGCCGGGTTGGGCTACTTCATTCTCGATACGCGAGATCGACTGGCGTATTCGGAACTGATGGCGATGGTGCTGCTGATCGGCGTGTTGGGCTTTGCCCTGGATGCGTTGGCGCGATGGCTACATCGGCGTTGGGCGCCGGCCTGAGGCGCTGAATGCAGCGAGCAAATAGTCGCGCACGTAAAGCAGGCTCGGGCTTTTCATCACGCTTTTGCTCCACACCAGATAGAGCACATTGACCGGTGCCTCGCTGGGCGGTGTCGGTGAAATCAGCCGACCGTCAGCGATGGCGTCGGCGCACTGGTAGTCCGGCAGCACGCTCCAGCCGTGACCGTCGAGCACCAGCTGCTTGATGATCCGCAGGTCGGGAATCGTCAACGCCGCTTGCAGTTGCGGCGCGACCTGAAACATTGAAGTCCACAGTGGCCGAACCAGCGCCAGATCCTCATCGAAAGCGATCAACGGGACTTGCTTGAGTTGTGCTTGATTCGGGTCTTTGCCGAGGCGATCCAGGAGGCTCGGTGCATACACCAGCAACAGGCGTTCGGTGAGCAGATGGGCGTAACCGTGGGATTGCTCGTTGGGCATGGAGGCCGTGATCGCGAAGTCGGTCTGCTTCGCTTCGAGCATCTCGTAAATGCGCTTTTTGGCACCGGTGTGAAAACGCAGGGTGAAGCCTTCGTCGATCAGCGGTGCGAGGCGAGCGGCGACTAGCGCATGAAGGAAGTCGGAGGGGCCGACCAGATGCACTGTGCCGCCCTTGATCAGGCCCGGACGCAGCGACGCGATCTTGTTTTCCAGCCCATCGAGAAACGGTGCCACCGAACGCGCCAGTTCATCCGCCGCTTCGGTGGGTTCCACCCCGCGAGGCAAACGCTGAAACAGCGGTTTGCCGACCAGCGCCTCCACCGCCTGCACATGCATCGACGCCGCCGGTTGGGTGATGCCCAAATGGTCCGCCGCCCTGGAGAACGACTTGGTGCGGTACGCTTCGAGGAATGTGCGCAGGTGGGTGAGGTGGCTCATGGTGCTTCGGCGCCCGTGAAAATGTAGGTTGGCTTACAGATTATCAGCCGTGCGATAGCGTGGCGTAGCGAACATTTGACTTAACACCAGCAGCAGCCCGAGCGCTGAGACTGCCGCACCGGTCAGCCCGACATGACTGAGGCCCACCTGGCTGATCGTCACGCCACCCAGCACCGAACCCAGCGCGATCCCCGAGTTGAACCCGGCGATGTTCAGCCCGGCCGCAACGCCATGCGCGTGCGGCGCATGGCGCTCGGCGATTCCCAGCAGCCGGGCCTGCAAGGCCGGCACTGCAGCAAAGCTGAACATCCCCAACAAGCCGACGAGCAAGCCCATCATCCACGGCGAACCGGAGAAGCCCCACATGCCCGCTGTCACCCCTACGATCCCGGCAATCAATGCGGCGCTGGCGCGATCCACTCCCCAGGCATCGGTCAGTTTGCCGCCCAGTACATTGCCGATGGCTGCCATCGCGCCGTACAACAACATGAACACGCCGACAGTGGTGGCAGTGGTATGAGTGACTTCAGTCAGCATTGGCGCGATGTAGGTGTAGGCGACGAACGAACCGGCGTAGCCGAGCACAGTGACCAGGGCGCCGGCCAGCAACTTGCCGTTGAGCAGCGCTTTAAGGCTGTGCAACGCCGAGCTGCCGTCGGAAGCAGTCGGTAGCGGATCGCGCATGCCGAACAGCAAGCCGAAGAAACCAATCGCTCCGAACACGGCAATCGCCGCCAGCACCAGGCGCCACGACATTACGCCACCCAGATAGGTGCTGACAGGCACGCCAATCGCCATCGCCAGGGTAAACCCGCCAAACACCACTGCCACTGCGCTCCCTGCGCGACCCGGCCCGGCCAGACGCGCCGCGGTGCTTGAAGCCACCGCCAGGAACAGGCCATGTCCCATGCCGGCGATGAATCGCGCTACCAGCATCAAGGTCAGCGAGGTTGCAAACGCCGCGGCGAGACTGCCGACGCTGAACACCAGAGCGGTCACCAGCATTACGTTCTTGCGCGACCAACTTGCCATCAGTGCACTGAAGATCGGTGCTGAGAAAGTGGCGCCCAAGGCGTACGCAGTGATGGTTGCCCCGGTCGCCTCGACGTCGACGCCGAGACTGCGAGCCATGACGTCGGTGAGGCCGATCGGAACGAATTCGGCCAGACCCAAGGCAAAGGCGCTGAGGGTAAAGATGTAGATGACATAGGGCATGGGAGCCTCGCTCAAGAAGGAATTTGGCGAGAGGCTAGGGATTGGTGACGCATAAGTGAAATTGGCGATTTCGCGTACTGGCATAAATAGATTTATACCTTGCCAGAATCCATACGCGGCACGAGAGCCTGCAGGCTCTGTCGAGTGCAACGAGGTTGTGATCTTTTGATGTCTGGATTTCAAGATCATCAGATCGCAGCCTGCCGCAGCTCCTGCAAGGAGGATTACGTCGCTGGTGGTTTGGCCAGCGCGATGCCCTCGGCGCCCAGCCGCTTGAGAATCTCGAACAGCAGATCACTCTTGGTCCCGCCGACAATCCGTGGGCTGCCAACGTAGCCGGTTACCGTCAAGGTGATGCCATCCGGCGAGAGTTTGCTGAAGCGCACGTACGACGCCGGTTTGTCGAGGATGTTTTCGTTTTCACGGTAGGTGTTCAACAGCAGTTCCTTGACCTGTTCGGGGTCGATGTCCAGCGGGAACATCAGCTCCAGGCTTGCCACCCCCTGGGCGCTGCCGCCGAGGGTGACGTTGCGCAGGTTCTGCGAGATCAGTTGCGAGTTGGGCACGATCACGATGGAGCGGTCGCTGAGCTGGATTTCCGTGGCGCGCACGTTGATCCGGCGGATATCGCCTTCGACGCCGCTGATGCTGATCAGGTCGCCGACCTTCACTGGCCGTTCGGTGAGCAGGATCAGCCCGGAGACGAAGTTCTTGACGATCTCCTGCAGACCGAAACCGATCCCCACCGACAGCGCACTGACGATCCACGCCAGATTGGTCCAGCGCACGCCCAGCGACGACAGCGTCAGGAGGATGACCGTGGCATAACCGATGTTGGAAAACAGCGTGCTCAACGACGCGCACATGCCCGGGTCCATGTCGGTCTTGGGCAGGAATTCGTTGTCGAGCCAGCGGCGCAAAGCGCGGATCAGGTAGATGCCGATCAGCAACGCCAGCACCGCATTGATCAGATGCGCGGGAACGATGTTCAGCTTGCGCAACCCGGCGCCACCGAGAATGCCCATGACGTTGCTGGTCAGTTGCCCGAACGTGGTGCCGATGCCGCCGACGAACAGGGTGATTACCGCCAGCAGCAACAGCCCGGCACGGCTGGCACCGGACAGCACAATGGAAATCTGCTCCAGCCGCCGGTCGCCCATGCCCAGGGTTTGCTTGAGGGTCTTGCCGGCCGAGTAGCGCGGCGAGAAAAGGTATTCGCAGGCATCCTTGACCACTTGAATCAGCAAATAGAACCCGGCCAGCACGATATAGGCCCAGACCAACTCATAGGTGACGAAGCGGGCCAGCGACACGTAGCCGGTGAGCAAGGCCAGCGCCGATATGCACATGCACACCGTGGCAATGCTGTAGATCGCCCCGGCAAACGTGCTGCCGGCCTCCGGTTCATTGGCGCTGATCAGCGCCTTGCGCACTTTGCCGACGCGCCACAGCAGCGGCACCAGAATCACAATCACCACGATGGCGATCACCCCACGCTGGGCGATCACGATCTGGCTGCTCATGCCGGTGGCGTTGCTGACCTGCACCAGCGTCACCAGCACCAGCAGGGTGGCGGCGAGAATCCGTGGATAGGGCCGCAACGCCAGCGCCACCGAGTCGGCAATCGCCGGCAGTCGCCACGAGGGATGTTTGGTCGACAGCAGCGCGCGGCTCAGCGCGGTGATCAGGACGCAGGCGTAAACGGCTTTTTCGAATTCCTCGGAAAAAGTCTGCAGCACCGGCGTCAGCGGTTCGTGGCGGGTGCAGGCGTAAAACAGCAGGTGCAAAGCGATGGCCGTGGTGCCCAAGGGTCGCCAGCGCCGAGGCGAATGCCAGCGCGCTGCGGCGCAGGCGCCCCTCGGGCATGCGGTGGATGCACAGCCAGGTCAGCCCGCGCTCGGCGAGTCGGCGGCCGAGCGTCCAGAAAGCCAGCGCCAGCAGCACCAGCACACAGGTGAAAAAGCGTTGCCCGGGCGCCCAGACCGTGGCCCAGGTGAGGTTCACCTGATCGATGAAAAACTTCAGGCGCTGGCGGTCATCCGGCTCCGGCGACACCAAGGGCGACCAGAAGTCGGGGCTCAGGATGCTGTCGGTGCGCAGCGTCAGTTCGCTTTCGAGCAGCGTGCGGCGAATCCCCGCGATTTGCGTGATCAGCTCGGCGGCGCTTTGCTTGAGCGCGGCAAGGCTCTTGAGCGTGGCATCGACCTTGTTTTTCTGTTCGCTGAGCATTGCCCGTTGCGCGGCGATTTCCGCTTGTTCGGCGGCAATCTGCGTATCCGGCGCCGCGCCGAGCACCCCCAGTTGCACCGCCAGTTGTGCCTGCTGCGGCAACAACGACGCCGACAACCGATCGATGTCCAGAATGAACGTCTGTACCCGGTCTTGCGGGCCTTCGAGCTGGTTGTAGTTGTTGGCGGCGGAAATCTGCTGCTTCAGCCCGTCGAGGCGCAGTTGCAGGGCTTGCAGATCACTTTGTGAGACCTCCACCAGCGGCACCGCAGTGGTCGCCGAAGGCGCCGGCAAATCCGCCGCCCACGGTGCCGAACCGCCCGGAGCGAGCAGTAGCAGCGCGACAAAAAACAATAACTTCAATGTGTTGCGCATGAGAGGGGCCGGTTCTCGTTGATCACACAATCTATGAGGTTAGGTGATCGAACCGGGCACGGCGGAAAATTTCCGGGGAGCAGAGCGGGCCGGTGAATCGGTCGCGCCGTATACGTCCTCAGTCTCAGCTAAGTATTGGCTCGTATCTTCCCCTCAGCGCAAGTTCAGCGCTGGACAGGAGAGGCGATCCACACATGAATCCCGCAAAAGCCGGATGGCTTAACAAAGTCCCCGAAGTGACACTGGCCTTCTGGGTGATCAAGATTCTCTCGACGACCGTGGGGGAAACCGGCGCCGACTTTCTCGCCGTGGATGCCGGTTTCGGTGCTGGCTGGACCAGCATCGGCATGGCGCTGTTACTCGGGTGCGCGCTGTTCTTTCAAATGCGTAAAACCGCGTATACGCCCTGGATCTACTGGTTGACTGTGGTGCTGGTGAGCATCGTCGGCACGCAGATCACCGACATCATGACCGACATGCTCGACATCAGCCTGTACGTCAGCACTGCGGTGTTCTCGGTGTTGCTGGCCGTTAACTTCCTGATCTGGTTCACGATGGAGGACAACCTGTCGATCCGCGAAATCAACACGCCGCGGCGCGAGCTTTTTTACTGGTCCACTGTGCTCTGCACCTTTGCCCTGGGCACTGCCGCCGGGGACCTGGCAACCGAAGCGCTGGGGTTGGGCTTCACCGTCGGTGCAGTGATATTCGGCGCGCTGATCGCGGCGACGCTGTTGGCCTGGCGGATGGGGGCCAACGTGGTGCTGACCTTCTGGATCGCCTACATCCTCACCCGTCCGTTCGGCGCCTCTCTCGGTGACTTGCTGACTCAGGCCAAGACCTACGGTGGCCTGGGCATGGGCGCCGCCTGGACCAGTGCGATCTTCCTCAGCGTCATCGTGCTGCTGGTGGCGGTCGCGCAGATCAGCCTTGGCAATCGCAAAGCCCTCACTCAATAAACGTTTGGATACCCATCAAGGAATCAATATGCACGCCTTCAAAACGGCTTTTCGCCACGTCGCGATCATCTCGTCTCTGGTACTGCTCGGTAGCCTCGCCGGCTGCTCGAAACCCGCCGACAAGCCCGCTGCCGGCACGCCGACCAGCTCTTTGAGCGCGCCGCCGCAATCGGGCTCGAAGCTGGGTGACCTGAGCGAGTTCCGCAACATCGCCGCCGACGTCAGCGCGCGGGTCGAGAAAAACGACCTGCTCGGCGCCAAGACCCGGATCAAGGATCTGGAGACCTCCTGGGACTCTGCCGAAGCCGGCATCAAGCCGCGTGCCGCTGCCGACTGGCATGTACTGGACAAGGCCATCGACCGCGCGCTGGATGCCCTGCGCGCCAACTCGCCGAAGCAGGCTGACTGCAAGGCGGCCATGGACGACCTGCTCAAGGCTTTCGATTCGATGAACGGCAAGCAGTGATCGCAGCGCTGAACCGGCGGCGGACAAACGTCGGTTCAAGTGCTTCAATACAGGCGCGATGGCCATGACCGTCGCGCCTTTTTCTGTCGGAGCGCTGCATGCGGATTCTGCTGGTCGAAGATGACCTGATGATTGGCGAAGCCATCGAGGCGGCGCTCAAGGAGGCGAGCTACGCCACCGACTGGGTGAAAAACGGCCTCACCGCGCTGGCGGCGCTGGACACTCAGACCTACGACCTGGTGCTGCTCGACCTCGGCCTGCCCGGCAAGGACGGGCTCGATGTGCTGGATGCCATTCGCGCGCGCAACAACCCCGTGCCGCTGCTGATTATCACCGCCCGCGATGGCCTCGATGACCGGCTGCGCGGCCTCGATGGCGGCGCGGATGACTTCCTGCTCAAACCGTTCGACATGGCCGAGTTGCTGGCACGCATGCGAGCGGTATTGCGCCGGCGCGGCGGTAACGCGCAATCGTTGCTGGATAACGGCGAGGTGTCGTTGAACCTGATTTCGAAACAGGCCTCCACCGCGCAAGTCGCCGATGTGCAGCTTTCCAGCCGCGAGTTCGCGCTGTTGCAGGCACTGTTGATCCGCCCGGGGGCGATTCTCTCGCGCAGCGAACTTGAAGACCGGATTTACGGCTGGGGCAACGAAGTGGAAAGCAACGCGGTGGAGTTTTTGATCCATTCGCTGCGGCGCAAACTGGGCAACCATGTCATCAGGAATGTCAGGGGGATGGGATGGATGGTTTCAAAAGGCGTTTGAGCGACTCGGTGCAGTCACGGCTTTCCATCACGCTGTCACTGGCGATTCTCATCGTCGCCTTGCTCGCCGGTGCATTCGCGTTCATCTCGGCGCTCGACGAAGCGCACGAAATGCAGGACGAAAGCCTGCGTCAGGTGGCGCTGCTGTTCGACCGGCAGCACATGACCTTGGGTTATCCCGCTGCCGGGCAGGTCGTTGGTGATGACGAAGACTCGCGGATCACCGTGCAATACCTGGCTGACAGCAGCAAAGCCGTCGGCACTGATGACGCGAGTATTCCATTGCCCTTTCCCCTGACCCTGGCCGATGGTTTGTCGACGCAGAACATTGCCGGTGAACACTATCGTGTACTGGTCAGAACCACCTCGGCAGGCGAACGCATTGCGGTCGCGCAGGAAGCCGACGTGCGCGACAAGGAGGCGCGGGAAAGCGCCTGGCGCAGTCTGCTGCCGTTTCTGATCCTGTTTCCGGTGCTGCTGTTGGTGGTGGGGGATCTGGTGCGCAAGCTGTTTCGACCGATCGCGACGCTTGCGGCGGAAATCGATCAGCGTGACCAGCAGGCACTGCATCCGATCGATGAACAGCACCTGCCGAGCGAGATCCGGCCCTTCGTTGTGGCGATCAATCGATTGCTCAAACGTGTGGCGCAGGCCATGGAGGCGCAACGACGGTTTATCGCCGATGCCGCCCATGAACTGCGCTCGCCGATGACCGCGCTGTCGCTGCAGGCTGAGCGATTGGCCGCTGCGCCCATGTCGGCTGACACCCGGCAGAACTTTCTGCCACTGGCTCAGGGCATCGAGCGCAGTCGCAAGCTGATCGAACAATTGCTGGCCCTGGCCGCCGCGCAATCAATCGCGCAACGCGCCGAGGCCGCTGTGTCGGTGCATGCCGTGTTTCGCCGAGTGCTGGAAGACCTGCTGCCACTGGCAGAGAACAAAGACATCGATATCGGCGTGGAAAGCATCGACGACGTGCAGGTCGTCATCAACGAACTCGACCTGTTGATCCTGATCAAGAACCTGGTGGATAACGCCATTCGCTATACCCCGGCGGGCGGACGAGTCGACCTCAGCGTCGAACGGACGGAGCAGGGCGTGAGCATCGAAATCAAGGACTCGGGGCCGGGCATCCGCGCCGAAGAACAGGCGCTGGTGTTCGATCCGTTTTACCGCAGCCTGGGCACCGGCGAGGCCGGGTCCGGGTTGGGGCTGTCGATTGTCAGGGCGATCGCCGAACGCACGGGGATTCGGGTGGGTTTGAGTTTTGTCGATGAAGTGGCGCAGCGTGGCTTGCGTGTTTCGCTGTGGTTGTCCTCATAAGACCGCCCAGTTCTTGTCACTCACCCACGTTCGACAGCCATGCCTGAAGAGTTCGAAGTCTCCAGCCCCCCTGAGCAACACATCGAGCACACCACCCATCATGCCCATGCACAAGGCGATCGCTTCGCCTGCAAGATTGCGGTCATGACGGCGATCATGGCGACCGTCGGCGCCCTGATGAGTTGCAGCTACGCGGGACTTGCGTGCTCGTTCAGAGTCCCCCGAATCCAGAGAACCAGGGAAACATAGCCGTGCCTTTATGTCCTTTGTATTCGGATTTCTTGGCAAGCCGCTTGCGACAATAAAACAGACTGATCGTGGCAGGGATGATGAACAGGGCAATCATCCACGGAAACACACTGGTCAGTCCCAGGCTTATGGTCGTAACAAGGCTGATCAGCACTATGCCAATGATCACCAGGTTGTAGCGAATATGCTGACGCTGAATTGAAGCAAAGCTGTCCCAGTCGTAAATCAGCCAGTCATGGGAGAAATTGTCGCACTGAGGGCACTTATGGGTTGGCGGAGGGCTGTTTGTCACATAGCCACATTCGGGACATCGAGCTTTCATTCACGATCCGCAATTGCATGAATGGGATGGCACATTTGTCTTTGCGATCCGGGTACGCAGGCGCGCCACCCGAAACTGAGGTTAGCAGGGCAGTATCGTTTTTCCACTGTTCTGCGCTGCTACGGGCTGTCTCCAGGTACAGTCAGTCGCGAGCGCCTTGAGGACATGACGGACGCGCGATCGGCAGGAGATACGCATACGGCGCCAGAGGCAGCCGGGCTGACTATGCTGTGGGCGTCTACGCTGCAAAAACTGCTGCGCACGAGCTCGGCACGGCAAAAAAATGCCGGCCAGGAAAATGGCCAGAAGGGACACGGATGAAGAGCATGGCTTTTGTAATCATTTTTCTCGGAGGCGGCGTTGCGCTCTATCCATTTATTAATGAATTGCAGCTGAACGATCCCGTGACAAGCTCCCATTCAGCACTCAAAGCGCCACCCGCTCCAGACGCCTGCTGGCCTCCAGTGAATATGCCGCCGGATGCGAGAATCTGAATATATCCCCGGTCCTCGGCATGCCGACTGCCTGTCTCAGCCGACCGAGTGTGATTGAACTCTGGCGCGCTGGATCAGCTTTCGTTGGTTTCAACCGGTTCGGCCGCCGCTTCGGCCGCCATCTTCGCGCGGTCAGCCTTGCTGATGTACTTGGGTTTTTTCGGCGCGAGTTTGGCGCTGGCCTTTTTGGCCTTTTCCTTGAACAACTGCTGCAGTTTCTTTTGACGGTTCATGTTTCTTCTCGGTGAAGGGGCTGGGCATCTGCCCGCCAGGCGCGCATTAAAACCGGCTCGCAGCGTTTTGGCGAGTCTGTTGCAGCGATGCAGGATCGAACTGTTCACGGGTGTCCATGCGCACACCACGCAACGCCGCGGTTTCCAGCTGCGTCGTGTACAGCGCCTGCGCGCAATAGTTGATCAGAATAGAGCGCCGACGTGCGCCATTCATATTGCGACTGGCTGCATGGAGCAGATCGACGTCAAACAGCAGAATGTCCCCCGCAGTCCCTGAAAGCTGCACGACGGCGGTCTCGTCGTTGGGGTCGAATGGGAGTTGTTGTGGCGACGGTCGGTGGCTGCCCGGGACGATGCGCGTGGCGCCGTTGGCGGGGTCGTAGTCGTCGAAAAAGGCGATGGCGTTGACCATGTCGCCGGGCCGCTGGATCGACAAGTCGCGGTGCAGTTGCTGATGGCCGCCGCCGGCAAGCGGTTCGCGACCCTCGACCTGGGACAGGAAGAAGCGTTCGCCAATCAGCTCACCTGCCACCGCCAGTACCTGCGGCAGGCGACACACCGCTTGCACGGTTGCATCCAGGTCCAGCAGCGAATGGCGCCAGTCCGCGCCGCGCGGGACCGGCCAGTGTTCTGATGCTTGCACATTTGCATCGAATACCGCGCGCAGGTCGGCGAGCCACTTTCCCGGGATCGCACGGCGCAGCAGCGCATAACCTTGCCGGTGAAGTTGCTCGCGCTCGATCATGGCTTCGACGTCGCCAGAAAATCGCTGATCAGCGCCACCACCTGCTGTTGGATCTCCTCACGCGGGCGCGCATGGTCGCCATCCCGACAAATGACGCCATCGCCCGGTGCGTCTTCTTCGAGCACTTCGATTGCGCCCGCCGCCAGGGTCGTGCTGTGAAAGCCGGTGGGACGCGAATCCGCGAGTGCGCTGGTGGACAGGCCAAATAGAAGCAGGGCGCCGAGAGCTGTTTTCAAGGTTGATCTTCCATGAGTGCATTTGTTGTTTTGAGATACGGCTGCGCGCAGATTAGTAGGCCGGTTGCAAAGAAGATAGCGGATGCAGGCGGCTCTGCAGCGAGCGGCGTCGGAGTAAGGCCGCGCCCGTCCGGATTTGAATTACCCGACGTTGCCCGCTAGAGTCGCGCCCCTTGTCCGGCCAGCAGCGCCGGCGATGGCTGGGGAAGAGGGCGGCAGTTGAACGAACACACTTTGTCCATGCGTCTGGAGCGGGTGGCGGCGCAGGTACCGGCGGGCGCGCGGCTGGCGGATATCGGCTCGGATCACGGGTATTTGCCGGTGACCCTGATGCGTCGTGGCGCCATCGTTGCGGCGGTGGCCGGCGAGGTGGCGCTGACGCCGTTCCATGCCGCGGTGCGCACGGTGCGCGACAACGATCTGCAGCAGCACATCAGCGTGCGTCTGGCCAGCGGTCTGGCGGCGATCGAGCCTGATGACGGAATCACCGCGATCAGCCTCTGCGGCATGGGCGGCGAGACGATTCGCGACATTCTCGACAGCGGTAAGGCGCGCCTGCGCGGGCACGAACGGCTGATCCTGCAACCCAACGGCGGCGAGCAACCCCTGCGCCAATGGCTGATGGACAACGGCTACCGCATCCTCGACGAGGAAGTGCTGCAGGAAAACCGCTTCTTCTATGAAATCATCGTCGCCGAACGCGGTGCCCCGGTAAGCTACAGCGCCCGACAGTTGTACTTCGGCCCGTTGTTGATGCAAGCACGCAGCCCGGCATTCATCGCCAAATGGCAGCGCTCGTTACGGCAGAAACAGAAGACCCTGAACAGCTTCAAACAGGCGCGCCAGGCTGTACCCGAGGAAAAGCTGGAAGAGATAGCGCGGCAGATTCAGTGGATGACTGAGCTGTTGGCTTGATCTGCCGTGTTGGCTCTTGCACTCCTTCGGGTTTAAAGTCAGCTTCAAGGTTAACGTGCTTGCGGAGTTGGACATGAGAATCGGTGAACTGGCGAAAATCAGCGGACTGGCGCCGTCGCGCATCCGCTTCTACGAAGCGAGCGGGTTGATCACTTCGGTCGCGCGCAAAGCCAATGGCTATCGCGATTACGCCCCCGATACCCAATGGATTCTGCAGATCATTACGGGCGCGCAGGCGGCGGGTTTCTCATTGGAGGAAATCCGTCAGTTGATGCCAATGAATGCCAGCGGTTGGCAGCACGACCAGTTGCTCAGTGGCTTGAAGCGAAAAGTCGATGAAATCGAAGTCCTGCAGCAGCGACTGGCGCAGAACAAGGAGCAACTGCTGCGGGCCATCCAGGGTATCGAGGATAAACCTGCGGGGATGGCGTGTGCCGACAATGCGCAGATGCTGATCCATCGGCTGCGCGAAGACGGCGTGGCTTCTGCGCCCGACAAGCAGCCAGCCGCTGCGGCAAGAAAAGCAAACGCCCGCCAGGCATCCCGAGCCTGACGGGCGTTACCGCTTTCAGCGCTTGCCAACCAGCGTGGCGAGCGGCTTTGGTGCGTAAAGTGCACTCTGGAACTCCGGGACATATTCGTACTTGACCATTTTCCCCAGCTTCAGGTCGCGCAGGTAGGTTGACAGGCTGCCATCGCTCAGCGTCAGCGTGGCGGCATCCGCGTCCCGGCTGGAACCGTGGCTGAGCTGGCGCGACACCGCGTAGCCATAGGCCAGTTGGCCCTGGTGATCGAGGTTGGTGAAACTGCTGGTGACGATATTCTCATTGCGCGACAGTTTGTCGAGCTTCTTCGCGGTGAAGGACACGTCCGGTTTGCCGGTCTGGCTGTCGCTGATCTCATAGATCACCGATTGCCGGTTTTCTTTGCGATCAATCCCGGTCAGCCACTTCGGCAGGTTGTAACCGACGACTCCGCGCACCCGTGCCAGCTCGGTATTGACCGGCAACTTGAGCACATAACCCCAGAAGTCTTCTGACATCGATTGGCCAATCAACGTGAGCGGTCCCAGGTTGGCTTTGCCGGGTTTGTTGGTGATGATCGACACGGCAACTTCGTTATAGGCGTCGTTATCGCAATGCTCGTAGGTGTACGCAGTGAATGCGATCAAGCCACGTCCTGGCCAGACTTGCAGCGGTTGCACGGTGGCCAGTATTTCGGGCGGCATCAACGCCCGGAGCCGGTCGAGGTCGGCGGTATAGATCGCCGTGACACGACTGTTCTGGTAGTAGAAGTTTGGGGAATAGGACTCGAAGCCAATGTCGACCTTGTGCTTTTCCAGTCCTTTGAACCAGCTTAAATCAACGCCCGGGACTTCGGCGGCAATCACCGACAACGGCGGATTGGAGCGAAAGCGGTCATAGAGGCCACCCTTGACGACGGGCACCGGGTGGCCGGCAATGTCGATGGTGGTGGTCTCGGTCAGGTCGGACATTTCAGGTGTCTCCGCCAACGCAGCGTTGGCAAAAGTGGTGATCAGCAATCCTGTTAAAACGGCGCTTGCGAGTTTCAATCGGACTTTCTCCGGTGGGTAGGCACTACAAAAAGATTCAGCGCGTTCGTTCGTCGGCGTTGAGCACCGCCATCACGGCTTCAGCCACGGCTTTGGGCGATTGAGGGTTCTGGCCGGTCACCAGTCTTCCATCGGTAATGGCAAATGAAGTGAACGGCAGCCAGCCCTTGCGGTAGTGCGCGCCCTGGCTCACCAAGCGGTCCTCAAGAAAGAATGGCACCTGATTTTTCATGCCCGAGAGCAGCTCTTCGCGGTCAGAGAAACCGGTGATGTTTCGGTTCTTGATGATCAATTGGCCTTGGCTGTCCTTCAGATCCAGCAGACCCGCTACGCCATGGCACACGGCCGACACGATGCCGCCCTGGTTGTAGATGGTTTCGGCGACACGGCGCAGGTCAGGGTTGTCGGGAAAGTCCCACATGACGCCATGGCCCCCGGTGAAGTAGATGACGCCGAAGCGGGACGGATCGACCTCGGCGATCGGCAGCGTATTGGCCAGGCGCGCGCGGAACGCAGGGGACTGCAAGTGCTCCCGCGCAGCCTTGTCCATGTACAACCAGCCCAGACTGCGTTCGTCCAGAGGCACCGCGCCACCCTTGGGGCTGGCAAACACAGTGGTGTAGCCGGCGGCTTCCACCACATCGGTGAAGTGGGTCAGCTCGGTCAGCCACAACCCGGTGGTATCGGTTCGAGAGGGATAACTGGCGTGATTGGTCATGATCACCAGGATCTGGCGATCCTTGATAGCCGCCGACTGAGCATTTGCAAACGTCATGAAAGCACCACCTATCAATAGCAGGGCAGAGGAAACAAGGGTCTTGAGCATCATCCGGGCTCCATCGAGCAAGCAGGTCGGCGCATGCTCACCTTAAACCTCACTTTAAGGTCAACCCCCGCTGCTGCGAATAATTTGCGTCGATGCCATCGGACTTTTGCTTGACCCTCAACCTGACTTTAACGCTAGCGTCTGACGCTGATTGGGCAAGGCAATAACGCCGATCATCAATCCACTCAGGAGCCACGCATGAGTCAGCAAGACCAACCGGATACACCGATGAAATGGATGATTTATGGCGCCAACGGCTATACCGGCGAACTGATCGCTCGCGATGCCGTCAGGCGTGGACTCAGACCGGTGTTGGCCGGACGTAGCCGCGACAAGGTCGAAGCGTTGGCCCGGGAGCTGGGTCTCGAAGCCCGGGTGTTCGGTCTGGATGACCCTGCGCGGTTGCTGGCGCAGATCAAGGGTCACGGCTTGATTCTGCATTGCGCGGGGCCGTTTTCCGCAACCGCCGCGCCGATGATCGAAGCCTGCCTGCGAGCCAGCGCACACTATCTGGATATCACTGGCGAGATTGCCGTATTCGAACATGCGCAGTCTCTGAATGAGCGGGCGCGGGCAGCGGGGTCAGTCATTTGCCCCGGCGTCGGCTTCGATGTAGTTCCGACCGACTGCGTTGCCGCCGCCCTGAAAGACGCGCTGCCGGATGCGACGCATCTGGCGCTGGGCTTCGATTCACGTTCGAGCTTTTCACCCGGCACTGCCAAGACTTCAATCGAAGGCCTGGCGCAGGGCGGCAAGGTCCGGCGTGACGGCAAGATCGTTTCCGTGCCGCTGGCCTATCGGGTTCGGCGTATCGATTTCGGTGCCGGGGAGAAGCTGGCGATGACCATCCCCTGGGGCGATGTGTCCACCGCCTGGCACACCACCGGCATCGCCAATATCGAGGTGTTCATACCGGGTTCGGCGGGGATGATTCGCGGCGCCAGGCTCGCTAACTGGATTCGTCCGTTGCTGGGACTGTCGTTTGTGCAGCGGCTGCTCAAGGCGCGCATCGGCAAGACCGTGACCGGCCCGGATCAAGCAAAACGTGCTGACCAAGGCACCTATGTGTGGGGCGAGGCGCGCAATGCTCGCGGTGAAAGCAAAGTCGCCCGCGTGCACACCGCGAACGTCTACAGCCTGACGATCGACGCTGCGTTGGCGGTGGTCGGCTATCTGTTGCAGACACGTCCGCCCGGCGGTGCCTACACACCTGCGCGGTTGTTGGGCGCGGATCTGGTGACGCACTTGCCTGGGTCGAGCGAAATCAACATTGAATGAGCTTGAAAAAAGTCATTGACCTTAAAGTTGACTTCAATCTTATGGTGGCCTCATCTCCAGTTGAGGACTGCCCCATGAATATGTTCGACGCCCTGACCTTGCCCAACGGTTCGACCATCAAGAACCGCATCGCCAAAGCCGCCATGGAAGAAAACATGGCGGACGCCGACCAGGCGCCCTCCGCAGAGCTGATGCGTCTGTATCAGGCGTGGGCCGATGGCGGTGCCGGGCTGATCATCACCGGCAACGTGATGGTCGACGGCCGCGCCATGACCGGGCCGGGCGGCGTGGTGCTGCAGGATGATCAGCAACTCGACAAGTTCAAGCGCTGGGCGCGGATCGGTCGTTCTGCCGGTGCGCAGTTCTGGTTGCAGATCAATCATCCGGGGCGCCAGATGCAGTCCAACCTCGGGCAGAAAACCTGGGCGCCGTCAGCGGTGCCGCTGGAGCTGGGCAAACTGTCCAAGCGTTTCGCCACGCCCCACGCCATGACCACCAGTGTGATCAAGGACGTCATCCAGCGCTTTGCCAATACCGCACGCCTGGGTGAACAGGCCGGCTTCACCGGGGTGGAAATCCACGCCGCTCACGGCTATCTGTTGAGCCAGTTTCTCTCGCCTCTGACCAACCAAAGGACGGACGAGTGGGGCGGCTCTCTGCAGAACCGTGCGCGGTTGTTGGTCGAGATCGTCAAGGCAGTCAGGGCCGTGGTTTCCGCGCAATTTGCGGTGGCGGTCAAACTCAATTCCGCAGATTTCCAGCGCGGCGGATTCACCGCTGACGATGCGAAAAAGGTGGTTGAGCTGCTCAACGAATTGGGGGTGGATCTGGTGGAACTGTCCGGTGGCAGCTACGAAGTCCCGGCCATGCAGGGTGAGGCGCGCGATGGTCGCACGTTGGCTCGCGAGGCCTATTTCGTCGAGTTTGCCCGGGACCTTCAGACCGTTGCCAAAATGCCGGTGATGGTCACCGGCGGCATCCGCCGTCGTCCGGTTGCCGAAAACGTCGTGCAGAGTGGTGTGGACATGGTCGGTATCGGTACCGCATTGGCGATCGATCCCCACCTGCCGCGCGACTGGCAGCAGGGCAAGGACAACGCCCCGCAATTGCCGCCGATCACCTGGAAAAACAAGGCCATCGCCGCCCTGGCGAACATGGCGGTGGTGAAGTTTCAGCTGGGTAAACTCAGTCGAGCGAAAAAGCCTGATCCGAGTGTGTCCCCGTTGCGAGCGCTGATTTTGCAGCAGATCGCCATGGCGTTTCGCACTCGGCAATATCGGCGCTGGGTGGAAAAACGTTCGGCGTGAGTCGCAAGGCATTTCAATCGTGACGTTGGCGGACGCTCTGACGAGAGCCCGCCAACGTCAGCCAGTCAATTCGGCATCAGCACCGTATCGACCACATGAATCACGCCATTGGATTGCATGACGTCCGCGATGGTGATCGCAGCTTTTCCGCCTTTGGCGTCCTGCACCCACAGCTTGCCGTCGTGCAACATTACGGTCAGCGATTCGCCCTGGACGGTTTTCAGCATCACTTTGCTGCCGTGCATTTTGGCATCGTCCATCAACTGCTTGGCCGTGTGTGTGCCGGCCACGACGTGGTAAGTCAGGATCTTCGTCAGATCGACCTTGTGTTCAGGCTTGATCAATATATCGACCGTGCCGGCGGGCAGTTTTGCGAAGGCTTCGTTGGTGGGGGCGAAGACCGTGAACGGGCCCTTGCTGTTGAGCGTATCCACTAGCCCGGCGGCCTTGACCGCAGCGACCAGTGTCGTGTGATCCTTAGAATTGACTGCGTTCTCGACGATGGTCTTGGTCGGATACATGGCCGCGCCGCCGACCATCACGGTATCGGCGGCAAAGCTGGATCCGGCTCCGAGGCAGAGCAGGGTGAAGCAAGCGACAGCAAGGCGTCTGATGAACATGTGCATGGTGCGTCTCCTGGATTCTTCGACCCTTCAAATGAGGGTGTTGAATATACGGAGCAGGGGGTGAAACGGATGCAGTGCAGAGCGGAAAACTTTGGTTTTTCATCCGGGGCATTAGAATGCTGTTTTGGCCAGCAAAAACTTCAGCATGGATGTGCAAGCGCTCGTCCAAAGGAGATATCCGTGATAACAGGGCAGTGTCTTTGCGCTGCAGTACGCTTTTCCCTCACAGTGGAACCGCGCTTTTTCTATCGCTGCCACTGCTCACTGTGTCGCAAGCAAACCGGTGTCGGGTTCAACCTCGCTACGCTGGTCAGCGCTCGGGACTTTCGCTGGGAGGCGGGCCAGGACTTGATAAACAGTTGGGTCAAACCCAGCGGCTACAGGAATGACTTCTGCGCACAATGCGGCTCGACCGTGCCCAACCCGCTGCGCGGATCACCTTACGTGTGGATTCCGCTCGGCCTGCTGGATGAGGACCTGAACGTGGAGTGCGCTGGCGATTTCTGTGTGGACGATGCCATGTCATGGGATACACAGCGTTCGACACAGAACCATCACGGTGCGGTGGAGTCACTGGCGTTTCTTCTGCAGGAACTCCGGGTCAATCCTGATTGACCCGAAGCTCGCGCTGCACTTACTTCCTTAGATACGCAAACATGTGTTGCACATAATCCGCCTTGCCCAGCGGCACGCCGTTGTGGCGCAGGATGTTGTACGCGGTGATCAGGTGGAAGTAGAACTGCGGCATCGCCCAGTCCACGGCGTATTCGCGGCCGGTCATGTCGAAGGCGATGCCGTTTTGCAGTTCAAGGGCGATGTTCTTGTCCGCGCTGGCGTCGATCTGCGCCGGATTCGCCGCCGCCAGCATCTCCAGTGTGCTGTCGATCAAGGCCTTGGCCGCCGCCATGTTCTCAGGCGGTGTGAGCTTGGTCAGCGGTTGTTGTGTCAGCCGCTGCACGGCGTCCTGAGCCTGAGTGCAAGTGTATTGAACCTGCGTGGCGAGGTTGTGCATGTCCGGCGCCAGACGTGCGTCTAGCAGAACTTGCGCGTCGTAGCCGCGCTCAAGGGCGAAAGCCTCGCTCTTGGACAGGATGGCCGCCAGCGAGCGCAACATCTGGGCGAAACGAGGAAGGGTCACTGCATGGATCGACATGGTTATTCCCTGTGTAGTCATTCAAAGGTGAAACCTCAGTGGCGAAGGGTAGTCGATTCGCTATCTAAAATGGCCGCGACATCGCACTTTGCGCATGATCTTCGTCACGGGCTTTGCCGTTCGGTAAACTGCCTCGACTCGCCCGCAAGGCGACCCAGACAATAAAAACGCCGAGGCCCTTATGATCGACCTTTCCGTAGCACTCCTGTTCGCCGGCGCCTGTTTCGCGCTTGCCCTGACCCCCGGCCCGGACATGCTGCTGATCGCCTCCCGAAGTCTGAGTCAGGGCCGCGCCTCGGGTTTCGTCTCCCTCGCCGGCATTCAGGCCGGCACCTACTGCCACGCACTGGCAGCCGCCCTCGGATTGTCGCAACTGGTCGCCAACGTGCCCGCCGCCTACGACATCATCCGCTTCGCCGGCGCCGCCTATCTGGCATTCCTGGCGTGGAAAGCCTTCACCAGCGTCGCATCATCTTTGGCCACCAGCGAGACCCTGCCAGCCACACCGCTGTTGCGCATCTTCCGCCAAGGGTTGGTGACCAATCTGCTCAATCCGAAAATGGCCCTGTTTGTGCTGGCGCTGTTTCCGCAGTTTGTCGATCCAGGGAAGGGCTCGCTGGTGCTGCAGATGTTAGTGTTTGCGACGATCCTGAATGTGATCGGATTGCTGGTGAATGGGGCGGTGATTGTTTTGGCCAGCAAGGTTGGGAACAAGCTGGCGAGTAATGCACGGATCGCGCGGCGGTTGAATCAGGTGTTGGGGGCGGTGTTTTTTGGCTTGGCTTGTCGGTTAGCGTTGTTTTCGGGGCGGTAGGGGGGGGGCTGCTATCGGCCAAAATCTACCATTCGAGATGAATCGTTCAGGGAAGCGTTGATGGTACTCAGGGTGTTGGTGGTTGGCGGGTATGGAAACTTTGGCAGTATCGTTTGTCGGCATCTGATCGACATGCCGGGCATCGAACTGGCGATCTCGGGGCGCGATCCGCAGAAGCTGGCGCGCAAGGTCACTGAATTGGGGGCGACCTGCGAGCACTGGTGTGGTGATGCGATGGGCGCCGGGTTCGCCGCGGCTCTGCGCGCGATGAATATTCAACTGGTGGTTCACACGGGCGGCCCGTTTCAGGGGCAATCCTATGCGGTGGCCGAGAGTTGCATCGAGGCGGGCGTCAACTATTGCGATCTGGCGGATTGCCGGACATTCGTCAATGGCATCGGCATACTCGATGCACGGGCCAGAGAGGCCGGTCTCACCATCCTCAGTGGTTGCAGTTCGGTGCCGACGCTGTCTTCGGCGATCATCGATGAGCAGCGCCATCACTTCAAACGCATCGACTCGATCGAGCACGGCATTTCCTCATCAGCGAAAATGCCGGGGTTATCGACGATCGAGGGTGTGCTGGCATATGCGGGCAAACCGATCCGCCAACTGCGCAATGGTCAAGTGCATGAAGTGATGGGCTGGGAAGACCTGACCCTGCGCAAGCTGCAGAACCTGGGCACTCGCGCGCTGGCCAATGTGGATGTGCCGGACATGGACATCTTTGCCAGCCGGTTTGGCGCTCACACTTTGAGTTTCAAGGCTGGCGCGGGCCTCAAGTTCGGCGGCGTAGCCAATTATCTGTTTGCACTGGCGATGAGGAAAGGGCTGGTGCGTGACCACAGGGTGTGGGCGGCCCGGTTGCATCGCTGGGGGACATGGTTTGAGCGTTTCGGGGATGGCAAAAGTGCGATGTATATAGATGTGCAAGGTGTCGGCTTGAACGACCAGCCGTTGTCGATGACGGCGCAACTGACCGCGCTGAATGACAGGGGGCCGGAGATCCCGAGTTGTGCTGCCGTTGCTCTGGCCGCGAAGATCGCCCGAGGTTACTTGCCCGAACCGGGTGCCCGTCCTTGTGTCGGTGAGATCAGCGTCGACGAATACATGGCAGCGATCAACGATCCGCAGAATCTTGGCCTGTCGGTGCATTTCTCTGACGGGCTGCGTTGAGCATGCTTTATCTGAGCGTGAAGTACGTGCATGTCATCGCTGCGATTTTCCTCTTCGGCTTCGGCATGGGTTCCTATCTGTACCTGATCGCCGCCAGTCGCACGGCCAATCCACAATTGATCGCACATGTGGCGAGAATGGTCGTGCGCTATGACGCCTGGATCACCACGCCGGCGGGCTTCATCCAGATCGCGACGGGTTATTGGCTGACGAGGGTTTCCGGGTTGCCCTTGACCACGGACTGGGTGCTGATGTCGCTGATCCTGTTCTTTACAGTGGGCTCGCTTTGGCTGCCGGTGCTGTTGCTGCAGAAACGTTTGCAGGGGATGGCGGCGGACGCGGTGCAAGGTGGGGCAGGGCTTGATGCTGATTACCGGGCTGTTTATCGGCAGTGGTTCTGGATGGGTGTTTGCGGGTTTCTCGGGATGTTCGTGATCGTGCTGATGATGGTGACGAAGATGACGCCGGGGCAGTGGCTGCGGTTGATGTTGTAGCTGAGCATTCACACCGGCGACTTGAGAAAGCGTCGTTCGTGATCGGGGTTGGGTAACAGGCAGTTGTCGTACTTGCCGAAAATCCGATAGCGATTCAGTGCGACGCGGTCGTAGGCCCAATCTCTAAGTGCTCGTGGGAAAACACGCAGAAGCCTGACCGGCGACCAACGAGCGGGCAGTAGTGCAATGACTTCAAAGAACGCATCCGAGCGTACCCAGTAATGCTGGTCGCGGATCACCGCCATGGTGTCGAACTGGTCCACCGGCAGATCGGCCCATACCAGCAATGCTTGACCTTCTGGAGATTGCACTGCCGCCAGGCGCACCCGCTGCTTGTTGTCGTGGCGGATCAGAAAACGCGCCCAGCCGTTGCACAGCTTGCAAACGCCGTCGAACAGCACCACGGTCTCGCCTGGATTGAGCAGGGGCGCTGGGGTAGGGCGTATTCGGGAGCCAGGCATGGGGGCAGATCCAGGAAGTTGGACTGTCATTGTGAGACATCATCCGAAGGCGGTGTCTTAGGCGATGGACTATATGCTGCGCATCCGCAGCGGTTGCGTCTATATATAGAAGGCATTTTGGGGTGCTTTCATAGAAAACTGAAATTAACGGTTGACGGCAGATTCAGGAGGTCTATAATTCGCCCCACTTCCGGCGCAGTCGAAACGGAAAACTCCTTGAGATTCAATGAGTTGCGCAGTTTTCGG
>NZ_AKJP02000006.1:0-162306 GCF_000282275.2 Pseudomonas sp. GM30 | reverse complement strand
GTGGGAGATTCTATGTTGCTCAGCAACCCTAGAATCTCAAACTGATCGGTATTCGCCCTGATTCTTCATCAGGGTGAATGCCACTCGGCAGAGCTTGCGAGCAAGAGCTACCAATGCCTGTGTTTTCGAGAAGCCTCTGGCCAGGTAAGACTCGTAAAAAGGCTTCCACTTGGTTGAGCGACACGCCGCCATTGCGGCGTTGTAGGCTAATCGACGGATCTCCGGATCTCCTTTTTTGCTCAGGAACCTCGGGCCGTTCTTTTTCCCCGAATCGTCCACCGTCAGATCCATACCCAAAAACGCGATGAACGCGTCGCTGTTGGCAAAGTCACCGCGCATATAGGTCGTTGCCAATCCAGTCGCAGTCAGCTCTCCCACGCCCTCGATTGCTTTGCAGCGGCCAATATTGTCATCAATACCGGCCTCTTTGCTGACTTTGCGCAGCAGGTTTTGAATGACCTTGTCGGATCGCTCGAATGCCTTTTGCTGAGCCGTACGTTCTTTCTTCAGCAAGGGTTCATCGGCCCAGCTCAACATCAGACCCGTATGGTTCTGAATCAGCGTCGCGCGTCTGTGCAGCAAGCTTTTCAGTACGGTGTAGGCTTTAGGAGGCGGGTTCCAAAGCCGCAGTTTGCTTTGTTCATTCGTCAGATAGCGTGCGAGCACGCGTGCATCGCATGGATCATTTTTGGCTCGCTGACCGACACCGCGACGATAGTGGCTGACTCGATAAGCATCCACCACATAGACCTGATGTCCCATCGCATGAGCCAGATCAACAGTCTCCAAATGGTAGATATTGGTGGCTTCGACAGCGATAGCGCTTTGCGCGGGCAGAGTTTTGAGCCAACGTTTGAGGGCGGCACGATCATTCTTGACCGCTTCAATGGTTTCCAGGTCGGCGCGATAGACAACGATTTCGGTCTTGGCGATATCGATACCAACAACCGTCTGCGAAGTAAGGATTGTCATGACGAATCCTCGGAGCTAGGGTTTAAGAGCTTGTTGGGGTCTACCGTTGCGCTGGCTTGTCTCTGTCGTCGGTTTACCGATGAATTCCTTATTGGCGCTTTGGGTAGAAGGGGCGGGACGAGAAGTCTCCCACGGTCTGTACTGGTCAGAGTCAGAATCGAGTCTGTAGTCCCGCCCACCCCTTCAAGTCTAAACATACAAGCGAGCTTGCTCGCGAAGAGGCCGGTACAAGCACCCCATAACTGCGGCACACCGACGCAGATCAATGCGGCCCCCGCCACCCTCGGCGTATAATCGCCCAGCCCTTTCAGCCCTGTGCGCGCCGGAGATGCCCGATGGATCCTGCAGTATTCGAAGAGTGGATGATGACTGGCCTGGTCAGCATCCTGATCATTTTCATGGGTTTCATCGTCTGGGATCTGGCGAAGAAGTCCAAGGCCGGGCGTTTCGGCTCGTTCATTCTATTCTTCGTGCTGGGCCTGGGCGTGGCCGCGTTCATCATCAAGAGTGTGGTGATCGGCCTGATCGAATCCGGCGCTCTATAGCCGCGCCGGCACTTCCTTCCACTGGCCCTGATCCAGCCCTTCGAGCGTCCAGTCGCCAATCCGTACCCGCACCAGCCGCAACGTCGGCAGCCCCACCGCCGCAGTCATCCGCCGTACCTGACGGTTGCGCCCTTCACGAATCACCAGCTCCAGCCAACTGGTCGGCACGCTTTTGCGAAAGCGAACCGGCGGATTGCGCGGCCACAGTTGCGGCTCGTCCAGTTGCCACGCCTCGGCGGGCAGGGTCATGCCGTCATTCAGCTCGACGCCCTCGCGCAGTCGCTGCAATTGTTCAGCACTCGGCTCGCCCTCGACCTGCACCCAGTAAGTCTTCGGCAACTTGTGTTTCGGGTCGGCAATCCGCGCCTGCAACTGGCCGTCGTTGGTGAGCAGCAGCAAACCTTCGCTGTCGCGATCAAGGCGTCCGGCCGGGTAGATACCGGGCACGTCAATGTAATCCTTGAGCGTCGCCCGCCCGCCTTCGTCGCTGAACTGCGTCAGCACATCGAATGGCTTGTTGAACAGGATCAGCTTCGGCTCAGCCGGCGGCGCCTTGGCGACACGACGTGGAGCTGAGGGGGAAGGCTTCGCGCCAGGGCGGCGGGAAGGAGGACGCGGGGGACGGGACATGGCGAAAAGAACATCTAACGGTCAGGGCTGCTAATGCTAGTGCCCTGACCGCCAAATGACCACGACTAACCGTTAGCGGAACGGCGGCTCGTCGAAGCTGCGCAGTTTGCGCGAGTGCAGCGAGTTGAGTTCGGTGCGCAGCAGGTCCACCGCCGCGATGCCGATCTTCAAGTGCTGACTGACCGCACGCTCATAGAACGCGTTGGCCGAGCCCGGCAGCTTGATTTCACTGTGCAGCGGTTTGTCCGAGACGCACAGCAACGTGCCGTACGGCACCCGCAGGCGATACCCCTGGGCGGCGATGGTGCCGCTTTCCATGTCCACCGCCACGGCGCGGGACAGGTTGATCAGCGGACGTTCCTGCGCCCAGCGCAGTTCCCAGTTGCGGTCGTCGTAAGTCAGCACGGTGCCGGTGCGCAGACGCTTTTTCAGCTCTTCGCCCTTCTCGCCAGTGATATTGGCCGCGGCTTGTTGCAGCGCCAGTTGCACTTCGGCCAGCGCCGGGATCGGAATATTCGGCGGCACCACGCGGTCGAGAATCCCGTCGCGACGCATGTAGGCGTGAGCCAGCACGTAGTCGCCGATGGTCTGCGACTGCCGCAGACCGCCACAGTGGCCGATCATCAGCCAGCAATGCGGACGCAGCACTGCCAGGTGGTCGGTGATGTTCTTGGCGTTGGACGGGCCGACACCGATGTTGACCAGGGTCACACCGTGGCCGTCATTGGCGATCAGGTGATAGGCCGGCATTTGGTAGCGGTGCCAGACCACGCCAGCGGCAATCGCCGAGGCTTCGCCGTGATCCATGCCCTTCTCGATGATCACGTTACCCGGCAGGACCATGCGCACGAAACGCGGGTCATTGCGCAGTTGCTCCAGGCCATGAACGATGAACTGGTCGACGTAGCGGTGATAGTTGGTCAGCAGGATCCACGGCTGCACATGGCGCCAGTCGCTGCCGGTGTAATGCACCAGACGACGCAGGGAGAAGTCGACCCGTGCGGCGTCGAACAGCGCCAGTGGCAGCGGGTCGGTGTTTTCCCAATCGTAGAGACCGTCGGCAATGCCATCGGTGGCAGCGGACAGGTCGGTACTCGGGAACACCCGCGCCAGCACCGCAGCGGTAACGCCGGAGCCGGCCAGTTCATCGCCCTGCTCGACCACGTACGGATATGGAATGTTCTGCTGACTGACGCCGACTTCCACGGTCACCGTGAAGTCGTGCATCAACGGCACCAGCTGTTCCAGCAAGTATTTGCGAAACGCCTTGGGATGGGTGACGGTGACGCTGTAGGTGCCCGGCAGTTGCACCTTGGCGTAGGCGCGGGTGGTCTGCGGGACCTCGCCCTGACACAGGTAGGTCAGACGCAGTTCGGGATAACGAAACAGGGCACGCTGTTCGGCGTCAGGCTCGACGCGATCCTTGAGATACCGCTTGAGCGCCGAGTTCAGCGCAGTGGTGGCCCGCTCATGCAGCTCGGCCAGACGATCCACGGCTTGTTCGGCGGTTTGAACGACAATAAACGCTTCGGTCACGATCAGCTTCCTGTGTTCTGACTTGCAGAGCTTCATCTTGCCTGCATCGTGGTCTCACGGGAACAGTGGCATGTTGGCAACCGCACAATATGTCGGTCACTTTCGATCCGTGTAGGAGCTGCCGCAGGCTGCGATCTTTTGATCTTATAAACAGCAAGATCAAAAGATCGCAGCCTTCGGCAGCTCCTACAGGGGATTTGTGTGAAATCAGAAACCCTGGGGGGTTGAGCGGGTGACGATGGCTTCGACGTCCAGGCCGCGCGGCAATGCGCCGTAGACCCGGCCGCCACCGCTCAGACGGCTGGCAATGAACGCATCGCTGACCGCCGAATTACCGGCCTCCAGCAATAGCTTGGCCTGCAAACCGAGCGCGATGTCTTCGGTGAGTTGCCGCGCCCGATACTGAATGTCGCTGGTGTCCTTGAACTGCGCCTGCAACTGCTGGATATGCGCGGCCAGGCGTTTGTCGCCATGGCCGTCGCCCAACTCGCTGAACAACACATCGAGCACGCCCGGCTCTTTCGACAGCGCACGCAACACGTCCAGGCACTGCACGTTGCCCGAGCCTTCCCACGTCGAGTTGACCGGCGCCTCGCGATACAGCCGTGGCAGGATGCTCTCCTCGACATACCCGGCGCCACCCATGCACTCGGCGGCTTCGTTGATCATTCCGGGGGCACGTTTGCAGATCCAGTATTTGCCCACCGCGGTCACCAGCCGGGCGAATTTCGCTTCCTGCGAATCCTGCAGATGATCCAGCGCCTTGCCCATGCGCAAGCTCAGCGCCAGCGCGGCCTCGCTTTCCAGCGCCAGATCGGCCAGCACGTTCTGCATCAACGGTTGCTCGCTGAGCAGCTTGCCGCCGACCGAACGATGCGCGCAGTGATGGCTGGCCTGGGTCAGCGCCTGACGCATCAATGAACTGGAGCCGACCATGCAATCGAAACGGGTCATCGCCACCATCTCGATGATGGTCGGTACACCGCGCCCCTCTTCGCCGACCATCCACGCCAAAGCGCCACGGAACTCCACTTCACTGGAGGCGTTGGACTGGTTGCCGAGTTTGTTTTTCAGGCGCTGAATGTAGAACTGATTGCGCGTGTCGTCCGGGCGGTGGCGCGGCAGCAGGAAGCAGGTCAGGCCCTTGTCGGTCTGCGCCAGGGTCAGAAACGCATCGCACATCGGCGCCGAGCAGAACCACTTGTGCCCGACCAGTTCATAGGCCTGGCCCGGCCCACTGGCGCCGACCGGATAAGCCTTGGTGGTGTTGGCCCGCACATCGGTGCCGCCCTGCTTCTCGGTCATGGCCATGCCGATGGTCACGCCGGCCTTGTGCGCCATGCCGACGTTGCGCGGGTCGTATTCGGTTGCGAGGATTTTCGGCAGCCACTGCTCGGCCAGATCCGGTTGCAAACGCATGGCCGGAACGCTGGCGAAGGTCATGGTCAACGGGCAGCCGCTGCCGGCCTCGGCCTGGCTGTGCAGATAGCTCATCGAGGCGCGGGCAACATGGGCGCCGTCCTGCGGATGCGCCCATGGCAATGAAGTCAGGCCATGTTCAATCGCGGTGCGCATCAGCTCGTGATAGGCCGGATGGAATTCCACCAGATCGATGCGATGACCGTAGCGGTCGTGGCTGTTGAACAGCGGTTTGTTCTGATTGGCAAGGAACCCGGCCTCCATCAACGGCCCGCCGGCCAGCGCACCGTAGGCATCGATCCGCGACTCGGCCCAACCGGCGCCAAAGCGGCGCGACCACTCCTGCAATGGCAGGTCGATGCGGTACAGGTTGGCACCGTCCAGCGACGGTGGCTGGTTGGTGACTTCGTGGGTTTCGGCGAACTGATGCAGGTTCATGACGGGGCTCCTTTGGTCAGCCAAGGGATTCAGTTAAGCACCGGCCCGTGGCTGATCAAAGTGTCATATGCGCCGAACTGTCGGCGCTTTCACCCTGTCAGGCGCTAAGTACCCGACGCTCCAGCGCCGTCTGCAGGTCTTCGAATTTCACCGGTTTGTTCAGGTAATCGATGCGCGTACCCGGCGCGCAGTGCTCGCGATCCGTGCCCAGCGCCAGCATGAACACCGGCAGATTGGCGCAGCCCGGCAGCGCATGGATCTGGCAGCACAAGGACGCCCCTTCGTGAGAGGGCAACTGGCAATCGATCAGCACCGCGTCGAAGGTTTCCCGTTGCAGGCAATCGAGTGCCGCCGCGCCGTTGTCCGCCGTGCGCACGCGGAAACCGAGCTTGAGCAGCATGCCGCGCATCACCAGTTGGTTGACGCTGTTGTCGTCTACCAGCAGCACTGTGCAGTCCTGCGGTGCGCGTGCGCTGTCTCGCGAAGATTCAAGGATTGGCGCAGGCTCGACCGCTGGCAATTCGAACTCGACGTCCAGCTGAAAACGGCTGCCGCGCCCCGGTTCGGAGCGGTGCGTCAGCTTGCCGCCGAGCAGTTCGACCAGTTGCCGACAGATCGCCAGCCCCACGCCCAGGCCGCCGTATTCGCGGGTCATCGAGCCGTCAAGCTGGAAGAAGCGCTGATACATCGTCGCCTCGCCCAGATCGGTGAAGCCGATACCGGTGTCGATCACCGCAAACGACAACGCCAAGCGGTTATCCGCTGCTGGCTTGCCCGTCACCCGCAGCGCCAGACCGCCGACCCGGGTGAACTTGATCGCGTTGTCCAGCAGGCACTCCAGGCACTGCGCCAGTTTGGCGCTGTCGCCGTGCAAGCGATCCGGCAGGGTCGGCAGCACCTCGACCTTGAAGTCCAGCGATTTGCTCGCCGCGTTGCCGTCGAACTGCACGCGCAAGGCCTCGACCACCGCGCGCAGGCTGAAGCTGCCCTGCGTCGCCTTGAGCTTGCCGGCCTGCAATTCGGTAAGGGTGAGGATGCCGTTGACCATGCGCATCATGTCCCGGGCGGAACCGGCGGCGGTTTGCTGGTATTGCTCCAGCTCAGGCTCCAGCTCGACGGTCTGCATCAGCTCCAGCGAACCGATCACCCCGTTCATCGGCGTGCGCAATTCGTGGGTCAGGGTCGCGAGGAATTCATCCTTGAGCTTGTTGCTGTGGGCCAGTTGCTGGTTGAGCACTTCGAGCTTCTGCCCGGCGTCGAACAGGGTTTGCGCCTGCTGCTCGCGCATCGCGTTGATGCGGTCGGCCAGCGCCAGCGACAGCAGCGCGACTTCGATGGCCGAACCGATCTGGCTGGCGTACATGGTCAGGAACACGTTCGGCAGCAGGCCCAACACCATCAGGGTATTGACGATGCCACCGAGCAGGAACGCCGACCAGGCAATGATGAAATAACGCGCCACCCGCAAGCCGCGCCACCAGGCGAGGATCCCGGCAGCGAAAATCACCACGGTAAACACCAGCGCCAACAGGGTCGCCAGGCGCAGCGACAACGCGTAACTGGTCATCAGCGACAGCCCGACCACCAGTGCGCCGAACGCGATCAGGGCAATCAGCAGGTAGTCGAGCCAGCGGCTGTGGGTTCGTGTCTGCAGGAAACTGCGGGCGAACTGGCTGCCGAACAACCCGGCGCAACCGATGAAAAACGGTGTGGCGGCGTTGGCCCACCACGGATTGTCCGGCCAGAAATACTCGACTGCCGCGCCGTTCACCGACAGTTGATAGAGGCCGAACGAGGCGATGTAGAAGATGTAATAGAGGTAGCTGGTATCGCGCACGCTCAGGTAGATGAACAGGTTGTAGACCAGCATCCCCAGCAGCACGCCATAGATGATCCCCAGCACATACAGGCGCACCGGCTGGTCTTCGAGGTACGCGGTGCTCGACCATAACGTCACCGGCGCCTGGATCGAACCCTCACTGGCCAGGCGCAGGAACACGGTTTTTTGCTGGTCAGGGGCGAAGGTCAGGTCGAACAGATAATTGTTCTGGCGGATCTCGCGGCTGGCGAAGGGCAAGGCGTCGCCGGTCTGCCGGATCAGCCGATAGTCACCACTGGCATCGGCCATATAAAGGTCGAGGTGATCGAGCGGCGGATACGCCAGTTCCAGCAGCCAGGTACGTTGCGCGGCCGGGTTGTTCGGACGGTAATGCAGATCGATCTTCAGCCAGAACGCCGAGCGCGAGTAACCGGCATTGAGCGTGGCTTTGTCGTGGGGTTTGAAATTGCCTGCCGCCGCTTGAGCGCGGACGTCGGCGATGTTCGCCTGACCGCTCGGGTCTTCGAACACTTGCAGGGAGCGACCCAGGGGAAGGCTCTGGGTATTTTCGTCGAACTCGACGGCGCTTGCGAGGAGGGGCAAGCAGAACAGCAACATCAGCAAATAGCGCATTGAAGCCCCAGCGTGGCTCGTCCGGTTGTGTCAGGAAGCCCCCCATTCCCTTTGAGTAGACGTAAAACCGGTATTACCTGTTATTGGTTTGGATCCAGACTAGCATAGCCGTTGATGGCCATTAAGCACCATCGAAATTTTTCCCACAAAGGCTCTAGAACGGGCGTTTCAGAGCAAAGCTGCGGGCTAGAGCTGTTGAGTTGGTCAGCTTAATCATTGCGATCCTCTTTTGTGGCGAGGGAGCTTGCTCCCGCTCGGCTGCGCAGCAGTCGTAAAACCTGTAAATGCGTTGTGCCTGAATAAATGCAGGGGGCTGCTTCGCAACCCAGCGGGAGCAAGCTACCTCGCCACAATGGTAGCTGCAGTGTTGTCGGACAATCTGCTCGCAAACACCGTCAGGACTGAACCCCAAAATCAGGTTTGGTGGTAAGCTCGCGCACCATGAATATCTACAGCTCCCGCCCCGTTGTCCTCTGTCTCTCCGGCCACGACCCCAGTGGTGGCGCCGGCTTGCAGGCAGATATCGAAGCCTTGCTCGCGCAGGGTTGCCATGCGGCTCCGGCCGTCACCGCCCTGACCGTGCAAGACACCGTCAACGTCACTGACTTCCGCGTCCTCGACCGTGAGTGGGTACTGGCCCAGGCCAATGCCGTGCTCAACGACTCCGAAGTCGCTGCGGTCAAACTGGGCATGCTCGGTTCGCTGGAAATGGTCGACACCGTTGTCGAACTGCTTTCGGCGCACCCGCACCTGCCAGTGGTCTGCGACCCGGTGCTGCGTGCCGGCGGCGGCGGACGCCTGGGCAAGGACGAAGTCGGTTATGCGATGCGCGAGCGTCTGCTGCCGCTGTCGATCATTGCCACCCCCAACCTGCCCGAAGCGCGGATTCTCGCCGAACTGCCCGAAGGCACTGCGGACGAGTGCGCGGAAAAACTCCTGCCGTTCGTCAAAAACCTGCTGATCACCGGCGGTCATGGCGACGAAACTGAAATCCACAATCGCCTGTACAGCCGTGACGGCCTGCGTGAAACCTTCTATTGCCAGCGTTTGCCGGGCAGTTACCACGGTTCCGGCTGCACCTTGGCCAGCGCCCTCGCCGGTCGGCTGGCCCAGGGTGAAAACCTCGCCAGCGCCGTGCGCACTGCACTGGATTACACCTGGCGCACCCTGCGCGATGCCGAACAACTGGGCAAAGGCCAGTTCGTGCCACGTCGCCTGCCGCTGGATTTTTGCTCGTAACGTCGTGAGGTCTGCCTGATGAAACTCCGTGGCCTGTACGCCATCACCGACAGCCAATTACTGGCGGGCAAGTTTCTGTCGTACGTGGAGGCGGCGCTGGAAGGCGGCGTCACCCTGCTGCAATACCGCGACAAAAGCAGCGACGAGGCCCGCCGCCTGCGCGAGGCCGAAGCCCTGCGTGACCTGTGCGAGCGCTACAAGACGCAGTTGATCATCAATGATGACGCCGAACTGGCCGCGCGCCTCAACGTCGGCGTGCACCTGGGCCAGACCGACGGCCCGCTGTCGCCGACCCGCGCCCTGCTCGGCTCCAAAGCCATCATCGGGTCGACCTGCCATGCGCAGCTCGAACTGGCTGAACAGGCCGCCAAAGAAGGCGCGAGCTATGTCGCCTTCGGTCGCTTCTTCAACTCCAACACCAAACCCGGCGCACCGAGCTGCAGCCTCGATCTGCTCGACGAGGCCAAACGCAAGCTGCACCTGCCGGTCTGCGCGATTGGCGGCATCACCCTCGACAACGCCGCGCCGCTGGTGGCCCATGGGGTCGACCTGCTGGCGGTGGTCCACGGTTTATTCGGTGCCGAAAGCACCGCCGAAGTGACCCGCCGCGCCCGCGCCTTCAACGAACTTCTGAAAATCTGATTTGAGAGCCCGATCATGTCTCGTTCCGAAACCCTGTTTGCCAATGCCCAGAAACACATTCCCGGTGGCGTGAACTCGCCGGTTCGCGCGTTCAAGAGCGTGGGCGGCACACCGCTGTTTTTCAAGCATGCCGAAGGCGCCTACGTCACTGACGAAGACGACAAGCGCTATGTGGATTACGTCGGTTCGTGGGGTCCGATGATCCTCGGCCACAGCCACCCGGACGTGCTCGACGCGGTCCGCAATCAACTGCAACACGGTCTGTCCTACGGCGCGCCGACCGCAATGGAAACCGAGATGGCCGACCTGGTCTGCTCGCTGGTGCCGTCGATGGACATGGTGCGCATGGTCAGCTCCGGCACCGAAGCGACCATGAGCGCGATTCGTCTGGCCCGTGGCTACACCGGTCGTGACAGCATCATCAAGTTCGAAGGCTGTTACCACGGTCATTCCGACAGCCTGCTGGTCAAGGCCGGTTCCGGCGCGCTGACCCAGGGCGTGCCAAGCTCCGCCGGTGTACCGGCAGCATTCGCCAAACACACCCTGACCCTGCCGTTCAACGACATCGACGCGGTGGAGAAGATGCTCGCCGAAGTCGGTCAGGACGTCGCCTGCATCATCGTCGAGCCAGTCGCGGGCAACATGAACTGCGTTCCACCAGCCTCCGGTTTCCTCGAAGGCCTGCGCGCGCTGTGCGACAAGCACGGCGTGGTGCTGATTTTCGACGAAGTGATGACCGGTTTCCGTGTGGCGCTTGGTGGCGCTCAGGCCTACTACGGCGTAACCCCGGACCTGACCACCTTCGGCAAGATCATCGGCGGCGGCATGCCGGTCGGCTGCTTCGGCGGCAAGCGCGAAATCATGGAACGCATCGCGCCGCTGGGCCCGGTGTATCAGGCGGGCACCCTGTCGGGTAACCCGCTGGCGATGGCCGCCGGTCTGACCACCCTGCGTCTGATCAGCCGTCCGGGTTTCCATGCCGAGCTGACCGACTACACCACGCGCCTGCTCGACGGTCTGCAACAACGCGCCGATGCGGCGGGTATTCCGTTCGTGACCACTCAGGCCGGCGGCATGTTCGGTCTGTACTTCAGCGGTGCCGACGACATCGTCACCTTCGAAGACGTGATGGCCAGCGACGCAGCACTGTTTGGTCGCTTCTTCCACCTGATGCTGGAAGGCGGCGTTTATCTGGCGCCGAGTGCATTCGAAGCCGGTTTCACCTCGATCGCCCACGGCGAAGCCGAGCTGAAAATCACCCTGGACGCTGCCGAACGTGCCTTCGCTGCACTGAAGTAATCGCCGTAGCGCTGACGTTGGCCATGGCCAGCGTCAGCTTTCACCTACACCTACGCACTTTTTCCCACGCCTCTGCTAAAAATCCGCCGGAAAGTGGCCGATATATTCCCCGCGCAGCAGAAAAACGAGTAAAGACTTTGTAAGGTTGGCCCTGCTTATTTCATAATGCGCGCTTATTGGATCCCTCGATGGGTCCGCGTGCCCTTCAGAGGTAAGTCGATTCCCATGAACCGCACCGGCCGCACCCTTGCCTTGGGCTGCCTGTTGCTCCTTCAGCCCCTGCTCGCGCATGCACAAGCAGGCGGCAACTCGTTGTTGATCCCGGCGATGGGTCGTTGCACCCTCAACACTCAGCCGCAAGACGTCACGCAGGCACTGGCCGCCTGCCAGAAAGCGGCGGACGAAGGGGATGCGCAAGCGCAATACGAGTTGGGTGAGTTCTACTACGACGGCAAGAATGCGCCACGCGACCTCAATCAAGCCCTGAGCTATTTCGAAAAGGCCTCGCTGCAAGGCCACGCTCAGGCGCAGTTCAAGCTCGGCACCATGTTCTTTCACGGTGAAGGCGTGCAGGCCAACAACATTCAGGCGTACATCGTGCTGAAGATGGCCGCGGTCAACGGCGCCGAAGATGCGCTGGACACCGCTGACGAAGTCTCCGAAAAAATGTCCCGCGAAGACCTCGAAACCGCGACTCAGGTGCTCGGGCAAATTTTCCGTAAATACTTGATGGAACTGCAGAGCGCCGATGGGCGTACGCCGTTTTCGCCTTTGCCATAAGGGCTTTTGTGGCGAGGGGATTTATCCCCGATGGGTTGCGAAGCAGCCCCAAAACCCTGAAATCAAGCTCCTTCTGACATACCTTGCTGAATGGACTTGCGACTGCTTCGCGGTCGATCGGGGATAAATCCCCTCGCCACACATCATTTCAAATCCAGATCAGGGCTTACTTCTCAGGCATCGGCATCGGAAACGGCATCACATTGCCGACCGCGCCGCGGGCTTCGCTGATTTTCGGGGTGCCCAGACGCTCCACCTCGTCGATGCGCACGATCGAATGCATCGGCACAAAGCTGCGCACCACACCTTCGAACTGCGCCTTGAGCTTCTCTTCGCTCGGATCGACCACCACTTGCGTGCGCTCACCAAAGACGAACTCTTCCACTTCCAGAAAGCCCCACAGATCACTTTGATAGATCTGCTTGGCGTACATTTCGAACACCTGGCCCTGGTTGAGGAAAATCACCTTATAGATTGGAGCTTCGCGTTTGGTCATGGCGGGGGGATAACATCGGGGATAAAAATGAGGGCGCAAACTATAGCATAGCCGCCGGACGCACAGCGGTAGGAACCTGAGGGCTTGTTCCCTATAATGCGCGGTTCTTTGAATCAGGTGACGACCTTACTCCATGGCCAAGAAGCTTTACATCGAAACCCACGGTTGCCAGATGAACGAGTACGACAGCTCGCGCATGGTCGATCTGCTGGGCGAACATCAGGCCCTGGAAGTCACCGCCCGCGCCGAAGACGCCGACGTGATTCTGCTCAACACCTGCTCGATCCGCGAACGCGCTCAGGACCGGGTGTACTCGCAGCTCGGCCGCTGGCGCGAACTGAAACTGGCCAACCCGGACATGGTGATCGCCGTCGGCGGTTGCGTGGCCAGCCAGGAAGGCGCGGCGATCCGTGATCGCGCGCCGTACGTCGATGTGGTCTTCGGGCCGCAAACCCTGCACCGCCTGCCGGAAATGATCGACGCCGCACGCAGCAGCAAGCTGCCGCAAGTCGACGTCTCATTCCCGGAAATCGAAAAATTCGACCATTTGCCCGAGCCGCGCATCGATGGCCCGAGCGCCTACGTGTCGGTGATGGAAGGTTGCAGCAAGTACTGCACGTTCTGCGTAGTGCCTTACACCCGTGGCGAAGAAGTCAGCCGGCCGTTCGATGACGTGATCGCCGAGATCATCCACCTCGCCGAGAACGGCGTGCGTGAAGTGACCTTGCTCGGGCAGAACGTCAACGGCTATCGCGGCCTGACCCACGATGGACGTCTGGCCGATCTGGCCGAGCTGATCCGCGTGGTCGCCGCCGTCGATGGCATCGACCGCATCCGCTACACCACTTCGCACCCGCTGGAGTTCTCCGACAGCCTGATCCAGGCCCACGCCGAAGTGCCGGAGCTGGTCAAACACCTGCACTTGCCGGTGCAGTCGGGTTCCGACCGGATCCTCGCGGCGATGAAGCGCAACCACACCGCGCTGGAGTACAAATCCAAGCTGCGTAAACTGCGCGCTGCCGTGCCGGGCATCTGCATCAGTTCGGACTTCATCGTCGGCTTTCCCGGCGAGACCGAGAAAGACTTCGAGCAGACCATGAAGCTGATTGCCGATGTCGGCTTCGACTTCTCCTACTCGTTCGTCTATAGCCAGCGCCCGGGCACCCCGGCGGCCGATCTGGCCGACGACACCCCGGAAGAGCTGAAAAAAGAACGCCTGAACGCCTTGCAGCATCGTTTAAATCAGCAAGGATTCGAGATCAGCCGACAAATGGTCGGTTCGATCCAGCGCATTCTGGTCACCGACTACTCGAAGAAAGACCCGGGCGAGCTGCAAGGGCGCACCGAGAATAATCGTATCGTCAACTTCCGCTGCGATAATCCGACCCTGATCGGCCAGTTCGCTGACGTGCACATCGACGCGGCGCAACCGCATTCGCTGCGCGGCTCGTTGATCCAGTAAACGCAAGGCGTCAGAGTGCCGCTGTGGCGAGGGAGCTTGCTCCCGCTCGGTTGCGAAGCAGCCGCAAACCAGACACCTCGATCATCCTGAATGATCGAGGCTGGAGGATTTGGGAGCGCTTCGCACTCCAGCGGGAGCAAGCTCCCTCGCCACAGTTATCCAGTGAGACTGTTTTAAGAGCTTTCGCACCCACGCCACTGGCGTTATCCTTGATTTCATCTTAATTGCCCCAGGGCGGCTAAATACGACCTTGAACGCACCCATAGAACCACATCGTTTTATCCTCGAGCCCTTTGAGGCTCGCCGCTTCGCCAATCTGTGCGGGCAATTCGACGAGCATCTGCGCTTGATCGAACAGCGCCTGGCCATCGAGATCCGCAACCGCGGAAACCAGTTCGAACTGATCGGCGACCCCAAGCACACCACGTCTGCGGAAAACCTGCTGCGCCGCCTGTACCGGGAAACCAAGGGTACCGAGCTGTCGCCGGACATGGTGCACCTGTTCCTCCAGGAATCGGCCGTCGTCGAACTGGACAACCACGCCCCCGCCGAAGCCTCCGTCGCTCTGCGCACCAAGAAAGGCATGATTCGCCCACGCGGCCTGAATCAGCTGCGCTACGTGAAGGAAATCCTTGGTAACGACATCAACTTCGGCATTGGTCCGGCCGGTACCGGCAAGACCTATCTGGCCGTGGCTTGCGCCGTCGATGCCCTGGAACGCGAGCAGATCCGCCGCATCCTGCTGGTGCGTCCGGCGGTCGAAGCGGGTGAAAAACTCGGCTTCCTGCCCGGCGACCTGAGCCAGAAGATCGATCCGTACCTGCGCCCGCTGTACGACGCCCTCTACGAAATGCTCGGCTTCGAATACGTGGCCAAGCTGATCGAGCGCCAGGTAATCGAAGTCGCGCCGCTGGCCTACATGCGCGGTCGGACGCTGAACAACAGCTTCATCATTCTCGACGAAAGCCAGAACACCACCGTTGAGCAGATGAAGATGTTCCTGACCCGGATCGGCTTCGGCTCCACCGCCGTCATCACTGGCGACATCACCCAGGTCGACCTGCCGCGCGGCACCAAGTCCGGCCTGCATCATGTGATCGAAGTGCTCAAGGACGTTCCGGGTATCAGCTTCACCCATTTCCAGCCCAAAGACGTTGTGCGTCACCCGTTGGTGCAACGGATCGTCGAGGCCTACGAGCGCTTCGAGACCCGTGCCGAAGCTGCCAGGGAAACCTCGCGCGATGCTTGAGCTGGATCTGCAAATCGCTACCGAAGCGAACGCCCCGAGTGAAGTCGACTTCCGCCAATGGTGCGAACTGGCCCTGCGCCAGCGCAGCGCCGACTCGGAAATGACCATTCGCCTGGTCGACGAGGAAGAAGGTCGCGAACTCAATCACACCTGGCGCCACAAGGATTACGCGACCAACGTCCTGTCGTTCCCGGCGGAAGTCCCGGACGAGTTTCTCGACATCCCGCTGCTCGGCGATCTGGTGATCTGCGTCGCGGTGGTCGAGCGCGAAGCTGCCGAACAAGGCAAGGAACTCCAGGCCCATTGGGCACATCTAGTCATTCACGGCTGCTTGCATCTGCTCGGTTACGACCATATAGATGACGACGAAGCCGAGGAAATGGAAGCGCTGGAACGCGAGTTGCTTGCCGAACTGGGCTACCCCGATCCGTACGCGGACGACGAAACCGAAACATCCCCTATCGTTACAACAAAGGATTCAGAGTAATCGCTATGAGCGAAGATCGATCGAGCAACGGGCAGAAGTCATGGCTGGGTAAACTGACCCAGGCTTTTGCCCACGAGCCGAAGAACCGTCAGGAGCTGCTTGAGCTGCTGCGTGATGCACATCAGAACAAACTGCTGGACAGCGAAGCGCTGGCCATCGTCGAAGGCGCCATTCAGGTGGCTGACCTGCAAGTACGCGACATCATGGTGCCGCGTTCGCAGATGATCAGCATCAAGGCGACCCAGACTCCTCGTGAGTTCCTCCCGGCCGTGCTCGACTCGGCCCACTCGCGCTACCCGGTCATCGGCGAAAGCCACGACGACGTGATGGGCGTGCTGCTGGCCAAGGATCTGCTGCCGCTGATCCTCAAGGAGAACGGCGACAGCTTCAACATCAAGGACCTGCTGCGCCCGGCCACGTTCGTGCCGGAGTCCAAGCGTCTGAACGTGTTGCTGCGTGAATTTCGCGCCAACCACAACCACATGGCCATCGTCATCGACGAGTACGGCGGCGTGGCCGGTCTGGTGACGATCGAAGACGTGCTGGAACAGATCGTCGGCGACATCGAAGACGAGCACGACGTCGAAGAAGACAGCTACATCAAGCCGCTGCCCAGCGGTGATTTCCTGATCAAGGCCCTGACGCCGATCGAGAACTTCAACGAGTTTTTCGACAGCGAATTCTCCGACGACGAGTTCGACACCGTCGGCGGTCTGGTGATGAGCGCGTTCGGGCACTTGCCAAAACGCAACGAAATCACTGAAATCGGCGCCTATCGTTTCCGCATCCTGAACGCCGACAGCCGTCGGATTCATTTGCTGCGACTGACGCCAATCGCTCGTTAAATCTAAGGATTGGGGTATGTCATCAGCTATTTCCTGTATCGCGTTGCGCCTGAAAGCGGGCCAGGCAAGGCGCAGTCCGCAGGGAATGGCATTCCCTTTCCAAGGACTGCAACGCAGCATGGCCCGCTTTCAGGCGTAACCCGGAGGGCCGGGCCTGCTGTTACGCAGGGCTGCGTTGCTCGTCGTTCATTTGAAAAACCAAACTTCACTCCTCGCGCCTTGCCCTGCGTAACAGCAGACCCGGCGCGATACAGGAAATAGCTGATGACATACCCCCTGCGCTGGACAACCCGCCCCGGCTGGCCCGGTAACCTGCTGGCCGTGGCGGCCGGTGCAATCACCACCTTCGCCCTCGCCCCGTTCAACATCTGGCCGCTGGCCTTGCTCGCGGTCGGCCTGTTCTACGCCGGCCTGCGCGAGCTGAAACCGCGTCAGGCGCTGGGCCGTGGCTGGTGTTTCGGTTTTGGCCTGTTCGGCGCCGGCACCAGCTGGATCTACTACAGCATCCATCATTTCGGTGGCGCCTCGGTGCTGCTGGCCGGGTTCCTGATGCTGCTGTTTACCGCTGCGATCGCGTTTTTCTTTGCCCTGCCCGCCTGGGTCTGGGCGCGCTGGTTGCGCCGCAATGAAGCACCGCTGGCCGATGCCTTGGCGTTTGCTGCGTTGTGGGTCGGTCAGGAAGCGTTTCGCGGCTGGTTCCTCACCGGTTTCCCGTGGCTCTACTCCGGCTACAGCCAGCTCGACGGCCCATTGGCCGGGCTCGCGCCAGTGGGTGGCATGTGGTTGGTGTCGTTCGTTCTGGCGCTGACTGCGGCACTGATCTATAACGCGCCGCGCCTGCTGCAATCCGGTCGCAAGGGCTTTATCGCGGCCGGTTTGGTGTTACTGGTCGGGCCTTGGGTAGCCGGTATTGCGCTCAAGGGCCACGCCTGGACCAGTCCGTCCGGCCCGGCACTGAGCGTCGCCGCGATTCAGGGCAACGTCGAACAGAGCATGAAGTGGGATCCGGCGCAGCTCAATGTGCAACTGGCGCTGTATCGCGATCTGAGTTTTCGCTCCAAGCCGGTGGATCTGCTGATCTGGCCGGAAACCGCCGTGCCGGTGCTCAAAGAGTCCGCTGAGGGCTACCTGAACATGATGGGCAACTTCGCCGCCGAGCGTAAATCGGCGCTGATCACCGGCGTGCCGATCCGCGAGACGGTCCGCCATGAAAAACGCTTCTTCAACGGCATCACCGTGGTCGGCGAAGGCGATGGCACCTACCTCAAGCAGAAATTGGTGCCGTTCGGTGAGTACGTGCCTTTGCAGGATCTGTTGCGCGGCTTGATCGCGTTCTTTGACTTGCCGATGTCCGACTTCGCTCGTGGGCCGGCGGATCAAGCGTTGCTGCAGGCCAAGGGTTATCAGATCGCGCCGTTCATATGCTACGAAGTGGTGTACCCGGAGTTCGCTGCCAGTCTGTCGGCACGCAGCGATCTTCTGCTGACCATCAGCAACGACACCTGGTTCGGCACCTCGATCGGCCCGTTGCAACACCTGCAAATGGCGCAGATGCGCGCGCTTGAAGCGGGCCGCTGGATGATCCGCGCCACCAACAACGGCGTGACCGGACTGATCAACCCGTTCGGGCAGATCACCGAGCAGATTCCGCAGTTCGAGCAAGGCATCCTGTATGGCGAAGTGGTGCCGATGCACAACCTGACGCCTTATCTTGAATGGCGTTCGTGGCCGCTGATCATCGTTTGCGTGCTGCTGTTTGGCTGGGCGCTGATGGCGAGCCGGATGTCGAAAACCCTTTAAAAGCGATCCATAAACACTGTGGTGAGGGGATTTATCCCCGATCGATGACGCAGTCATCGCAAATCCATTGCACTCGATTACCTGAAAGGCCGAGATGCAGGTTTTGGGGCGGCTTCGCCACCCATCGGGGATAAATCCCCTCGCCACACAAGTCCTCTCAAAACAGTGCTCTTAGCGGTAAAACAACGAATACCCCACCTGCCCCACCGCCTCATTCAGCAACTGCCCGCTCTGCCAGATCGATTTGAATTCCGGCAGCCAGCCACCAAACGGGCGCGCATTGTCGGTCCCGAGAAAACCCACGGGCGCCGGCACCACTTCAAACCCTGCCTGCTCGAAACACCACACGGCACGCGGCATGTGCCAGGCCTGCGTCACCACCACGACGCGCTTGATGCCCTGGGGCAACAAAATGTCGGCGCTGAGTTTGGCGTTTTCCCAGGTGGTACGGCTTTCACCTTCCTGCCAGCGCGTGGCCACGCCGAAATCATCGCGCAGTGAATCAGCCATCAGCTTCGCTTCCGTCGGCGGTGTGCCGTAATGCAAGCCGCCGCTGGTCAGGATCGGCAACCCTGAGGCCTTGGCCAGCCGCGCGGCATAGCGCTGACGCTCCAGCCCCACACCAGTCGGCTGATCCTCGCCCCAGGCCAGATCGCCGCGCTCGCGCCCGGAACCCAGCACCACAATGGCATCGGCGCGCTGCGCCAACATCGACCACGCATCACGGGGCAGCGGAGGCTCACGCTCCAGCGCTTTGGCGCCCCACTGCACCACCACCGGCAGGCTCATCAGCCAGAAACCACCCAGACCGAGGGCGAAACACGCAGCAGCCAGCCTCGGCCGGGAGCGGCGCAGCCACCAGGCGACCAGTATCAGCAGTAAAAGAATGCCAGGCGGCAATAGAAGTTGTTTGATGAAGTAACGCAAAGGCATCGGGGCATCTCCAGAGATGCCCGAAGCCTAAGAGTGTTAATAGAGCGTTACAACCGATAGGGTCGGATCCTGTTGAAAAAGATCCGTTTCTTGCCGCCTTGCGCTTATTTGGCCTGCAAAGAGCGGACCTTGACGGTGTCTTTGCCGGGCGCCTTGTCCTTGAGCCAGATGACCTTGGCCGATTGTGGTGCATCGAGCTGCTTCACTGCCTGTGACAAGCTGCCATGCGACTCACGTTCACTACGATCCAGATAGGCCTTGACCAGTTTGAACTCGGCGGGGCTCAAGCCACGCAATTCCAGTTCCACGGGGCGCTCGTCGCGCAGCCGGCCAGCGGTTTTTGCAGCGTCGAGCGCCATGCCCAGACGATCCATCAACCGTTCGTACAACTCGGGTTTCGTCACGTTTTTCTGCCGTTGCTCCACCATCCCTCACCTCATTGAAGATAAGACTCACTCCCCAATAAGAGCTTAGCTTCGCTGCACAAACCGGCTGAACGCCGCGACCAACGGCCCTCGCCACGGGTTTCCGGGGCCAGACAGCTGTAATCAGGGTTTCCCTAGGCCAAGCGCGGTCATGTATGCTACGGCGCTTCCTGTCATTCCACTTCCAGCTTGTCCGGAGCATCCCCGGAAGGCGCGTTGAAGAGGATTAGGCCACCCCTATCCAGTACAAAAGTAGCCATGCACGAACAATATCAGCCCCGTGAAATCGAAGCCGCCGCCCAGTCGTTCTGGGACGAGCAAAAGTCCTTTGAAGTCAGTGAACAGCCAGGCAAGGAAACCTACTACTGCCTGTCGATGTTCCCTTACCCCAGCGGCAAGCTACACATGGGGCACGTGCGCAACTACACCATCGGCGACGTGATCTCCCGCTACCAGCGCATGCAAGGCAAGAACGTTCTGCAACCGATGGGTTGGGACGCCTTCGGCATGCCGGCGGAAAACGCCGCGATGAAGAACAACGTGGCGCCCGCCAAGTGGACCTACGAAAACATCGCCTACATGAAGTCCCAATTGCGCAGCCTGGGCCTGGCGGTGGACTGGTCCCGTGAAGTGACCACCTGCAAGCCGGACTACTACCGTTGGGAACAATGGCTGTTCACTCGCCTGTTCGAAAAAGGCGTGATCTACCGCAAGAACGGCACCGTGAACTGGGACCCGGTCGACCAGACCGTACTGGCCAACGAACAGGTGATCGACGGTCGCGGCTGGCGTTCCGGCGCGCTGATCGAAAAGCGCGAAATCCCGATGTACTACTTCAAGATCACCGCTTACGCGGATGAGCTGCTGGAGAGCCTCGACGAACTGACTGGCTGGCCGGAACAGGTCAAGACCATGCAGCGCAACTGGATCGGCAAATCCCGCGGCATGGAAGTGCAGTTCCCGTACAACGTCGACTCGATCGGTGAAGCAGGCACCCTCAAGGTTTTCACCACCCGTCCGGACACCCTGATGGGCGCGACCTACGTCGCCGTCGCCGCCGAGCACCCGCTCGCCACCCAGGCAGCGCAGAACAACCCCGAGCTGCAGGCGTTCATCGCCGAATGCAAGGGCGGCAGCGTGGCTGAAGCCGACGTCGCCACTCAAGAGAAAAAAGGCCTGCCGACCGGCCTGTTCGTCGAGCACCCGCTAACCGGTGAAAAACTCCCGGTATGGGTCGCCAACTACGTGCTGATGCACTACGGCGACGGCGCCGTAATGGCGGTCCCGGCGCACGACGAGCGCGATTTCGAATTCGCCCACAAGTACGACCTGCCGGTCAAATCCGTGGTGTGCACCAGCTCCGGTGACACCAATCCGGCCCCGTGGCAGGACGCCTACGGCGAGCACGGCACGCTGATCAATTCCGGCGAATTCGACGGTCTGGACTTCAGCGGCGCCTTCGATGCCATGGAAGTCGCCCTGATCAAGAAAAACCTCGGTGCCTCGCGCACCCAGTTCCGCCTGCGCGACTGGGGCATCAGCCGCCAGCGCTACTGGGGCTGCCCGATCCCGATCATCCACTGCGCCACGTGCGGTGACGTGCCGGTGCCGGAAGATCAACTGCCTGTGGTGCTGCCGGAAGACGTGGTGCCGGACGGCGCCGGTTCGCCGCTGGCGCGCATGCCGGAATTCTACGAGTGCAGCTGCCCGAAATGCGGCCAGCCGGCCAAGCGTGAAACCGACACCATGGACACCTTTGTCGAGTCCTCGTGGTACTACGCCCGTTACGCTTCGCCGCACTTCGAAGGCGGCCTGGTGGAAAAATCCGCGGCCGACCACTGGCTGCCGGTGGATCAGTACATCGGCGGTATCGAACACGCCATTCTTCACCTGCTGTACGCGCGCTTCTTCCACAAACTGATGCGTGACGAAGGCCTGGTCAGCTCCAACGAGCCGTTCAAGAACCTGCTGACCCAGGGCATGGTGATCGCCGAGACTTACTATCGTCGCGAAGCCAATGGTGCCTACACCTGGTTCAACCCGGCGGACGTGGAACTGGAGCGTGACAGCAAGGCCAAGGTCATCAGCGCCAAGTTGAAATCCGACGGCTTGCCGGTGGAGATCGGTGGCACCGAGAAAATGGCCAAGTCCAAGAACAACGGCGTCGACCCACAGTCGATGATCGATCAGTTCGGCGCCGACACTTGCCGCCTGTTCATGATGTTCGCTTCGCCGCCTGACATGAGCGCCGAATGGTCGGACTCCGGCGTTGAAGGCTCGCACCGCTTCCTCAAGCGCGTCTGGCGTCTGGCGCAAGCCCACGTCACCCAGGGCCTGCCGGGCAAGCTGGACATCGCCGGCCTGAACGACGAGCAGAAAGCCGTGCGCCGCGCCATCCACCTGGCCATCAAACAGGCCAGCCACGACGTCGGCCAGAACCACAAATTCAACACCGCCATCGCTCAGGTGATGACGCTGATGAACGTGCTGGAAAAAGCTGCGCAAGGTACCGAACAGGACCGCGCGCTGATTCACGAAGGCCTGGAAGCCGTGACGTTGCTGCTGGCTCCGATCACGCCGCACATCAGCCACGAGCTGTGGAATCAGCTGGGTCACGCTGATCCGGTGATCGATGCCGGCTGGCCTGCAGTCGATGAAAGCGCACTGGTGCAGGACAGCCTGCAACTGGTCATTCAAGTGAATGGCAAGCTGCGTGGCCAGATCGAAATGCCGGCCAGCGCCACCCGCGAAGAAGTCGAAGCAGCTGCCCGTGCCAACGAAAACGTGCTGCGTTTCGTCGACGGTCTGACCATTCGCAAAGTGATCGTTGTACCGGGGAAACTGGTCAACATCGTCGCCAGCTAAATTGGATTGGGCGTCAGGTTCGCCTGACGCCCTGTAAAACCTTTCGGGCCGCAGGGTCGGCCCACCTGGTTTCAAGGGGAGCAACACAATGATCAAACGCAATCTGCTGGTGATGGGCCTCGCCGTTCTGCTGAGCGCCTGCGGTTTCCAGCTGCGTGGCACCGGCACCAACGAACTGTCGATCAAGGAGCTCGATTTGAGCGCCCGTAACGCTTATGGCGAGACCGTCACCCAGCTGCGTCAGGTGCTTGAGTCCAGCGGCGTCAAGGTCTACAGCGGCGCACCGTACAAGCTGTATCTGGCTGACGAGCAGGAAAACCAGCGCATCCTCAGCTACGCCGGTGCCGGTCGTACGGGTGAGTACCAAGTGACCACCGTGCTGAACTACGACATCGTAGGCGAACACAATCTGAACCTGTTGAGCGACAAGCTTGAAGTACAGAAAGTGTTCATTCACGACGGCAACAACCTTGTCGGCTCCGACCAGGAAGCCAACGACGCCCGTCGCGAAACCCGTCGCGAACTGGTTCAGCGCATGATGCTGCGCCTGCAACAGCTGACGCCTGGCCAACTGCAACAATTGCAGCAAGCGGCCAATGACCGTGCCCGGGCTGAAGCCGACGCGCTGAAGGCGGCACAGAAGGCTGAAGCGGAAACCCCGCGCCAGTCGCCGCTCGAACTGCCGCAGCAGTAAGACGTACGGGGCGCTCAGGCGCCCCGTTCGCCCTCTCTTATGAAGCTCGCTCCCGCTCAACTCGGCAAACACCTGCAAGGCGCGCTCGCGCCCGTCTATATTATCAGCGGCGATGACCCGCTGTTGTGCCAGGAAGCCGCCGACGCCATCCGCAGCGCTGCCCGCCAGCAAGGTTTCGACGAGCGCCAGGTGTTCGCCGCCGACGCCAATTTCGATTGGGGTACCTTGTTGCAGGCCGGCGCCAGCATGTCGTTGTTCGCTGAAAAGCGCCTGCTGGAACTGCGGTTGCCTTCTGGCAAACCCGGTGACAAGGGCGCTGCCGCGCTGATCGAATACTGCTCGCGTCCCGCTGAAGACACGGTACTGCTGATCAGCTTGCCCAAGCTCGACGGCAGTGCGCAGAAGACCAAGTGGGGCAAGGCGCTGGTCGAAGGCCAGCAGACCCAGTTCATCCAGATCTGGCCGGTGGATGCCAACCAGCTGCCAAGCTGGATTCGTCAGCGTCTGTCACAGGCCGGGCTGTCGGCCAGCCAGGACGCGGTCGAACTGATCGCCGCACGCGTGGAGGGCAACCTGCTCGCCGCCGCGCAGGAAATCGAAAAGCTCAAGCTGATGGCCGAAGGCGGGCAGATCACCGTCGAAACCGTGCAGGCCGCGGTGGCCGACAGTGCGCGCTTCGACGTGTTCGGCCTGACCGACGCCGTACTCAACGGCGAACCGGCCCACGCCTTGCGCATGCTTGAAGGCCTGCGCGGTGAAGGCGTCGAGCCACCGGTGATTCTCTGGGCACTGGCGCGGGAGTTGCGCCTGCTGGCCAACATCTCGCTGCAGTACAGCCAGGGCACACCGCTGGACAAGTGCTTCAGCCAGGCGAAACCGCCGGTCTGGGACAAGCGCAAACCGCTGATGAGCAAAGCCCTGCAACGTTACTCGGCGCAACGCTGGGCGCAGTTGTTGCTCGAAGCCCAGCGCATCGATGCGCAGATCAAAGGCCAGGCCGCCGGTTCGCCGTGGATGAGCCTGAGCCGATTGGCGTTGTTGATGGCTGGGCAGCGACTGACTCTTCCCGCCGAATAAAAGCAAAAGATCGCAGCGTGCCGCAGCTCCTACTCCGATCCTTGTAGGAGCTGCCGAAGGCTGCGATCTTTTGATCTTTTTTCCCACACATCGCCTCGCCATCTGTCCTATAGACAGACGCCTGACATCGGCAGATTATTGCCCCCGCAACACCCACCCACCGAGAGATCCATCATGAGCAAAAAGCCATCGAAACATGGCCCGAACAAGGCCAAATCCATCATCGCCCAACCCCTGTTCCGCAGCCGCCAGGAACAACCAGCCAAGGGCAAAGGCAGCTATCGCCGCGAAGCCTTCCAGTCTAATAGCTGGGAGGCTTCTTACTTTCTGGCTGCCTGAAGCACAGCACCCCTCGGTCATGTTAAGGTCTGCACCTGATTCGTATTCCCTGGAACTGTGCATGCCCTTCAGTCTTTCCCGTGGTTGGCCCGTTCGCCAACTGATCGCTGCCTCCAGCTTCATTCTGCTTGTCGCCTGCGCGGAAAAACCTACCGCCGCCGATGCACAACCTCTGCAAGCCGCCCCGGCCGCCACGGCCCCTGCGATCATCCCGCCGGTAGTGCCGTCCGCCGATTCTCTCGACTTGCAGCCGACCCAGACCTTCGCCGAATGGCAGGCAGGCTTTCGCAAGGACGCCCTCGCCGCCGGTATTCGTGCAGATGTGTTCGACCGCGCTTTCGCCAATGTCAGCTTCGATGACAGCGTGATCCGCGCTGACCGCAGTCAGCCGGAGTTCTCCCGTCCGGTGTGGGAATACCTCGATGGCGCCCTGTCACCGCTGCGGGTGCGCAAAGGTCAGGCGCTGATCAGTCAGTACGCCGACATCCTGCAAAGCATCGAGCAGCGCTATGGCGTTGATCGTCAGGCGCTGGTGTCGGTGTGGGGCATGGAAAGCAACTTCGGTCAGTTCCAGGGCACCAAGTCGGTGATCAACTCATTGGCGACCCTGGCCTACGAAGGCCGGCGTCCGGGCTTTGCCCATGCGCAATTGATCGCGGCGCTGCAGATCCTGCAACAGGGCGACATCACGCCTGAGAAGATGCTGGGCTCGTGGGCCGGCGCGATGGGCCAGACCCAGTTCATTCCGACCACCTACAACACCCATGCCGTGGATTTCGACGGCGACGGTCGCCGTGACATCTGGGGCAGCCCGGCCGACGCCCTGGCCTCCACCGCGCACTACCTGCAAAGCTCCGGCTGGCAGCGTGGTCAACCGTGGGGCTTTGAAGTGCAGCTGCCGAGCGGCTTCAACTACACCCTGGCCGATGGCGCGATGCGCAAGACCGTTGCCGAATGGCGTCAACTGGGGGTGATTCTGCCGAATGGCGGTCAGGCCCCGGTCGGCTCGGATCAACTGTCCGCCGCCCTGCTGCTGCCGGCCGGCTACCGTGGCCCGGCGTTCCTGATCCTCGATAACTTCCGGGCGATCCTCAAGTACAACAACTCGTCGTCCTATGCACTGGCGGTGAGCCTGTTGTCCGAGCGCTTCAACGGCGCAGGCCTGATCAACGGCACCTGGCCGAAAGACGACCTGCCATTGAGCCGCACCGAGCGTATTGAATTGCAGAACCTGCTGAGCGCGCGTAACTACGATGCGGGCACGGCGGACGGGATTATCGGCGCCAATACGCGCAAGGCGATTCGCAGCGCGCAGCAGGCGCTGGGTTGGCCGGCGGATGGTTATCCGACGCATAAGTTGCTTGAGAGCCTGCGTACTCAATAGAAGATAGCCGCATGGCTGATGCCGCCTTCGCGAGCAAGCTCGCTCCCACATTTGATTTGTGTCTTACACAGAACCAGTGTGGGAGCGGGCTTGCTCGCGAAGACTGACTCACTGGCAACCAAACGTTAGGCTTTGATCACCACATCCTGCTCCAGCATCAATTCCTTCTTCCCCGCATCCAGCCTGACCAGCGCGCCCATCGGCAGCGTCAGGTTCGGGTCGCAATGGCCGCTGCGCCATCCCGACAGCACCGGAATCCGTAACGGCTCGAACGTTTGCTTGAGCAAGCGGTTCAACGCCTCGACATCCACTCCGGCGACATCACCGACCAGTACCCCGCGCAATCGGGCCAGTTTGCCGGCCAGTCGCATCTGCGTAAGCAAGCGGTCGATCCGATACAGCGGCTCGTTGACGTCCTCGATCAGCAGAATCACCCCTTCCACGTCGATTTCATAAGGCGTACCCAGCGTCGAGGCAATCATCGCCAGATTACCGCCGAGCAAGCGTCCATGAGCGATGCCCGGTTCGACCGTGGTCAATGGATAAGCCACCGGATGGCTAAGCACGCTGCCGGCCTTCACCTGACCGCGCAGCATGGCGAAGAATGAGCTGACGGTCGGCGGCTCCTTGTCGCCCAGCAAGTCAGCGTTGAGCAGCGGGCCGTGGAAGGTCACGAACCCGGCGTAGCGACTGATCGCCAGATGCAGTGCGGTGATGTCGCTGTAGCCGACAAACGGCTTGGCGTGGCGGCTGAGCAGATCGTAATTAATCCGGTCCAGCAGGCGCGGAGTACCGTAGCCGCCGCGCAGGCAGATGATCGCGTCGACTTCGGGGTCAGCGAACGCGGCGTGCAGGTCGTTGAGGCGCACGTCATCGCTGCCGGCCAGATAGCCGTCCTTCGCGTAGACACCCGGAAACACTTTCAGCGCATAGCCGCGGGCGCGCATCCACTGCACAGCCTTGTCGGTGTCCAGCGCGCCGGGGCCGGCGGGGGCGATCACGCCGATCAGCCCTTCGGACGGCAGCGCCGGCACGGGTTTATGCGGAAAAAGGCTGTGGGTCGGTCGAACGGTCATCCATGGGTCTCCCTGTGTGAAGTCTTGCAGACACAGTAGTCAGGAACAGCAATAAACAAAAGAGCTGAAACTACCCAATAACCCGTGGCGAGGGAGCTTGCTCCCGCTGGGTTGCGCAGCGACCCCAAGTTTTTTGAGACTGCGTCGCACCCTGGCGGAAGCAATCTCCCTCGCCACAGGTTTTCACAGGCCGAAACAAAAATACCCGCCGAAGCGGGTATTTTTTTGCAGACTGTCAGCCCCGGATCAGGAACCGAGCAATTCAGCCTTGACCAGTTTCGCCTGCTCGTCAGCGTGATACGAAGAACGTACCAGCGGGCCGGAAGCGACGTTCTTGAAGCCCATCTTGTAACCTTCCTCGGCGAACCAGGCGAAGGTGTCCGGATGCACGAAACGCTGCACCGGCAAGTGGCTGCGGGACGGTTGCAGGTACTGGCCGAGGGTCAGCATGTCGATGTCGTGTTCGCGCATGCGCTTCATGACTTCGATGACTTCTTCGTCAGTCTCGCCCAACCCCAGCATCAGGCCGGATTTGGTCGGAATGTGCGGCATCATCTGCTTGAAGCGTTGCAGCAGGGTCAGCGACCACTGGTAGTCCGAACCCGGACGCGCAGCCTTGTACAGGCGCGGCACGGTTTCCAGGTTGTGGTTGAACACATCCGGTGGCTCGGCTGCGGTGATTTCCAGGGCGATGTCCATGCGGCCACGGTAGTCCGGGACCAGGGTTTCCAGCTGCACGTTCGGTGACAGCTTGCGGATCTCGCGGATGCAGTCGGCAAAGTGCTGGGCACCACCGTCACGCAGGTCGTCGCGGTCAACCGAAGTGATCACCACGTACTTGAGCTTGAGGTCGGCAATCGCGATCGCCAGGCTTTCCGGCTCGTTGACGTCCAGTGGTTTCGGACGGCCGTGGCCAACGTCGCAGAACGGGCAACGACGGGTGCAGATGTCGCCCATGATCATGAACGTCGCGGTGCCGCCGGAGAAGCACTCGCCCAGGTTCGGGCAGGACGCTTCTTCGCAGACGCTGTGCAGCTTGTGCTTGCGCAGCAGGCTCTTGATCCGGTCGACTTCCGGCGAAACCGGGATGCGCACGCGAATCCAGTCGGGTTTCTTCGGCAGTTCGGTGGTCGGAATGATCTTCACCGGGATGCGTGCAACCTTCTCGGCGCCGCGCAGCTTGACGCCGGCTTCAACCTTGGGACGCGGGGCCGGGCGCTCGGTCACGTCGAGCGTCGGGATCATGGTTTGCACTGCATCAGTAGTCATATCAGTCGATTCCGCCCGTCAGGGTCGTCTGCTCAGCATAGTCGAGGTGTCTGACGAGCTGCGCGCGCAGCCGGGCACTTACCTCGGCAAATTCAATCGATCCTGCGTGATCGCTCAGCTGGGTCATCGCCAGCCCGGCATAGCCGCAGGGATTAATCCGTCGAAACGGCTCCAGGTTCATATCCACGTTCAGGGCCAGGCCATGAAAGGAACAACCGTGGCGAATCCGCAAACCCAGAGAAGCGATTTTCGCTCCGTCGACGTAGACGCCGGGAGCATCTGGCTTGGCGGCGGCGGTGACGCCGTAGCTGGCCAGCAGTTCGATCAGGCACTGTTCCATGCGCGTGACCAAATCACGTACGCCAAAGCCCAGCTTGCGCACATCCAGCAACAGGTAAGCCACCAATTGGCCGGGGCCATGATAAGTCACCTGCCCGCCGCGATCGACCTGTACCACCGGGATATCCCCCGGCAGCAACAGGTGTTCGGCCTTGCCGGCCTGGCCCTGGGTGAACACCGGAGGGTGCTCGACCAGCCAGATCTCGTCGGCGGCATCGTTGCCGCGTTCGTTGGTGAAGCGTTGCATGGCATGCCAGACCGGCTCGTAAGCCATCTGGCCAAGTTCGCGAAAGCCCAGCGTGCCCGGCATCACAACACCATGTGTACGAAACCGGTCGCCCGCAGTTCGCTGTTGATGTTGTACAGCTGATCCTGATCGGTCGCGACGATGTGCAGCTGGATGGTGGTGTACTTGCCGTTGCTGCTCGAGCGTTCGTCGACACGCTCATCGTTGATGGTCGCGAATTTCTTCACGATCTCGATGATCTTGTCTTTGTGCCCGACGCCCGTATCGCTGATTACCTTAACCGGATAATCAACCTGGGGGAATTCGATCTTTGGCGCCTTTACTTCGGTATCGGTCATGGCGTAACGGCCTCGTAAGCGTAAGCCGTGGTAACGCACATGGCCCCGAACCGGACAGGAACGGGGCCATGCAGGTCAACACTCAATCAGTTGAACAAGCCGTAGAAGAATAGACGGATGCTATCCCACATGCGGCGGAAGATACCACCCTCCTCGACAGCGTCCAGGGCGATCAGGTCAGCGCTGTGCACCACCTTGTCGTCCAGTTTCACTTCGACTTTACCGATCACGTCGCCCTTGGCGATTGGCGCGGTCAGTTGCGGGTTCATGGTCATGCTGGCAGCGAGCTTTTTCAGCTGGCCTTTTGGCAGGGTCATGGTCAGGTCTTCAGCCAGGCCGGCCTTGACTTGGCTGGTGGTGCCTTTCCACACCGGGGCCTGAGCCAGTTCGGTGCCCTTCTGGTAGAAGGTCTGGGTTTCGAAGAAACGGAAACCGTAGGTCAGCAGCTTCTGGGTTTCAGCGGCGCGAGCCACTTCGCTGTTGGTGCCGAACACCACGGCGATCAGACGCTGGCCATCACGTACCGCCGAGGACACCATGCAGTAGCCGGCTTCGTCGGTGTGACCGGTTTTCAGACCGTCAACGGTCTTGTCGCGCCACAGCAGCAGGTTGCGGTTAGGCTGCTTGATGCCGTTCCAGAAGAACTCTTTCTGCGAGTAGATCGCGTAGTGAGCCGGGTCTTCGTGGATGATTGCACGGGCCAGGATCGCCATGTCGTGAGCCGACGAGTAGTGCTCAGGGTTCGGCAGACCGGTCGGGTTCATGAAGTGCGAGTTGGTCATGCCCAGATCGGCGACCGTCTTGTTCATCAGGTCGGCGAACGCGTCTTCGCTGCCGGCGATGTGCTCGGACAGCGCCACGCTGGCGTCGTTGCCGGACTGAATGATGATGCCGTGCAGCAGGTCGCTGACGGTCACTTGCGAGCCGACTTTGATGAACATCCGCGAACCGCCGGTACGCCAGGCGTTTTCGCTGACGGTCACCGGGTCGTTTTCACCGATCTGGCCACGACGGATTTCCAGCGTAGCGATGTACGCAGTCATCAGTTTGGTCAGGCTGGCTGGCGGCAGACGCTGGTCACCGTTGTTCTCCACCAGCACGTTGCCGCTGCTGGCGTCCATGAGCACGTAGGCTTTTGCAGCCAGTTGAGGTGGCGACGGCATCATCTCGGCCGCGAAGGCGGCTGGCGAGAGGAGCAGCGGGACTAGCAGACACAGGCGTTTGGCAAAGGTGGTGATGTTCATCCGTCTCTCGAAATCGCTAATGGAAACTTGCCCGAGGGCAAAACTATTCAGACAGCCTTCTAACGGGCCATCGCGTGTTCAGTTGCTCACTCCAGTCACCCTTGCCGGGCTTTTGTTCTTCGACGAGCCAACAACCTGGTTCACCCCCCAAAACCGCAAGTGAACCGTCAATCAAGTGCTACGTTTCTTACTCGGTGACCACGCTCGGCGAGCCGAGATTGGCCAGGCGCACGCTATTCTGCACCTGGGCGATTTCACCCGGCGAACCGATCGGCCCCAGGCGCACCCGGTGCAGGGTCTGCTGATTGCGCACGATCGAGCTGATGAACACCGGAGCGCTCACCATCCCGCTGAGCTTCGACCTCAGGAGTTCTGCAGCGTCCGGGTTGGCGAACGCGCCCACCTGCAGATACTGGCCAGACGCTGGTGCAGAAGCGTTTTTTTTTGCGCTGATCTGTACAGGGACAGTGTCAGAGGCATGTTGCTGCGGCGGCGGGGTCCACTGCTCGATGGTACCGGCCGACGCCGTGATCACCGGGGCACTATTCTGCGCGACTTGCGGCTCGTTGAGCATCAGCGGCGCCGGACGGCCCTTGGCGGCCCACCATTGCTGCGGATCGATGCCCTCGACCTTGACCCGCGCGGTGCCGATTTCGGCATAACCGAGCTTCTTCGCGGCCGCGTAGGACAGGTCGATGATCCGGTCCGAATAGAACGGCCCGCGATCGTTGACCCGCAGGATCACGCTCTTGTTGTTGTCCAGGTTGGTCACCCGAACGTAACTTGGCAGTGGCAGAGTCTTGTGAGCGGCACTCATGCCGTACAGGTCATACACTTCGCCGTTGGCGGTGTTCTGCCCGTGGAACTTGGTGCCGTACCAGGACGCCGTGCCCGAGGCGACGTAGGTCTTGGATTCCTGCAGCGGGAAATAGGTCTTGCCCAGCACAGTGTACGGGTTGGCCTTGTACGGGCCGGTGTGCAGGGTCGGCGTGGCGTCCGGGATCCGCGAAACGTCGACATCCCACCACGGCGCGCCGTCTTTGTGCGCGCGGTTGATGTCCAGCCCCGGCTGTGCACGCACGGCGGTGGACGAGGTCTTCTGGGTTGGCGCGCGGCTGGTCGAACAGCTGGCGACCAGCACCGCCAACGCAGCGAAAGCCACCAGCTTCAGGGGTTTATTGATAGGCAATGCCCGCATTACTTGACGCCCCGTGCTTTTACCAGCTCTTCAGACAGTTGATGTACAGCCATGGCGTACATCACGCTGCGGTTATAACGCGTGATCGCGTAGAAATTCTTCAGGCCCATCCAGTATTCAGGGCCGTTGTCGCCTTCGAGGCGAAATGCAGTAACCGGCATATCATCGCGCAGCGCATCATGACTTGACCAGCCCAGCGCCCGCAACTCTCCGACCGTTTTCGTCGGCTCGATGCCGGTGGTCAGGCCTTCATCGACCTGCTCGCCGCGCACATCGGCGCGACTGACCACCGGCTCCCCGGCGACCCAGCCATGCCGTTTGAAGTAACTGGCCACGCTGCCGATCGCATCGTCCGGATTGGTCCAGATATTGATGTGACCGTCACCGTCGAAATCCACCGCATAGGCGCGAAAGCTGCTCGGCATGAATTGCGGCAAGCCCATCGCCCCGGCGTACGAGCCTTTGAGGGTCAACGGATCGACCTGTTCTTCACGGGCCAGCAGCAGGAACTCACGCAATTCCTTGCGGAAAAATTCGGCACGGGGAGGATAGTCGAAACCGAGCGTGGACAATGCATCAATCACCCGATAATTGCCGGTATTACGTCCGAAAAAGGTCTCGACGCCGATGATCGACACGATGACTTGCGCCGGTACGCCGTATTCCTGCTCGGCACGGGCCAGCACGGCCTCGTGCTGGCGCCAGAAGTCCACACCACGGGCGATGCGCGCGTCGGTGATGAACATCGGGCGATATTCTTTCCACTGCTTGACCCGCTCGGCGGGTTTGGAGATGGCGTCGAGAATCGCCTGCTTGCGCTGCGCCTCGCGGAACACCGCCATCAGTTGCTCGCCGGCAAAACCGTAGTCGCGGGTCATTTCACCGACGAATTCGGCCACCTGCGGTGAGCCTTCGTAATCGCCGGCCAGCGCTTCCTGCGCGCTGCCAAGGATGCCGACCAGGCCGACCCACGGCGCGTAACGAGTCGCCCAGCTGCGCATGACTTGCATTGAACTCTTCACCTTATTCAAACCTGTGCGATCCACTTGCGATGCGTATGAATCGACATCAAAACCCCAAACGCTGACAGCAGTGTCACCAGCGAAGTTCCTCCGTAGCTAATGAAGGGCAACGGCACCCCCACCACCGGCAACAGGCCACTGACCATACCGATGTTGACGAAAACATAAACAAAAAACGTCATGGTCAGCGCGCCGGCGAGCAGTTTGCCGAACAGCGTCTGCGCCTGGGCGGTAATCACCAGGCCGCGACCGATCAGCAACAGATAGATCAGCAGCAGCGCGCAGATGCCCACCAGGCCGAACTCCTCGCCCAGTACGGCGATGATGAAGTCGGTGTGGCTTTCCGGCAAAAAGTCCAGGTGCGACTGGGTGCCCAGCAGCCAGCCCTTGCCGAACACGCCCCCGGAACCGATCGCGGCTTTCGACTGGATGATGTTCCAGCCGGTGCCGAGCGGATCGCTTTCCGGGTCGAGGAACGTGAGGATCCGCTGCTTCTGGTAGTCGTGCATGATGAAGAACCACATGGCGATCGCCACCGGTACGGCGGCGGCCAGCACGCTGAGGATCCAGCGCCAGCGCAGCCCGCCCATGAACAGCACGAACGCGCCGCCGGCCAGAATCAGCAGTGACGTACCAAGGTCAGGCTGGCGCACGATCAGAATGAACGGCACGCCGATCAGCATCAGGCTGATGCCGACGTGCTTGAGCTGCGGCGGCAGCGTGCGTTTGGACAGATACCAGGCAATCGTCGCCGGCATCAGAATCTTCATGAACTCCGAGGGCTGGAAGCGGATCACCCCGGGGATGTTGATCCAGCGCGTCGCGCCCATGGCGTTGTGGCCCATGATGTCCACCACCATCAGCAGCACCACGCCGACCACATAACCGAGCGGCACCCAACGCGCCATGAACCGTGGTTCGAACTGGGCGATGACAACCATCGACACCAGGCCGATGCCGAACGACGTGGCTTGTTTGCCCAGCAGATCCCAGCTCTTGCCACTGGCCGAATACAGCACGAACAGACTGCCTGCGGCGAGGATCAGCAGCAGGATCAACAGCGGGCCATCGATATGCAGACGTTGCAGCAGCGTCGCCCGGCGACGCATCACATCCTCGCTGGAGAGCATGCGATCAAAATTATTCATCACGGGCCGTAGCCTCCGCACTGATAGGACCGGCGTATTCGGCCTTCAATCGACCATCCTGGTCCAGAAGCCAGGCATCCATGACCTGACGCACCACTGGCGCGGCGACACCGGAGCCGGACTCACCGTTCTCGACCATCACCGAAACCACGATTTTCGGGTTGTCGGCCGGGGCGAAACCGACGAACAAGGCGTGGTCGCGGTGGCGTTCCTGAACCTTGGAACGGTCGTATTTCTCACCTTGCTTGATCGCCACCACCTGAGCGGTACCTGACTTGCCGGCGATGCGGTATTGCGCACCGATTGCTGCCTTGCGCGCAGTACCGCGGGCGCCGTGCATCACCTGCTGCATGCCGTGGTTGACCTTGGTCCAGTCCGACGGATCGCGCAGGACGATGTCCGGCATCGGGTTCTCGTCTACCGGTTTGGCGCCTTCGATGGTCTTAGCCAGATGCGGGCGGTTCCAGATGCCTTTGTTGGCGACCAGCGCCGTGGCCTGCGCCAGTTGCAGCGGTGTGGACTGCATATAACCCTGGCCGATCCCCAGAATCAGGGTTTCACCCGGGAACCAGGCCTGCTTGCGTGTCGCACGCTTCCACTCGCGGGACGGCATCAGGCCGGGGGATTCTTCAAACATGTCCAGCGAGACCTTCTGACCGATGCCGAACTTGTTCATGTAGGCCGACAACCGATCGATGCCCAGCTTGTGCGCCAGGTCATAGAAGTAAGTGTCGTTGGAACGCATGATCGCCGTGTCGAGATCGACGAAGCCGTCACCGGTACGGTTCCAGTTGCGGTACTTGTGATCGTAGTTGGGCAGCATGTAGTAACCGGGGTCGAACACCCGGCTCGACGCCGTCACTACACCAGAATCGAGACCGGCAATCGCCACCGCCGGCTTGATCGTCGAGCCTGGCGGGTACAGGCCGCGCAGCACGCGGTTGAACAGCGGCCGGTCGATGGAATCGCGCAGCTCGGCATAGGCCTTGAAGCTGATGCCGGTGACAAACAGGTTCGGGTCGAAACTCGGCTGGCTGACCATCGCCAGCACTTCGCCAGTCTTCGGATCGAGCGCCACCACCGCGCCGCGACGCCCGCCCAGCGCGGCTTCGGCCGCTTCCTGCAGTTTGATGTCCAGACTCAGGACGATGTCCTTGCCGGGAATCGGATCGGTACGCTTGAGCACGCGCAATACGCGGCCGCGGGCGTTGGTCTCGACTTCCTCGTAACCCACCTGGCCGTGCAGTTCCGGCTCGTAGAAACGCTCGATGCCGGTCTTGCCGATGTGATGGGTGCCGCTGTAGTTGACCGGGTCGAGGCTCTTCAGCTCTTTCTCGTTGATGCGCCCCATGTAACCCACCGAGTGCGCAAAATGCGCGCCCTGCGGGTAATGGCGCACCAGTTGCGCAACCACTTCCACCCCAGGCAGGCGGAACTGGTTCACCGCGATCCGGGCGATTTGCTCTTCGGTCAGCTCGAACAGGATCGGCACCGGCTCGAACGGCCGGCGCCCCTGACGCATGCGCTTCTCGAAGATCACCCGGTCCTCGGGCGTCAGTTGCAGCACTTCGACGATCACGTCGAGCACTTGCTGCCAGTCGCCGGAACGCTCGCGGGTCATGCTCAGGCTGAAGCTCGGACGGTTGTCCGCCACCACCACGCCGTTGCGGTCGAAGATCAAGCCGCGGGTCGGCGGAATCGGCTGCACATGGACGCGGTTGTTTTCCGAGAGTGTCGAGTGGTACTCGTACTGGATCACCTGCAAGTAGTACAGCCGCGCAATCAACACGCAGATCAACAGCATGACCGCAATGGCCCCGAACACGACGCGACTGCGCACCAGGCGGGCGTCCTTTTCGTGGTCCTTGATGCGGATCGGCTGAGACATGAGGGCAGGACTACTTGTGGTAAGGGTGACCGGACAGCACGGTCCAGGCACGGTACAGCTGTTCGCCGATCAGGATCCGCACCAGCGGGTGCGGCAAGGTCAGCGGCGACAACGACCAGCGTTGATCGGCGCGGGCGCAGACTTCCGGCGCCAGCCCTTCGGGGCCGCCGACCATGAAATTGACCGTGCGCGAATCCAGCCGCCAGCGGTCGAGTTCGACCGCCAGCTGCTCGGTGCTCCAGGGTTTGCCGTGGACTTCCAGCGTAACAATCCGCTCGTTCGGCCCGACCTTGGCCAGCATCGCTTCGCCTTCCTGGCGGATGAAACGGGCCACGTCGGCGTTCTTGCCACGGGTATTGAGCGGAATTTCCACCAGTTCCAGCGCCAGCTCGGACGGAAGACGCTTGGCATATTCATGCCAGCCTTCTTCCACCCACTTGGGCATGCGTGAACCGACGGCGATCAGTCGCAGTCGCACAGCGATCCCTTACAGCTGGTCTTTGTTGAGCTTGGTGAAATGCTCGTGGGTGTTTTCCGGGCTGTGGTGCTTGGCGTCCGCCGCACGGCTTTGCTCGGCACCGGCCCACAGGCGCTCCAGGTCATAGAACTGACGTGCCGAGGCAGTCATCATGTGCACGATCACCAGGTCGAGGTCGAGCAGCACCCAGTCGCTGTCGCCCTTGCCTTCTTCGCCCAGCGGCTTGGCGCCCTGCTTTTTGACTTCTTCACGGACCTTGTCCAGCATCGCGTTGATCTGGCGATTGGACGTACCGGTGGCGATGATCATGTAGTCGGTGATGCTCTGCTTGTCGCGAACATCGATGATCTGGATGTCTTGTGCCTTGACGTCTTCCAGGGCTGCCACGGCAACCTTGACCAGCTCGTCGCCCTTCAGCGGCTCGTTGGTGTTGGCGACTTCCGGCAGCGGCGCGCTCTTGAACGTGCCTTTGCGCTTGACTTTGCTTACATCTTTGTCGGTCATATAAAACTCGTTTTGCTCATGTATTCGGCGGCTTGGCGATACGTGGATTCGTATCAGTGAAGCACGCCTTGTTCAGTTCGACGCACGGTACAGACCGTGCGCATCGATGTAGGCCAGGACCGCGTCGGGCACCAGGAAACGTACCGACTTACCGCTGGCCAGCAGTTGACGGATCTGGGTGGCGGAAACCGCGAGCGGTGTCTGCCAGACGAATGCAATCTGTCCGCTCGGCCCTTTCAGGGCCAGCGGGTCGCTCACCGAACGCGCTGCCAGCAGGTTGCGCAAGGCATCCGGCGGTTCGCTGTCGGCGTCCGGGCGCTGTAGCACCAGGATGTGGCAATGCTGGAGCAACTCTTCCCAGCGGTGCCAAGTGGGCAGGCCGCAAAATGCGTCCCAGCCCAAAAGCAGAAAAACCTGGGTCTCGGCGGCCATTTCGGCACGCATCAACTCCAGGGTATCGATGGTCCAGGACGGTTTGTCCCGCTGCAATTCGCGGGCGTCCACCACCAGCGGCGGCACTCCGGCCACCGCGCACTCAACCATTGCCAACCGATCCTGCGCCGACACCTGCGGCGTATCGCGGTGCGGCGGCCGGGCGCTGGGCATCATGCGCAGCTCGTCGAGCAGCAGCGCTTCGGCGACTTCCAGCGCACCGCGCAAATGGCCGATGTGTACCGGGTCGAACGTGCCGCCCAGCACGCCGATGCGTTGCGGGCGAGACTCGCTGCCGGTTTGCGGCGCTGTCAGGTCGAGGTCGGTCAAGTCAGACCGTCGCTTGGCCGCGCAACTGGCCATCACCGACCACGATGTACTTCTCGCAGGTCAGTCCTTCGAGGCCCACCGGACCGCGGGCGTGCAGCTTATCAGTAGAAATGCCGATCTCGGCACCCAATCCGTATTCGAATCCATCGGCGAAGCACGTCGGGGTGTTGATCATCACCGATGCCGAGTCGACTTCCGCGACGAAACGCCGGGTGTCGGCGAGGTTTTCGCTGACGATCGAGTCGGTGTGATGCGAGCCGTAATGGTTGATGTGTTCGATGGCCTGGTCCAGTCCGTCGACCACGCGGATCGACAGGATCGGCGCCAGATACTCGGTGCTCCAGTCGTCTTCGCTGGCCGCCACCGCATCGATGACCGCCCGGGTGCGTTCGCAACCACGCAGCTCGACGCCTTTTTCGCGGAACTGGGCAGCCATCGACGGCAGGAAATCCTTGGCAACACTTTGATCGACGAGCAAGGTCTCCATCGCGCCGCAGATGCCATAACGGTAAGTCTTGGCATTGAAGGCGATGCGCTGGGCTTTCGCCAGATCGGCATGGGCACTGACATACACGTGGCAGATGCCGTCCAGATGTTTGATTACCGGCACCCGGGCATCGCGGCTGATGCGCTCGATCAGGCCACGGCCACCGCGCGGCACGATCACATCGACGTACTCGGGCATGCTGATCATCGCGCCAACGGCAGCGCGGTCGGTGGTTTCGACCACTTGCACCACCGCTGCCGGCAATTCGGCCTCGGCCAGACCGCGCTGGATGCACGCGGCAATCGCCCGGTTGGAATGAATCGCCTCGGAGCCACCGCGCAGGATGGTCGCGTTGCCGGACTTCAGGCACAGGCTGGCGGCATCGATGGTCACATTGGGCCGGGATTCGTAGATGATCCCGATCACGCCCAGCGGTACGCGCATCTTGCCGACCTGAATGCCGGACGGGCGAAAGCTCATGTCACGGATCGCACCGACCGGGTCCGGCAGTGCCGCCACCTGACGCAGGCCGACGATCATGCCGTCGATGCGTGCCGGGGTCAGTTCCAGACGCTCCAGCAGTGCCGGCTCCAGACCGTTGGCGCGACCGGCGGCCAGATCCTGTTCATTGGCTGCGGCCAGCTCGGCGCGCGCAGCGTCCAGCGCATTGGCAGCAGCCTGCAGGGCGCGGTTCTTCTGCGCGGTGCTGGCACGGCCGATGACCCGGGAGGCTTCGCGGGCGTCGCGACCCAATCGGGTCATGTAGGCAAGAACGGACTCAGTCATGGTCTGCTGGGGTCTTGGCAAAGAGGAAAGCGGCAGATTATAGCTGTCGCGTCCCGGGACTAACAGCGGTGACAGGCGGATGGTCGAAATGGACTGCAATTTGCCGACGTTCAGCCGTAATTAAGCCGCGGATTGTTATCATCACGACCTCCTTCGCCTGGATAAACACCGTTTGCCATGTCCAACCTGACCGTTCGCGCCACCGCCGGGCGCCTGCCACTGGGCCTTCCGGACGCATTCTTTGACCGTGACGCGCAAATGCTTGCCCGCGATCTACTGGGCAAAGTCATCCGCCACCGGGTCGGCGATCTGTGGCTCAGCGCCCGGATCATCGAAACCGAAGCCTATTACTGCGCGGAAAAAGGCAGTCATGCCTCCCTCGGCTACACGGAAAAACGTAAGGCTTTGTTTCTGGACGGCGGGCACATCTATATGTATTACGCCCGCGGTGGCGATTCGCTGAACTTCAGCGCTCAGGGGCCCGGCAATGCGGTGCTGATCAAGTCCGCCTACCCGTGGGTCGATGAGGTCAGCGGGCCGGCGAGTCTGGCGCAGATGCTGCTGAACAATCCCGATGCTCGGGGCCGACCGCGCCCTTCGCAAAAGCTTTGCGCCGGGCAGACGCTGCTGTGCAAGGCGCTCGGGCTGAAGGTGCCGATGTGGGACGCCAAGCGTTTCGATCATGAGCTGATGCTGGTGGAAGACACCGGGCCGGCGCCGACCCAGATTATCCAGACCACCCGCCTGGGCATCCCCCATGGCCGCGACGAACACCTGATGTACCGCTTCGTCGACGCCACGTATGCCCAGTGGTGCACGCGCAACCCGCTACGCCGGGGTCAGGTCGAAGGTCGCGATTATTTCCTGCTGCCGGGGTTAGAGGCAGGGCTGAAGTAAAAGTAATTCACTGTAGGAGTGAGCCTGCTCGCGATAGCGGTGCGTCAGTCAACGAAGAAATCGACTGACCAGGCGCCATCGCGAGCAGGCTCACTCCTACAAGGATCAATTTGAAGACTTGATGGAGTTGTGTGTATGGGCCCATGGCTCGATAGCGTGACCGGGTGGCTCGCCGCCAATCCGCAGTGGCTGGCGGCTGCGGTATTTATCGTCGCTTGCGTGGAGTGCCTGGCAATTGCCGGGCTGATCGTGCCCGGCACGGTGTTGCTGTTTGCCGTGGCCGTACTCGCCGGCAGCGGCGCACTGTCGTTGAGTGAAACCCTGCTGCTGGGCTTTCTCGGCGGGATACTCGGCGATGTGATCTCGTACTTCCTCGGCCGCCATTTCCATCAGAACATCCGCCGCCTGCCGGGGCTGCGCCACCATCCGGAATGGATGGCCGGGGCCGAAACCTACTTCCAGCGTTACGGCATCGCCAGCCTGCTGGTCGGCCGCTTCATCGGCCCGCTGCGGCCGATGCTGCCGATGGTCGCCGGCATGTGCGACATGCCTTTCCCGCGTTTCGCCGCCGTCAGCCTGCTGGCCGCTGCCGGCTGGAGCGTCGCCTACCTGCTGCCGGGTTGGGCCACCGGCGCGGCGATCCGTCTGCCGCTGCCGGAAGGTTTTTGGCTGCAGGCCGGCATCGTTGCCGCCAGTATTGCGGTGATGGTCGGCATGAGCGTCAACAGCAGCTTGCGCCAGCATCGCCGGGCGACGATCTGGATCAGCAGCATGAGCCTGTTGATTCTGATCGGCCTGTTTATTGGCTATCCGTATCTGCACGCCCTCGACCAAGGCGTGATGACCCTGGTGCAGGAACATCGGCAGCCGATGCTCGATGAAATCGCAGTGACCTTCACCCTGATCGGTGAATTCCGCAACATGCTGATGTTCAGCGCCCTGCTCACCGGTCTGTTGCTGCTGTGCCGGCAATGGCGTCAGGCGATTTTTGCCGGCGGTACGCTGCTGTGCACCGCGCTGCTCAATACCGTCACCAAACAGTTTTTCGCCCGGGTCCGCCCGGAAGTGCTGACCGATCCGCTGACCAGCTACAGCATGCCCAGCGGCCATGCCTCGGGTTCGTTTGCGCTGTTTCTGGTACTGGCGGTCCTCGCCGGTCGCGGCCAACCGCCGCGAATGCGTCTGACCTGGCTGCTGCTTGGCTGTATTCCGGCGCTGTCGATTGCCCTGTCACGGGTCTATCTGGGCGCGCACTGGCCGACGGATATTCTGGCCGGCGCAATGCTCGCAGCGTGCGTGTGTGCGTCGGGCTTGTGGCTGAGCCAGCGCAAGGCGCCGCTCAATGCCATGCCGTTCAAGGTCTGGTGGCTGATTCTGCCGGCGCTGCTGGTACTGTTCAGCCTGTTCGTTCTGCGGTATCTGCCGGACACGATGTTGCGTTACGCCTACTGACGCTCAGGCGAACAGCTCGCCCTGCAACTCATCGAGCAGCGCCTGGATCGCATCCAGTCGCTGCTGCGGATCGTCGAGTTGCAGCAGGTCGATCTTGTCTTCTTCGGCGAACGGCAGCAGATACGCCAGCTGATTGGCCAGCGACTGCTGCCCCAGCGCTTCGGTGCCCATGTTCAACGCCTCGACCATCGGGTGCTCGGCCAGGGCCTTGAGCAGCGCGACCAGATCGGCGTCTTCGTCCTGCAACGGTTGCTCGGGTTCATCGTCCAGCCACTCGACGTCAGCAAGGATCAACTGATCGCGCTGCACCTCAGTGCGCAGCACCTGAAAGCGCCGCCCGCCCTGCACCCGGATCCCCAACAGACCGTTGTCCTGTTGCTGGAAATCGGTGATCCGCGCCTCGCAACCGACCAAGGCAAAGCCTTCTGGCGCAACGCCGACTTCGTGGCCGTCGAGGATGCACACCACGCCGAAACCGCCGCCCTGTTTCATGCAGCGGCCGATCATGTCCAGGTAGCGCGCCTCAAAGATCTGCAAGTCGAGGTTGCAGCCGGGGAACAGCACTGTGTTGAGCGGGAAAAGCGGCAGACTCATAGACATTTCCTTACACCACCATCGACACCGCCAACGGCAGGAACACCGCCGTGGCCACGCCCATCAGACTCATCGCCAGCGCCGCGAAGGCGCCGCACTCATCGCTTTCCTGAAGCGCCACCGAGGTGCCGACCGCGTGTGCGGTCATGCCCAGCGCCATGCCGCGCGCCTCGGGGCTGTGCACGCCGAGCCGGGTCAACAGCGCCGGGCCGAAGATCGCGCCGATCACCCCGGTGATCAGCACGAAGACCGCCGCCAGCGCCGCCACGCCACCGATCTGCTCGGCCACCAGCATGGCAATCGGCGAGGTCACCGACTTGGGGGCCATGGTCATCAGGATCATGTGTTCGGCACCGAACCACCAGCCCAGCAAAACACCCATGCCCGTGGCGACCACCCCGCCAATCACCAGCGTAGTAAAGATCGGCCAGAACAATTGGCGAATGCGCTTGAGGTTGAGATACAGCGGCACCGCCAGCGCCACCGTCGCCGGCCCCAGCAAAATGCTGAGGATCTCGGTGCTCTTGCGGTACTCGGCGTAAGTCAGGCCGCAGCCGACCAGCACGCCGATCACCAACAGCATGGAGACCAGCACCGGTTGCAGAAAGATCCAGCGGGTTTTCTCGAACGCCGCCAGCACCAGTTGATAGGCGCCAAGGGTGATGCCGATGCCGAACAGCGGATGATGAATGACCGAAGCCCAGGCACCTTGCCAATCGAAGAGCATCAAGCGTCCTCCGAGTTCGGTGCGTGACGCTTGACCAGCCGTTGCATCAACACGCCGGCGAAGGCCATCGACAGAATCAACGACAGCACCAGCGCACCGACAATCGCCCAGAAATCGGCGGCAATGTCGCTCGCATACACCATCACGCCCACGGCCGGCGGCACCAGCAGCAACGGCAGATAACGCAGCAGGCTGCCCGCCGCGAGGTTCAGCGGCTCGCCGACTTCACCGCGAATGATCAGGAACACCAGCAACAGCAGCAGACCGATGATCGGCCCCGGCAGCACCGGCAACAGCAAATGGTTGAGTGCCGTGCCGAGCAATTGGAACAGCACCAGCATGGTCAGGCCGCGTAGCAACATCCGACATCTCCGTCTTACTTTTTCACCCTGCAAGTGGTCGGCATTATAAGCACGGCTGCGCTATGGATCGGCATTCGCCAAAAGCATGGCAGGTTGACCGGAGCAAATCGCCATGTTGATCTACAGTGGTTCGCAGGGCGGTCAAATCCCCCACCTGAAAAACTATAAAACCGATGAACCCAAGGAGAGTCTCAATGCCCTATGTTCCCGTTGCAGAGCTCAAAGATTATGTCGGCAAGGAACTCGGACGTTCCGAATGGCTCACCATCGATCAGGAGCGCATCAACCTGTTCGCCGAAGCCACCGGGGATTATCAATTCATCCATGTCGACCCGGTCAAAGCCGCGCAAACGCCATTTGGCAGCACCATTGCTCACGGCTTCCTGTCGTTGTCGCTGATCCCGAAACTGATGGAAGACATCCTCGTGCTGCCGCAAGGCTTGAAGATGGTGGTCAATTACGGTCTGGACAGCGTGCGTTTCATCCAGCCAGTGAAGGTCAATTCAAAAGTGCGCCTGAAAGTCGATCTGGCCGAAGTGACCGAGAAAAAACCCGGTCAATGGCTGCTCAAGGCCACCGCGACGCTTGAGATAGAAGGCTCGGACAAACCGGCCTATATCGCCGAACCCTTGTCGCTCTGCTTCGTTTAAGTGCCCCGGATGCGAAGCGGCTCACGCTGTTTCGCATTCCCTCTCTATATATGCGACACATAGCTGCGGCATACTCGGTCGCCTAATTGCCCGGATCCCGCTATGCGCCCACTCGCTTCTCTTGCACCCCTTGCCCTGACCCTGATGCTCACCGCGTGCGGCGACGGCGAATCGCTGTTGCCCCCGGATGCACGGCTGCCGGACGGCGGACGCTATCGCGGCGAACTGGTCAACGGCTTGCTGCAAGGCCAGGGCCGGGTCGACTACCCCAACGGCAGTTGGTACGCCGGGCAGTTCGACAAGGGCCAATGGCATGGCCAGGGCGAGTGGCACGGCAGCAACGGCGAGGTCTATCGCGGCCAGTTCCAGCAAGGCCTGTTCGATGGCCAGGGCAGCCTGACCACCAACGCCAGCAGTTACACCGGCGGCTTCAAGCAGGGCCGGCGCGACGGTGAAGGTACGCTGAAAGAAAACGGCATGACGTATCGCGGCGAGTTCAAGGCTGACCAGTATTCCGGGCTGGGCCGCCTGGAAATGGACGACGGCAGCTCCTATCAAGGCCGGTTCGCCCACGGCAAACCCAACGGCGAAGGCCAGCGCGGCGACGCCAGCGGCAATACCTTCAGCGGTCATTTCGTCAACGGCCAGCTCGAAGGCAATGGCACCTTCAACAGTGCCGATGGCGACATCTATGTCGGCGGCTTCAAGAACAGCCAGCTGCACGGCAAGGGCCGCTACGAGAACGCCGACGGCGACGTGTGGCTCGGCCAGTTCAAGGAAGGCGCGCTGACCGGCAAGGGCGAATTGATCGGTGCCGACGGCAGCCACTACATCGGCTTCTTCAACGACTGGCGCTTCAGCGGTCAGGGCCGCTTGAACCTGTCTGACGGCAGCTTCTACATCGGCGGGTTCGACAGCGACAGCTACGCCGGGCGCGGCACCTTGGTACTGACCGACGGCACCGTGCTCAGCGGTACCTGGATCAACGGCCAGCGCGTACGTGATGCCGACGGCAAGCTGCTGCCCGATACCCTCGAACTCGGCTTGCTGGCCCAAGGGCGTCTGCTCGATGACGCACTGGCCGCCGTGCCCGCCTCGACGCCAGCAGTCGAGCTGTACACCCTGACCCTCGGTGGCGACGGCAAACAAAGCGTGTTCCTGCGCGAGTCCGACTACGTCGCCAACATGCTCACCACACGCTTCGGTGCCTTCGGCCAGATTCGTCTGGTCAACCACCGCGACCACCTCGTCGACCGGCCGATGGCCACTCGCGAGAACCTGCGCCGCGCCGCGCAGACTTTGGCCGAACGCAGCGGCCCGGAAGACCTGGTGTTCATCTACCTGACCAGCCACGGCACCGCCGAACACGAACTGGTGCTCGACCAGCCGCGCATGGAGCTGGCCGACCTGCCCGCCGACGAACTCGCCACCGTGCTGGCGCCGCTGAAAAACCGCGACAAGGTGATCGTGATTTCATCCTGCTACTCCGGCGGTTTCATCCCCGCGCTGAAAGATGAGCGCACCCTGATCATGACCGCCTCGCGTGCCGATCGGGTGTCGTTCGGTTGCTCGGAAGAAGCCAACTTCACCTACTTCGGCGATGCCTTGTTCGCTCAGGCACTGAACCAGACCGACGATCTGGAGCAGGCCTTCAAACTGGCCAAGGCCACCGTCGCCGAGCGCGAACTGGCGGACAACTTCGAAGCTTCGGAGCCACAGATCTGGGCACCGAAAACCGTGCTGGCGCACTGGCAACTGCTGCGCAAACAGCAGGCAAGAAAAGCGTTGCAGAGTGCTGCATTGAACGACGGCGCAACAAACAGCAACTAAGCTGAACAGTATCAAGGGAGAAACACTATGTACTTGACGCCTCAGCACGTATTGCTTGCCGGAGCCACCGGACTGACCGGTGAACATCTGCTCGACCGTTTGCTCAACGAGCCGACTATCACCCGCGTGCTCGCCCCGTCCCGCCGGCCGCTGGCGGAACATCCGCACCTGGAAAACCCGGTGGGCGACCCACAGGCGTTTCTGCCGCAGCTCAGTGGTCGCGTCGATATCGCCTACTGCTGCCTCGGCACCACCATCAAACAGGCCGGCTCGGAAGCCGCGTTCCGCGCGGTGGATCTGGACATGGTCGTGGCCTTCGCCAAACGCGCCCGGGAGATGGGCGCACGGCACCTGATCGTGATCAGCGCGCTGGGCGCCGATCCGAAATCGTCGATTTTCTACAACCGGGTCAAAGGCGAGATGGAGCAGGCGTTGCGCGCGCAGGACTGGCCGCAACTGACCATCTGCCGGCCATCGCTGTTGTTGGGTGATCGCACTGAACCGCGCCTGGGCGAACAGCTGGCCGCGCCGTTTTCCAAACTGATTCCCGGCAAATACCGCGGCATCGAAGCCTGCCAACTGGCCCGGGCGATGTGGCGCCTGGCGCTGGAAGAACAGGATGGCGTGCGGATCGTCGAGTCGGATGAGCTGCGCAAGCTCGGCAAGTAAACACCGTACTTTGTGGCGAGGGGATTTATCCCCGATCGGCTGCGCAGCAGTCGTCGTTTTTCAGATTTTGGGGGCGCTGCGCACCCCATCGGGGATAAATCCCCTCGCCACACTCCCCTACAATCCACCCGTTGCCTGAAAACCCACGCCAATCACCGTGAGCAACGACAACGGCAACAACAGCGTATCGAGCAACGCACTCGCCGGCAGATCCACGCCCGGATAACTCGGTGCCTCAGCGCCGAAGCGATCCATCGCACAGCACCCGCCATTCATCGCGTACAAATCCAGGCGCGTCCCGGAATACACCACCGGCGCGCCCGGTTTGGCCGCATCCAGCGTGCGCGCGGTGGCGCAGCCGGCCAGTTGCAGCGCCAGCGCAATCACCAACAGCTTATTCATCGCTGCTCAGATGATGCTCGCCCCAACGCGGCAGCATGTCCTGTGGAATGCCCAACAGATTGAGAATCCGTGCGACGACAAAATCGATCAGGTCGTCGATGGTCTGCGGCTGGTGATAGAAGCCCGGCGAGGCCGGCAGAATGGTCACGCCCATGTTCGACAGCTTGAGCATGTGCTCCAGATGAATGCTCGAATACGGCGCTTCGCGCGGCACCAGGATCAACTGGCGGCGCTCCTTCAAGGTGACGTCCGCCGCGCGCTCGATCAGATTGTTGCAGGCACCGGTGGCAATCGCCGACAAGGTGCCGGTGGAACACGGCACCACCACCATCGCCGCTGGTGCGCCGGAGCCCGAGGCTACCGGCGACATCCAGTCTTCCTTGCCGTACACGCGGATCTGCCCGGCGGCGGCGCCGGTGTATTCGGTGAGGAACGCCTGCATCATCTGCGGCTTGGGCGGCAGCGTGACATCGGTTTCGGTGGCCATCACCAGTTGCGCAGCCTTGGAGATCAGGAAGTGCACTTCGCGATCTTCACGCACCAGGCAATCGAGCAGGCGCAAACCGTACTGCGCGCCGGACGCGCCGGTCATCGCCAGCGTGATGCGTTCCGGGCCGCCGCTCTGGGCAAAAGTGTTCATTGCAGCGCCTCGGCGAGTTTGCCGTGCAGACCGCCGAAGCCGCCGTTGCTCATGATCACCACGTGGGTACCGGGCTGGGCCTGGCTTTTCACGCGTTCGATGATGCCTTCGAGCGAATCGCTGACAATCGATGGCACGCTGCACAGTGCGGCGATGGCGCCCAGATCCCAACCGAGGTTGGCCGGTGCGTACCAGATCACCTGATCGGCATCGACCACGCTGTCGGGCAGGCCATCGCGGTGCGCGCCGAGCTTCATCGAGTTGGAGCGCGGTTCGATGATCGCGATCAGCGGAGCATCGCCGATGCGCTTGCGCAGACCGTCGAGGGTGGTGGCGATGGCGGTCGGGTGGTGGGCGAAGTCGTCGTAGATGGTGATGCCGCGTACTTCGGCGACTTTCTCCATGCGGCGTTTGACGTTCTTGAACGCGCTCAAGCCGGCGATGCCCATCGATGGCACCACACCGACATGCCGCGCCGCTGCCAGCGCAGCCAGGGCGTTGGCGACGTTGTGCTGACCGGTCAACTCCCATTCCACGGTGCCCTGGGACACGCCTTCAAACATCACTTCGAACGCCGAGCCATCGTCCTTGAGCAACTTGACCTGCCACTGACCGCCGACACCGGTGGTTTGCACCGGCGTCCAGCAGCCCATCTCGATCACGCGCTGCAAGGCAGGCTCGGTGGTCGGATGAATCACCAGCCCTTCGCTCGGAATGGTGCGCACCAAGTGGTGGAATTGCCGCTCGATCGCCGGCAGATCGGGGAAGATGTCGGCGTGATCGAACTCAAGGTTGTTGAGGATCGCGGTACGCGGGCGGTAGTGGACGAACTTCGAACGCTTGTCGAAGAACGCGCTGTCGTACTCGTCGGCCTCGATCACGAAAAACGGCGTACCGCCCAGACGTGCGGACACCGAGAAGTTCTGCGGCACACCGCCGATCAGGAACCCCGGGCTCATGCCGGCGTGTTCCAGGACCCAGGCGAGCATGCTGCTGGTGGTGGTCTTGCCGTGCGTACCGGCGACTGCCAGCACCCAGCGCCCTTGCAGCACGTGATCGGCCAGCCATTGCGGGCCGGAAACGTACGGCAGGCCTTTGTTCAGCACATACTCCACCGCCGGGTTGCCACGGGACATGGCGTTGCCGATCACCACCAGATCCGGTGCCGGATCGAGCTGGGCCGGGTCATAACCCTGGGTCAGTTGAATGCCCTGGGCCTCCAGCTGCGTGCTCATCGGCGGATAGACGTTGGCGTCGGAGCCGGTCACGTGATGGCCCAGCTCTTTGGCCAGAACTGCCATCGAGCCCATGAAAGTCCCGCAGATACCCAGAATATGAATGTGCATAGTCGACCTCGTAAAACATGGCCGCAGGTTAGCGCAGGGAGGGGGAAATCGCACTCTTTAGCTGATCACCATCACCCCACGATCACCACCCCGCCTGAAGGAGCTGACGAGTGCAACGAAGCTGCGATCTTTTGATCCTGTAAAGAACAAGATCAAAAGATCGCCGCCTTCGGCAGCTCCTACAGGGGGATTTATGCGGTTCGGGCGATGCCGTGTTTGCGCAGCTTTCTGTAGAGGGTGTTGCGACTCACGCCGAGTTGCTCGGCGGTGTGGGTCATGTGCCAGCGCGTTTGTTCCAGCACATTGAGCAACGCCAGACGTTCGGCATCTTCCAGCGGATGCTCGGATTCAACCGACTTCAGTTCCAGCGTTGGCCGCCCCTGCCGAATCATCGCCGGCAAATCCTCCAGCCCGATTCGCCCTTCATCACACAATGCCGCCAATGTGCGCAGCACATTGCGCAACTGCCGAACGTTGCCCGGCCAGTTGAAGGCCAGCAACGCCTGGCGCGCCGGGTCGTCGATCACGATTGTTTCTCCGCCGGCCTCCTCGGCCAGCAGGAAATCCAGCAACTGCGATTTATCACTGCGTTCGCGCAACGCCGGTAGCGCAACTTCGAGGCCATTGAGCCGGTAATACAGATCTTCGCGGAAGCTGCCGTCCGCCACGCGCTCCAGCAGATTACGGTGCGTGGCGCTGATGATCCGCACGTTGACCGCTTCCGGCTCGCCGCCAATCGGCACCACCTGCCGGTCTTCCAGCACCCGCAACAACCGGGTTTGCAGCGCCAACGGCATGTCACCTATCTCATCGAGAAACAGCGTGCCGCCATCGGCCTGCTGCAGCTTGCCGCGCATGCCATCCTTGCGTGCGCCGGTGAAACTGCCGCCGCGATAACCGAACAGCTCGCTCTCGATCAGGCTTTCCGGGATCGCCGCGCAATTGAGGGCGACGAAGGCTTTGTTGGCGCGCTGGCTGGCGTGATGCACAGCCTTGGCAAAGGCTTCCTTGCCGGAGCCGGTTTCACCGTTGATCAGCAACGGCACGTCGCGCTCGAACACCCGCAGCGCCTTGCGGAAATCCGCTTGCAGCGCCGCGTCGCCGAGGCAAATGCCCGCCAGCGCTTGCGGCTTGGCCACGATCGGGGCCGGCAGGATCGGCGCCGGCTTGCGCGATTCGCCGCGCAACAAGGCAAACAGATGCCGCCCGTCGCGGGTGCGCAGCGGCCAACTGGCGCTGGCATTGGCGCTGGCCCGACCGAGCAACTCGTCCAGCGAACAATCGAAGAACGCTTCCACCGGCTTGCCGAGCAAGCCTCCGCGAATATGCCCGAGCAGGTTCAGCGCGCTCTGGTTGACCGCGCTGATCCGCCCTTCGCCGTCAAACGCCAGCAGCCCTTCGCTGAACAAACCGACGGATTCGGCCTGCAAGTGAAAACGCAGCAACCATTGGTTATCGAAGCAGCGCAGGAAATAGCAGCTCTCGATCATCTTCGCCGACAGATTGACCAGCGCCATGGTGTGGAACTGGCTCTGCCGCGAGACATCGTGGCGCGCCGAGGACACGTCGAGCACCGCCAGCAGTTCGCCGTGCGGGTCGAACACCGGGCTCGCCGAGCAGGTCAGGCCGGTGTGGCGGCCGCGAAAGTGTTCGTCCTGATGGATGGTCAGTGCCTGGCGCTCGACCAGACAGGTGCCGATGCCGTTGGTGCCTTCGCAGGCTTCGCTCCAGTCGGCGCCGAGCCAGAGACCGGCGCGTTCGAAAATCTTGCGCTCGGCCGGCGCGGTGACGCAGTTGAGGATCACCCCGCGCGCGTCGGTCAGCAGCACCGCATGACCGGCGCCGGAGAGTTGTTGATGCAGGCTGCTCATTTCATTACCGGCGATCTGCAACACCTGTTGCAGGCGTTCGCGGCTTTCAAGCACGCGCCCGTGTTCGAGCACGGTGGGCGCCATGGTCAGGGCCGGATCGAGGTGATAGTCCTCAAGACAGCGCAGCCACGAGCGGGCAATCGACGGATCGGCACCGGGCCCGTGCAGGTGCGGCTTGCCCTGACTGACGGTGAGAACCTGCTGGGCATGGCGACTCAAATGGTTGTCGTGCATTTCTTATTATTCTCCCCGAAAGGTCGACCCTTCCAGACTACCAACACTGACCTGTGGCGAGGGAGCTTGCTCCCGCTCGAGTGCGAAGCGCTCGCCAAAGTATATGAGCGGTAAACATTTCAGGGCTGCTGCGCAGCCCAGCGGGAGCAAGCTCCCTCGCCACAATAATCAACCACTGGGCGATTGGCAGTCAGCATCCTCCAGCCATCGACGCATTGCAATGCTGGCAAGACCGGTCGGTCACAGGCTGTGCCAAAAGCGGTACAAACTGTCACCCGCTCTGTACCGAAACCATCACAGGCTGCGCCCTCCGTCCGACACAAACTACGCAAGGCCTTGATTTGCCTGCCCTGCACGGCAGTGGCCCGACCTTTGCTCTACGCTTATAGCAAGCGCACTTGCGCGTTTCTCTAATAAGTACAAAGCCAAGGAGAACACATCATGCGTTACGCTCACCCCGGTACTGAAGGCGCCAAAGTCACGTTCAAGAGCAAGTACGGTAACTACATCGGCGGCGAGTTCGTCGCGCCTGTCAAAGGTCAGTACTTCACCAACACCTCGCCAGTGAATGGCCAGCCGATTGCCGAATTCCCCCGCTCCACTGCCGAAGACATCGACAAGGCACTGGACGCTGCCCACGCCGCTGCCGATGCGTGGGGCGCGACCTCGGTGCAGGCGCGCTCGCTGATCCTGCTGAAAATCGCCGACCGCATCGAACAGAACCTCGAACTGCTGGCGATCACCGAAACCTGGGACAACGGCAAAGCCATCCGCGAAACCCTCAACGCTGACATCCCGCTGGCGGCCGACCATTTCCGCTACTTCGCCGGTTGCCTGCGCGCCCAGGAAGGCAGCGCTGCCGAAATCGACGGCAACACCGTGGCCTATCACATCCATGAACCGCTGGGCGTGGTCGGCCAGATCATCCCGTGGAACTTCCCGCTGCTGATGGCCGCGTGGAAACTCGCCCCGGCGCTGGCCGCCGGCAACTGCGTGGTACTCAAGCCTGCCGAGCAGACCCCGCTGGGCATCTGCGTGCTGATGGAGCTGATCGGTGATCTGCTGCCACCGGGCGTGCTCAACGTGGTGCAAGGTTTCGGCAAAGAAGCCGGCGAAGCCCTGGCCACCAGCAAACGCATCGCCAAGATCGCCTTCACCGGCTCGACCCCGGTCGGCTCGCACATCATGAAATGCGCCGCCGAGAACATCATTCCGTCCACCGTGGAACTGGGCGGCAAGTCGCCGAACATCTTCTTCGAAGACATCATGCAGGCCGAGCCGACCTTCATCGAGAAGGCTGCCGAAGGTCTGGTGCTGGCGTTCTTCAACCAGGGCGAAGTCTGCACCTGCCCGTCCCGCGCGCTGGTACAGGAATCGATCTACGACGAATTCATGCAAGTGGTGATGAAGAAAGTCCTGCAGATCAAACGCGGCGACCCGCTGGACACCGACACCATGGTTGGCGCGCAGGCGTCCGAGCAGCAATTCGACAAGATCCTGTCGTACCTGGAAATCGCCAAGGGCGAAGGCGCCGAGCTGCTGACCGGCGGCAAGGTGGAAAAACTCGAGGGCAACTTGGCAACCGGCTATTACATCCAGCCGACCCTGCTCAAGGGCACCAACAAAATGCGCGTGTTCCAGGAGGAAATCTTCGGCCCGGTGGTAAGCATCACCACCTTCAAGGACGAAGCCGAAGCCCTGGCGATCGCCAACGACACCGAGTTCGGCCTCGGCGCCGGCCTGTGGACTCGCGACATCAACCGCGCCTACCGCATGGGCCGCGCGATCAAGGCCGGTCGAGTGTGGACCAACTGCTACCACCTGTACCCGGCGCACGCCGCGTTCGGCGGGTACAAAAAGTCCGGCGTCGGCCGTGAAACCCACAAGATGATGCTCGATCACTATCAGCAGACCAAAAACCTGCTGGTGAGCTACGACATCAATCCGTTGGGCTTCTTCTAAAACCCGGGGCAACACAGGTTTCTGTGTTGCCTGTTCAACCGCCTTCGCGAGCAAGCTCGCTCCCACAGGGATCTGTATTCGATCTCAATATTGGGTTCACCACATAAACCTGTGGGAGCGAGCTTGCTCGCGAAGGCGTCCTCAATGACACAACCCCAAGGCCTGGCCGCTCTGGCACGGCCATTGCGTACCCGTCATTCAGGTTTTGCACAAAAACTGCCGCTGCGTGAACAGCATCCATCCACCTCAACCGCTGCACCCGAAAGTCCAACAGATCGAACAATAAAAAACAGAGAGGACTTATGACTTCCACCACACAGCTCAAACCCACACTCGGCACCCTGCACCTCTGGGGCATTGCCGTCGGCCTGGTGATTTCCGGCGAATATTTTGGCTGGAGTTACGGCTGGGGCACCGCCGGCACCCTCGGATTTCTGGTCACGGCGCTGATGGTCGCGACCATGTACACCTGCTTCATCTTCAGTTTCACCGAACTGACCACCGCGATTCCCCACGCGGGCGGGCCGTTTGCCTACAGCCGCCGGGCGTTCGGCGAAAAAGGCGGATTGATCGCCGGCATCGCCACGCTGATCGAATTTGTTTTCGCCCCTCCGGCGATTGCCATGGCCATCGGCGCCTACCTCAACGTGCAGTACCCGGAGCTTGATCCGAAGGTCGCGGCGGTCGGCGCGTACTTCGTGTTCATGACCCTGAACATCCTCGGCGTCAGCATTGCCGCGACTTTTGAGCTGGTGGTCACCGTGCTGGCGGTCGCCGAACTGCTGGTGTTCATGGGCGTGGTCGCACCGGGCTTCAGCTTCAGCAATTTCGTGCTCAACGGCTGGTCGGGCGCCAACGAGTTCACGATGGGCTCGATCCCCGGAATCTTTGCCGCGATCCCGTTCGCCATCTGGTTCTTCCTCGCCATCGAAGGCGCGGCCATGGCGGCCGAAGAAGCCAAGGATCCGAAACGCACGATTCCCAAGGCCTACGTCAGCGGCATTCTGACCCTGGTGTTCCTCGCCATCGGTGTGATGGTGATGGCCGGCGGCGTCGGCGACTGGCGCCAACTGTCGAACATCAATGACCCGCTGCCACAGGCGATGAAAGCGGTGGTCGGCAATAACTCATCGTGGATGCACATGTTGGTATGGATCGGCCTGTTCGGTCTGGTGGCGAGTTTCCACGGGATCATCCTCGGTTACTCGCGACAATTCTTCGCCCTCGCCCGCGCCGGTTATCTGCCGAAAAGCCTGGCCAAGCTGTCACGCTTCCAGACCCCGCATCGGGCGATTCTGGCTGGTGGTGTGATTGGTATCGCGGCGATTTACAGCGATGGTCTGGTCAACCTGCAAGGCATGACCCTGACTGCCGCGATGATCACCATGTCGGTGTTCGGCGCGATCGTGATGTACATCATCAGCATGCTCAGCCTGTTCAAACTGCGCAAAACCGAACCGAACCTGGAGCGCACCTTCCGCGCCCCAGGCTATCCGGTGGTGCCGGCAATTGCGCTGATTCTGGCGGTGGTGTGCCTGGTGGCGATGGCGTGGTTCAACACGCTGATCGGTTGTGTGTTCCTGGGCTTCATGGCTGCTGGTTACCTGTACTTTCAGCTCACCGCCAAACAACGCGCCGACGCCCCGGCAGACGCTATGCTCGAAAGTATCTAGTTGCACCGGCACCGGGCCTGTCGCCCGGTGCCCGCTATATAGAAGTGCATGAAGATCCCCTGTGGGAGCGAGCCTGCTCGCGAAAGCGGAGTGTCAGTCGACACCTGTGTTGAATGTCAGTCCGTATTCGCGAGCAGGCTCGCTCCCACAAAGGCTCACCTCCTGCACAAAAGCAGATTGCAGTAATGATTGGAGGACACCGCCCCATGGCCGCATTTGCCCACTCCGTCGGCGCCCAGACCTACCGCTTCGACAGCCTCAAGGAGGTCATGGCCAAGGCCAGCCCGGCGCGCTCCGGCGACTTTCTGGCCGGCGTTGCCGCGCTCAATGACGGCGAACGCGTGGCCGCGCAAATGGCGCTGGCCGATATCCCGCTCACGCATTTTTTGCAGGAAGCGCTGATTCCTTACGAGACCGATGAAGTCACCCGACTGATCATCGACACCCACGACAAACTAGCCTTCGCCGTGGTCAGCCACCTCACCGTCGGCGGCTTCCGCGACTGGCTGCTCAGCGACGCCGCTGACGAAACCAGCCTGCGCGCCCTCGCCCCCGGCCTGACCCCGGAAATGGTCGCCGCCGTGTCGAAAATCATGCGCGTGCAGGACCTGGTGCTGGTGGCGCAGAAGATCCGCGTGGTCACAAAATTTCGCGGCACCCTCGGCCTGCGCGGACGCCTGTCGACCCGCCTGCAACCCAACCATCCGACCGACGAGCCCTCCGGCATCGCCGCGAGCATTCTCGACGGCCTGCTGTACGGCAACGGCGACGCGATGATCGGGATCAACCCGGCCACCGACAGCATCGCCTCGATCTGCGCGATGCTGGAGATGCTCGACGCGATCATCCAACGCTACGACATTCCGACCCAGGCCTGCGTGCTGACCCACGTCACCACCTCGATCGAGGCGATCAACCGTGGGGTGCCGCTGGACCTGGTGTTCCAGTCGATCGCCGGCACCGAAGCGGCCAACGCCAGTTTCGGCATCAACCTCAACGTATTGCAGGAAGGCTATGACGCCGGGCTGAGCCTGAAACGCGGCACTCTCGGGCAGAACCTGATGTATTTCGAGACCGGTCAGGGCAGCGCGCTGTCGGCCAACGCCCACCACGGCGTCGATCAGCAGACCTGCGAAACCCGGGCCTACGCCGTGGCGCGGCATTTCAAGCCGTTTCTGGTGAACACCGTGGTCGGTTTTATCGGCCCGGAATACCTCTATAACGGCAAACAGATCATCCGCGCCGGCCTCGAAGACCATTTCTGTGGCAAGTTGCTCGGCGTACCGATGGGCTGCGACATCTGCTACACCAACCACGCCGAAGCCGATCAGGACGACATGGACACCCTGCTGACGTTACTCGGTGTCGCCGGGATCAACTTCATCATGGGCATCCCCGGCTCCGACGACATCATGCTCAACTACCAGACCACCTCGTTCCACGACGCGCTCTACGCCCGTCAGACCCTGGGCCTGAAACCGGCGCCGGAGTTCGAGCAATGGCTGGCGAACATGGGCATTTTCACCCAGGCGGACGGCAAGGTTCGCTTTGGCAACAACCTCCCGCCGGCCTTCCGCCAGGCGCTGGCGCAATTGGGATGAGTGTGATGGACAAACCGCCTGTGGATCCGCAAAACCCCTGGCTGGAGCTGCGCCGCCTGACCCCGGCGCGCATCGCTCTGGGCCGCACCGGCACCAGCCTGCCAACCCGCGCACAACTGGATTTCCAGTTCGCCCACGCCCAGGCGCGGGACGCGGTGCATCTGCCGTTCGACCACGCCGGGCTCAGCGCGCAACTGAGCGAACGCGGGCGCGACAGTTTGTTGCTGCACAGCGCGGCGACCGATCGCAACAGCTACCTGCAACGCCCGGATCTGGGACGCAAGCTCAGCGACGCCTCGGCGCAGACCCTGCGGGATTACGCTGCGGCGCGCTCCGGCGGGGTCGATCTGGCGATCGTGGTGGCGGACGGACTGTCGGCACTGGCCGTGCATCGGCATACCTTGCCGTTTCTGACCCGCCTGGAGCAGCAGATGAGCGCCGACGGCTGGTCAGTTGCCCCCGTGGTGTTAGTGGAACAGGGTCGAGTTGCCATTGGTGACGAGATCGGACAACTGCTCGGCGCAAAAATGGTCGTGATGCTGATCGGAGAGCGTCCGGGCCTCAGCTCACCCGACAGCCTCGGTTTATATTTCACCTACAATCCAAAGATCGGGCTGACCGATGCCTACCGCAATTGCATCTCCAATGTGCGGCTTGAAGGCTTGAGTTACGGCATGGCGGCGCATCGCTTGTTGTATCTGATGCGCGAAGCCTGCCGGCGGCAGCTGTCGGGGGTCAATTTGAAGGACGAAGCACAGGTGCAGACGCTGGAGTCGGACGCCAGTGCGGATATGAAGGCAAACTTCCTGCTTGATCCGCCCACGACCTGAACCGTTTCCGCATTGCGTTTCTGCGCTGCTTTCAGGCAGGATCGACGCACGGCCGCAGGGTTTCCCATCGCCGTCAGAGCAGTTGAAGACAGCCACTTGAAGACGAGACCTATCATGCGGATTATTCAAGCGACCCTCGAACACCTGGATTTGCTGACCCCGTTGTTCGTCAAATATCGCGAGTTCTACGGTTCCCTGCCTTACCCGGATTCCTCCCGCGCGTTTCTCGAAAAACGCCTGCGCCGCAAGGAATCGGTGATTTATCTGGCCCTGGCCGATGATGACGACAAGAAACTGATGGGTTTCTGCCAGCTCTACCCAAGCTTCTCCTCGCTGTCGCTCAAGCGCGTGTGGATCCTCAACGACATTTATGTCGCCGAAGATGCCCGCCGCCAACTGGTGGCTGACAACCTGATCCGCACCGCGAAGAGAATGGCCAAGGAAACCCAGGCCGTGCGCATGCGCGTGTCCACCAGTGCCGACAACGAAGTGGCGCAGAAAACCTACGAATCCATCGGGTTCAAGGAAGACACCGAGTTCAAGAACTACGTGCTGCCGATCAGCGACGAGCTCTAGCGCTCATCAAGGGCCTGTTGTGGCGAGGGAGCTTGCTCCCGCCGGGCTGCGAAGCGGCCCCACCTCAGTCATCGCAACAGGTCAGGCAAATCAAGGCTTGGGAGTGCTCCGCCCTCCAGCGGGAGCAAGCTCCCTCGCCACCAAGCTTGCCGCCACCATCAATACCTGCCTGACATTTATTCACACCCCGACATCCCTCGCTACAAAACCAACGCGCTTTTCACCTCTCAGACCGTATAATCCCGAGCTTTCCGGCTTGTAAGAAAAACTACACCCCGCTGTAGGCTTACACCCGAATCATCCGCACAGGCCTGCCGAGTCGGGCCGTCACCACAGGTGCCCCCATGGATTTCAACCCGCTCGACCTTATCCTGCATCTCGATGTGTACCTCGATTTGCTGGTGACCAACTACGGGCCGTGGATCTACGCGATTCTGTTCGCTGTCATCTTCTGTGAAACCGGTCTGGTGGTGATGCCGTTCCTGCCGGGTGATTCGCTGTTGTTCATCGCCGGTGCCGTGGCGGCGGGCGGTGGCATGGATCCGGTGCTGTTGGGCGGTCTGTTGATGCTCGCGGCGATCCTCGGCGACAGTACCAACTATGTGATCGGACGAACGGCGGGCGAAAAACTCTTCAGCAACCCGAATTCGAAAATCTTCCGTCGCGACTACCTGCAAAAAACCCACGATTTCTACGACAAGCACGGCGGCAAAACCGTGACCCTGGCGCGTTTCCTGCCAATCATCCGCACGTTTGCACCGTTCGTCGCCGGCGTCGGCAAAATGCCCTACCCGCGCTTCTTCGCTTTCAGCGTATTCGGCACCATCCTCTGGGTCGGTGGCCTGGTGACTCTGGGTTACTTCTTCGGCAACGTGCCGTTCATCAAGAAGAACCTGTCGCTGCTGGTGGTCGGCATCATCCTGCTGTCGCTGATTCCGATGATCATCGGCGTGGTGCGCAGCCGTTTCGGCGGCGCCAAAGCCGAAACCCACTGATCCGATGTGGTCACTGAGCGCCTGGCGTCGCCGGCGCATTCTGGCCAGGCACCCGATTGCCGACGACCTGTGGCAACGGGTGCGCCATCACCTGAGCTTTCTCGACGGCATCAGCGCCGCCGAAGACCAATGGTTGCGTGAAGCCAGCGTCCTGTTCCTCGAAGAAAAACACCTGACCGCCCTGCCTGGCGTCGAACTGCATCAGGAACAACGTCTGCTGCTTGCCGCGCAGGCCCAGTTGCCGCTGCTCAATCTGGGCGATTTGAACTGGTATCAGGGCTTCCACGAAATCGTCCTCTACCCTGATGACTTCCTCAGCCCGCAACGGCATCGCGATGCCAGCGGGGTCGAGCACGAGTGGGACGGCGAGCACAGCGGCGAAGCCTGGCAACAGGGGCCGATCATCCTCGCCTGGCCGGGGGTGATGGCCAGTGGTGGCTGGGAAGGCTACAACCTGGTTATCCACGAACTCGCGCACAAACTCGACATGCTCAACGGCGACGCCAACGGCCTGCCGCCGCTGCACGCCGGCATGCGCGTCAGCGACTGGGCCGAAGTGATGCAGCACGCCTACGACGACCTCAACCGCCAGCTCGACCATAACCCCGACGCCGAAACCGCCATCGACCCGTACGCCGCCGAAAACCCGGCGGAGTTCTTCGCGGTCACCAGCGAATACTTCTTCAGCGCCCCGGATCTGCTGCACGCGGCTTATCCACAGGTCTACTTGCAACTGCAGCTTTTCTACCGGCAGGATCCGTTGGGCAGGCTGCGGCAACTTCAGGCCACAGACCCGGTCTATCAGGCGCACGAGTAAGCGCTGCACGACTTCTGGTACGTGGCGTCGGCGTAGGAATGTGCCTATAATCGCCGCCACTTTTTGGTCAATCCGGCCAAGTGTTTTTGGTCAACTACGGGGGCAACGCCCAATGAGCTACAGCAAGATTCCGGCTGGCAAAGACCTGCCGAACGACATCTACGTCGCGATCGAGATCCCGGCCAACCACGCGCCGATCAAATACGAAATCGACAAAGACAGCGATTGCCTGTTCGTTGACCGTTTCATGGCCACCCCAATGTTCTACCCGGCCAACTACGGTTACATCCCGAACACCCTGGCTGACGACGGTGATCCCCTCGACGTACTGGTTGTGACCCCTTACCCGGTTGCTCCAGGCTCGGTGATCCGCGCACGTCCGGTCGGCATCCTGAACATGACCGACGACGGCGGCGGCGATGCCAAAGTCATCGCAGTCCCACACGACAAGCTGTCCCAGCTGTACGTCGATGTGAAGGAATACACCGACCTGCCACCGCTGCTGATCCAGCAGATCGAGCACTTCTTCGCGAACTACAAGGATCTCGAAAAAGGCAAGTGGGTCAAGATCGAAGGCTGGGCTGGCGCTGACGCCGCTCGCGAAGCGATCACCAAGTCGGTTGCCGCCTACAAGGGCTAAGCACCTGTTTGCTGCATGACGCTTGAAGAAAACCCCGGTTGATCCGGGGTTTTTTGTGTCTGCAAAAAGTCGTCTTAAACAGTGTGTTTATCGCGGACTACAGAAAAGTTTCGAAGCGAGTGATTTCCCACAAGCACGTCTTACATCCAGTCGCAAAATACAGCCTTTTTTTGAACGCCCGGTTTATTCAAAGCGCTCTGGCACGGCCGTAGACTCCGTGTTTATGAGAAAGAACACTAGCGGTCCAAGATTCAAGGCACTCCTGGAAGCAGCGAACATCACCACCACGGGATTCGCAAAGTTCTGGGGCACGGAAGCCCAAAACATTCATAACTGGTACACCCGGGGCGTCCCGGCGTATCGCATGGAGGAAGTCTCACGCCTGCTCTCGGTCAACAGCGACTGGCTGAAAACCGGTGAAGGCAGCAAAGAATTACCCCGTCTGCATAGTCCTGCCAGCAACGGCGACACCTTTGACGCGCAGTCCGTCAACGGCGTCTATTCCATCATCGACCCCAACGACATCGAACTGCCGTTTTTCAAGGAAACACCGCTCAGTGCCGGCGCCGACAAAACCCACGTCATCCTTGACCCCGAACATACCGTCCGCCTGCCCCGCGCCCACCTGGCCCAACTGGAAATCCGCCCCGGCGACGCCATCTGCGCACACATGATCGGCAACAGCATGGCCGAGCGCATCGAAGACGGCTCGATCATCGGCATCGACCGCGGCCTGACCCAGGTGGTCGACGGCGAAATCTACGCCATCGAACACGACGGCATGCTGCGCATCAAATACCTGCACCGCATGCCCGGCAACGCCCTGCGCCTGCGCAGCCACAACAGCGCCGAGTACCCGGACGAAATCTTCCGCGCAGCGCAGATCGATGAGCAGCGGATACACATTCTGGGCTGGGTATTCTGGTGGTCGACCCTGGGCAAACGCCGGCCGGTGGTGCCGTTTCTCTGATCCTGCGCCACTCCCCGCCCCAGCACAGAACCCTGTGGGAGCGGGCTTGCCCGCGAAGAGGCCCTGAAAGTCAGTACAAAACCCGAATTTCTACCACCGCCGCCGCTCTATTGCGCACTTGAGACTGGGAATCCCCAACAAAAATCAGTATCCTGCGCCCCACATTTGCGCATCGCCCCGCTCCCGCGGTTCAGATGACGCCTGACGCGGCAGACCAACGTCTGACCAAGTCCCACAGCCGGACGCAGATCCGGGTGTACATTTTGAAGGCTGACGCGGTTTACCAAAAATAAACCAAGCCAGTCCCCGAGAAGCCGGCCACAAGCCGGCTTTTTAATGCCTGCCTGAAAGCACCTTTATCTTGACGAGCTCGACAGACTAACCGGGCAGCGCCCGCCATTCAGGCATCGCAATAAGCCATTAGCACATCCGCCCTAATTGCCCCGCGCCCGACCTCACCACTAAATTTCCATTCTGTTTTTGTGCATTACAAAAGCGCCAAGGAATGGAGCAACACCATGTCGTCGTTTTTCAAACTCACTCAATCCGCTGTTCTGCTGACCGCACTCCTGACCGCTACCTCTTCAGCCATGGCAGAGGAGCAGAAGCTCGTCGGTGACTGGTGGATCATTTACGGCAACGGTGTTCCCCACAAGAACATCATGTATGTCGCCGACAGCACTTCAGTCGTGCCGTCGAAACACACCAAAGGCGCCAAGTTGGTCGCCGTGACGTTGGTGTATGAGGAACCCGGCAAACCGATGATCGATGCCTACAACCTCGAAGTTCAGTGTTCGACGAACAAGGTCCGAATGCTCAATGGCCAGTCGGTTGATCGCATCGCTTACATGATGCGCAACCTCAAAGTTAACGACCAATGGCAGCAGCCGAAAGAGTTCTGGGTGCAGCGCACCAGCGAGTTCGTTTGCTCACCTGCCAAAAAGGACATGATCGCGCTGGGCAAGATGGAGTACCTGCAGATGATTCAGGGCTTGCAGCAGATGTTCTTCAAGCTGGCGCCGATTCAGGAAAAAGGCCAGATGATGGACAACCTCGATTCCATCCTGGGCAACAAGTAAGCGGCGGGCATCACGATGAACCCATGGACTAAAACGTTATTGGCGCTGTTGATAACGCCCACTGTTTTGCTGATCAATGGTTGCCACTTGATTGCCCAGTCGCGCTGGGAAGGACGCGATGTTCAGGAAGCGCTCGATCTGTTTGGCAAACCCGACTCGATGAAAAAACAGACCGGGGCCAACGGCGAGAATCTGGCTGTGCTCACCTGGTACAAATCGTCCAGCTGGACCACCACGGAAGCCGCCGGTACCTCAATGAATCACACCGGCAACGGCATGGTTTACACCGAGTACTACGAGACGGTCGGTCACAGTTCCGATTGCAAACTTGAAGCTACCGTCAACAAGGCGAAAAAGATCGTGCTGTTCAGGATCGAGGACGGAAAGATCATTCACGGCAAGTGCATCAACGTGCCGTTCGTGCCTGGTTACATTCCGCCCGGTTTCTAGTGCAACCCTGAGCAGGCTGCTGCTCAGGGATAGCTGAACGACTTCACAAGCGTCAGTTCACCCACCGCTCGCATCGGCACCACAAACGTCTCCATCTTCTCGCTTGGCGTGCCCTCCTCGGTAATCACCGTCACCTGCGCCGTGGTCAGCGGCTGCACCGCCTCTTCGCCGCCCTCGTCATCCCCGCGATAGCCACCGCCGAAGTAGTTCACATACACCAGATACTGGCCCTTGATCGGTGCCGGCATGGCGAAGATTTCCGGGCCATAGCCGGTGGTGACGTCGACGTCGAGCGCGGCGCCGTTGGGTGCGACGCGGTCGCCGTACCAGATGTGCGCGCCGTCGGGGGTGATCAGGTGCAGGTCGAGGTCGGTGCCATCGCTGTCCCACGACAGCAGCACGCGCAGTTTGGCCGAGGTGGCGCCGCCGCTGGCGTTGAGGAACTGGGTGCGGTGGCGTTGCTGGCCGTCGGGGCTGCGCACTTCGACGCTGTTGCTGCCGTTGGGGAAGGAGAACGGGCGGTCGAAGCGGCCACTGTCGTCGATTTTCAGCGGCATGCTGACGCCATTGACGATCAGTCGCCCGGGCTCTTTGCTCTTGGGGGTGGCTTTGATTTCGCCGCTGATGCGCGCCGTGTTGGCCTGGCCCACCGGAGTGTTGACCGAGGAAGCCGGGTAGTTGACGGTCTGGCGGAAATTTTCGCCTTCGCCTTCGGGCGCGCCGGTACGCCAGCCGCCGACCGGGGTGTCGAGTTTGACGCTGTCGGCGGCCATTGCCATCGGCAATGCATGGAACGCGCAGAGCAACAGCAAGACCTGTGGATAACGGAGTGTCATGGTCTATTCCAGCAAGAGGTGACGGGCGAGCCCTTCGATGTAGGTTTCATCCTGGCCATTGGGATGTGCTTCAAAGGCCAGGTGCAGATATTCGTGAGTCAGGTCGAGGCGATCCTGCAGCGTGAGCACGCCGCGCACGTAAATACGCTGGCGTTCGCGGTCGACAAACGGGCGGCCGAACGCCAGTTTGCACACCGCGAAGGTGCTGACTTCGTTGTAGCCGGTTTCGCTTTCCAGTGTCGGACGCCAGCCGCGGCGCTGCTTTTGTAGCCAGTCTTGCGCGGCGGGCAACGCTTCGCAGGAGGCGACCGGGTTGTCCCAGCGGCTGAGACTGGCGCGCGGGTAGGCGTGCAGCAGAATCGCGTCGTAGCGCTGACCGGCGTTGGCCTGCTCGACGGCTTGTTGCCAGGCGAGTTTGTCCGGGCCGGGTTGATCGGAGTGATAGGTGACGGTGCTGCCGGCCAGCACCAGATCCGCGGTCCACGCCGCGATGTTGCGCGACTCGGCGGAGGCCGGACGCGGAGCGACGCGCTGACGGTTGCTGCTGTCGTCGATGCTCAGGCAATCGCCATTGCGCGTGGCGTTTTGCAGCAGATAGGTGCGGATCGCCACAGCCAGTGCCTTGGCGGCTTCGGCAGGTTCGGGTTTGGCTTCGCGCTCAAGCACACGGGCGACGTATTCTTCGCGATCGAGCCGTGCAACCAGTTTGTCGTTGAGCAGAAACAGTTCGCCGGCGCTGTGGATATCCAGCGCGTTACCGTTAGCAAATTCGACGCGGTAGTCGCCTTGCAATGGGCCAGAAGTCACCACCCGCTCGCCAGCCAGAACCCGCATCAGCGGATAGCGCGAGAACAGTCCGACTTCGACACAACGCCCCGCCTCCGCCGGCCACGTTGCTGGCAACACCGTCGCCAGTGCCTGGCCGTAATGGCGCAAGACCATCTGACTGGTGCCACGCCCACCGGCCCAGATCGGCGAGCCGTCCGCCGTCCAACCGGCAAACCCGCCCTGCCGCGACTGCGGATCCTGATCACCGAGCCAGCTCCAGGTTTTCACCCGCAGGCGCCCGCCCAGCTCACCGACGACATTACCGTCCGCCGCGTTCAGCACCACGTCGAGCAACACACGGCGCATCTGCTCCTGCGCCGGCAGCAAAGACAACACCCTCAGCAAGTCAGCCACGGGAACCCGCGTGGCCGGTTGCACGGTTGGCAAATCCTGCAACCACGAAGGCGCCTGCCGCGCCTGCCAATACGTGCGCCAATCGGCAGCAGCAATGCCCAACCGCGCCGGCTCAAAGTACAACCCGCAGGATTTGACCAACGCCTGATCACGCTCGATCCTGCTACCCGCCGAGCAGCAATAAACCTCTTCCTTCGACTGTCCGCGACATTCATACGCCGGCTCGCGCGCACCGGTATCCACCAGCCACGCATAGACGAACAATTTCCACAGGCTGCCCAGCGGCGTATCCAACGTCGACGGCAATGGCTCGCGAGCGATCAGTTGCGTGTGATTCAACGCCAGCAACTCGCCCTTGTACGCCAGCCGCAGCGGCTCATCCTGCGCCGTCGCCAGCGCAGGCATCACACACATCAGCAGCCACAGCAGCGGCCGGTTCATGTCAGTTGACCGTGACCTGACCGAGGGCGGCTTTCGCTTCCTGGGCCTGATGCTGCGGCGCATACACCTGAGTGAAACGCACCGACGGCAGGTTGAACTGGCCCTTCTGCGAGAAGCGCACCAGATGGCGCAGACGCAATTCGCCGCTCAGCGCATCCACCGGCACTGCATAAGCCAGTTGCCCCGGCTCGAAGCGTGCCTTCTCCAGCGCGGTCGGTTCGGTGCCGTCCTTGCCCTGCAACTTGATGCCCCAGGTGGTGCGCTCGACGTCGGCGCCCGGTGGCAGCGGCACTTCGAGCATGCCGTAGCGCAGCGGTTTCGGCGCCTTGCTGGTGAGGATCACTTCGTCCAGGTAGAGGCTATCGCTGGACAGCGGCTTGTTGCCGACCGGTTCCAGCTTGAAGGTGAATGCCTCGTCGCCCGGCACCAGTCGCGACAGGCGCCGGGTGATGGTCACGGCCATTGGATCGACGGCCGGTTGCTGGGTCTGGAAGCTCAGCGCCGCGCGCAGCGGACGCTCCTGAGTACCGGACACCGACAACACGCTCGGCACCGGCGTCGCACCCTGCCAGGTCCAGAACATCTCACCGGTTGCGCCGTAGTTTTTCTTCCAGCCTTCACCCGGCAGCAGCGCGATGGTCGGCGAGGCCTGGGCGATGCTGCGTTGCAACCAACTCAGCGCCAGCGCACGTTCGAGGGTCGACTGCTGTGGCAGCAGACGTTGCAGCAACGCCGTCGCGCGAGTCTGATCGAACGGTTGCAGCGACAGGTTCAGCGCTTCGGCAAACGGCTGCGAACTGACCGCCAGACGCTGTTGCGCAGCGCCAAGCTGACGGTTGAATGCGTCCGGCAACGCAACTTTCGACTGCGTGGCCAGCGCCGCGGTCAACACCCGCGCCGCCGCCAGACCAAGCGCCGAATCCGGATCGCTCATCACCAGACTGTCTTCGCCGTCGTCCATCAGGGTTTCGGCATTGCCTTCACCAGCCTTCGCCAGATCGTCCATCAAGCCACTGAGCAAAGTGTTCACCGGCAAATGCATCTGTTTGGCGAACGACAGGATCAGCGCCCGCTGCAGCAGCGGCGTGTTCGGCGCTTGCTTGGCGTAGACCTCCAGCACTCGCTGCCAATGCTCCGGCGGCAAGGTCAGCTCCAGCACCTGACTGGCGTTCCAGTCGGCGTAGTAGGCGTAAGCGGTGAGGAACGCGTCCGGCTCGCCATCGAAGCCCCACCAGGTGAAGCTCGCCGACGGCCCGGCCATTTGCACCAGACGCAGGCGGCTGTTCTGCATGATCAGGCGCAGGCGATCGCGGATCTGCGGGCTCGACGCCAGCGACGGATAGGCGATGCTCAGCGGCAGCAAACGGCTGGCAGTCTGCTCGACGCCGCCGTACGGGTAGCTCAGCAGATCATCGAGGGCGGAACGGAACAACGCTTGCGGGCTGTCATCCAGGCGCAGGCGAATATCGGTAGCATCGGCCGGCAGACTCAACGGTGTATCGCCGCTGGCGACGTCGAGGCTCTGGGTTTGCGTGACTTGCCAACCGTCACCGGTCGCGCTCAGGCGCACGGCGAGGGCGTCAGCGGTTTTGCCGTCCTGCACCAGCTCGGCGGTCCACTCACCGGTCGCCAGCGCAAACGCGGGCAGCGGCACGTAGTTGATACCGTTATTCAGCGTCACCGGCAGACGTTGTTCGGCGCCTGCGTAATGGGTGACCAGTTCTGCCTTGACCGGTTTTTCAGCCTGACTGAAAGCGAACACGCCGAGTTGCGGCTGATCGCCCTTGCGGAATTTGCTCGGCCCGCTCCACTTCAGGTACAGCGGTTTTTCCGAACGGACGAACTGCTTCTTCTGCCCGACCTGACCGTCATCGGCGATGGCCCGCGCAGTGATGCGCCAGCGGGTCAGCGAGTCCGGCATCTTGAAGGTGAAGCGGGTTTTGCCGTCAGCACCGGTCAACAACTCTGGCTGCCACGCGGCGGTGTCGACGTCTTCGCGACGCGGACGCTCCAGCACTTTCACCCCACGCTCGCTGCGGTTGGCCTTGCCCGGCGCGCCGGGGCTACCCGGCAACGCCACGTCGTAACTGATGAACGACAGGCTGGCGCTGGTGCGCACGTTATTGCGACGCGGGTGGTAGAAGAACTGGTCGATGCTCGGCGCGACTTCCGGTTGCAGCGCGTAGACCATTTCATCGACGACACTGACGGTCAGGTGCGCCGGCACCGCTTTGCCGGCGAACTGTGTGGTCAGGTCAACGGTGACGGTATCGCCCGGTTGATACACCGCTTTGTCGGTGCTGATCGCGACGTCGATTTGCGGCGCGATCACCTTGATTCCGGCGTTCTGGAAACTGTACTGCCCGCCCTTGGTGTAGAGCACGGAGAAGGTCAGGTTCGGCGCGAAGTTGTCCTTCACCGGAATGCGCGCGCGGTATTGGGTGTCGCTGATTTTTTCCAGTTTCAGCCAGTCGCCGCCCTTGGCAAGCAGCGCGGTGGCTTCGACCTTGTCACGCTCCAGCGACAGCAGGGCATCGCTGACCGGCTCCGGGAAGGTGATCAGCGCCAGTGCTTCATCGCCAGCCTTGTACTCAGGCTTGTCTAGGACAATTTCCACGGTGCCCGGCACCGCTTTGACGCCCTCGCCGGTGACCGAATGGCCGGTGGCGCCGAGGACGCGACCGTGTTGATCTTTCAGCGTCAGGTTGTAAGTACCCGGACGTTCGAAGGCAATGCTGAAGCCCTTGTCCGTCGCCGCCAGTTTGCCGTCACCGGTGCTCTGGTCTTCCAGGCGCACCCAGCTGTAGCTGCTCGGGGTGACGGCTTTGCTCTGCTCGCTGCCGCCCTCGTTGGCGTAGCTGAACGCGACCTTATCGTTGACCGCACTGAAACGTTGCGGCGCGCTCAGACGGAAGCTTGCAGCGCCACGGTCGATGAGGATTTCCTTGGTGGTCTTGACCCGATACGCCGCGCCGTCGCTGGCAAACACGGTGAGCATGTAGCGGCTCGGTTTGTCGGCAGCCGGCAGGTCGAGGGTCGCGTTGCCCTTGCTGTCAGTGGTCAATTCGGTGCTGGTCAGCTCCACCGGGAATTGCCCGAGGTATTGCAGTTCGTTGTCGACCATCGACAGTTGCTGGGCACGCAGGCTCAGGCTCAGTTTGGCGTTGGCCACCGGTTTGCCGTCCGGGTACAGCAGCACCAGACTGCCCTTCACCGGCTCGCCGGTGCGGTAATCCTGCTTGGCCAGATTCAGCGAAATCTCGAAGTGCGGCTTGATGTATTCGGCCACACGGAAGGCGCTACTGTAGGCCTGATCCTTGTAGTTGAAACGGATCTCGTAACCACCGGCCACGGCGTTGTCCGGCAACTGGAAACGGCCCTGAGTGCCAGCCTTGGAATCGAGTTTCAGGTCGAGGCGTTGCAGCTCGGTGCCGGTGGCATCAAGCACACTGACGTTGACGTCAGCAGCGCCCGGCAATACCGAATCCCGCGCATTCTTGAACTCGCGACCGACGATTTTCAGCGATACCCAATCCCCCGGGCGATACAGCGGCCGGTCGGTGAATGCGTAGAGTTTGGTGTCGTAGATTTCGCTGTCGTAATAGAAGTTTTCCGAGACGAACACCCCGCCCTCTTCGTCCTCGCCAATCACGAACGAGCGCTCGGGGCTGACGTGCTTCAGGCGCAGCAAACCATCGGCATCGGTCACGCCGCTGCTCATCACGCCGAGGCCGTCGGTCCACAGCACATTGACCTTCGGCACCGAACTGCCTTCGTGTTTGCGTGCGGCCCAGACCAACAATTCATCGCCGGCAATCTTGCTCACCGCCACGGTGTTGGAGACGAAGACCATGGTGGTCGCGCGGTACTTGCCGATCAGCGCTTCGACCAGGTACAGGCCCGGCTTCAGGTTGCCCAACGGGATGTACACGTTACCCGGTGCAACGCTGACGAACTCGCTGGAAGACCCGGCCAGATTGACCCCGGCCGGCGGCTGGATCGGTTTGGCCTGCCACAGCGGATAACGGAACTGACTGACCACCGGCAGACCCGGAATCAGCGCGAATTGCGGCTGCGCGTCGTACAGGGTCGGCGCAGCGATGGCGTTGCCCATCTTCAGTTCCGGCACCTCTTCGGTGACCTGCTTGCGCGACTCGTAGGAGAACGCGCGCTGCATCACCCGCCGCGATTTGCGGTACCAGTTGTCCCACAGGTACGCGAGGGTGTTGGACAGGCCTTCGCCCTTGAACTGGCCGTCGCTGACCACGCGGTGCAGGTTCTTCTGACGCTTGAGGAAATCCAGCGGTTTGTCGATGCGGTACACGCGAATGTCGGCGCCGCCATAGGGTTCCATGCGGAAGCGGCGGTAGTCGCGACCGGGTGCTTCGAGACGGACCATCGCCTGCTCGTCGGCAGCGAAACTGCTGTCGGCCAGCAGGAAGAAGCTTTCTCCGGCGACCGGCGTGTAGCCACTCGGCTCCACCGAGTCTTCAGCGTTGACGGTCGCCAATGGCAGCAACAGCGCCAGCAGCAGAGGAATTCGAGCGCAGAGTCGCAGCATGCGGGCACCGGTCATTGGGAGAGAAAGTTCAGTCGATAGACGCCGATGAAGTTGGGGTTGGCTGCGTCGGGTATCCATCGGGTGTCCTTCCATGTCATGAGTTGCTGCAGGCTTGCCGAACGCATGCCGTTGTCAGTGGGGGTGGTCGTGCCGGTGTGATAGGCGATGTAGCGGCCCATCCAGATCATCAGGTGCTGGTCGTCGCCCTGATCGAAAAACATCAGGTCGCCGGGGCGTGCCTGGGACACGTCGCGGCTGACCAGATGGCTGTTGAACTGAATCAGCTTGATCGCGTTGACGTACGGCCCGACCTTGCCGCCACCCTGCTGCCATTGCTGGGCGAGCTTGCGCTGCTCGTCGCTGAGCGTCAGCTCCGGCGGCAGGTAGCGATTGGACAGGCCATTGCTGCGCAGCCACTTGTCGTCGTGGACTTTCAGCGCTTCGTTGGCGGCGAAACGCACAAGGCCTGCGCAGTCCTGCTGATACCAGCGCGGGCTCGGGCCTTGGCTCAGTTGCTCCTGAGCGATGCGCACGAACCAGGCACGGAACACCTGGGACTGCGCCGGATCCAGCGCCGGCGTTTCGACGGCTCGGGCGCCCGCGCTGAGCAGTAGCGCGAGCAGGCCGAGGCTGCGGATCAGTGTTGTCACAGCGCTTTCCACTCCAGCGGCAGCCATTGCCAGTGGCCGTCCGGCTCGCTGCCTTCCGGCAGGGTCAGCGCGTATTTGCCGTAGCCACCAAGGGTGCGCAGTTTCGGGATCAGGTAGGTTTGCGCGGCGTTGTAGAACACCGGCTCCATGTCCTGCGGCAGGCTGTCGAGGGTTTCCTGCTGCATCAGTTGCGCCATCGAATCCGGGCCGAAGTAGATCGGCATCAGCACGTCTTTGGGCAGCACGTCGGCCATCGGCGGGAAGCGCTTGTCGAGGGTCCCGAGGGCCTTGTCGACCAGTTTGTCGTCGAGGGAAAACAGCAGCGTCGAACCGTGGCGGGCGAGGCTGACTTTCATGAACGCCTTACCGCTGATGGCGTCCGGGTTTTCGGCAGTCTTGGCGGCGTACGGACCGAAATTGGAACTGACCTGACGCTGCCAGACATGGCTCTGGCCTTCCTGTTTCTCGACCACCGGGAACGCGTGTTCGTCGACATTCGTCTCGTAGGCGCCAACCATCGAACCGAACAGCGTGCCCAGGTCGCCATCGAGCTTGCTGCTGTCTTCGTCCTTCAGGCTGGCGACCAGCAACGGCGTGTACAACCGTGAATCGGCGTACCAGCACAGGCCCGCCGCGCCGGCCACGTGCTCGGTGAGCTTCTGCGCCACCGCTTCGTCGGCACCGAGTTTCACCAGCAGCGGTTTCTGCGGTTCGGCCGCCACCGGCAAGGTCACGCAGGCACTGGCGCCCAGCGGCATGGCTTGCCACACCGGTTTGAAATCGAAGTCCGGCTGATTATCAAGTTCGTCCATGGCGAGGTAGCTGTGCCAGCCCTTGTCATCCATGTCGAAACGCAGCCCGGCGAAGTTCGGGATGAAGCGCTGATAGCCCATCGCAAGGACGCTGGAATTGACCGACAGACGCTGTTTGACCTCCGGTGCCTTGGCCGGCAGACCGAAAGCCTCGGGGAACAGTTTGTCGCCGTTGAGCAGCGCTGCCAGCGCTTGCGGCGAGACGTGCCCGGACTCTTCCGATTCGCCACTGGCCGGGTCGTAATATTTGTTCGGGTTGGACAGCACCACCAGTTTGTCGCCGCGCGACGCGAACAGCAGCGATTTGCTGGCGTTGTAGCTGAGCTGGTACAGCGGCACTTCGTCACCGCCAACCTTGAGGCTGCCGAACACGCTGAGCTGCGAATCATCCAGCGCCACTTTCGCCAGCGGTTCAAGCAGCTTCGCCAAGCCGCCGCGGTCCATCACCAGCAGGAAATCCTTGAGTCGGCCGTCGGCACCGCGCCACAACGCGACGTCGGCCGGTTGATCGAAAAGCTGCTCGATCAGGCTGTCCTGCAGCTTCAGGTCGTGCTCATAGATGATCCGCCGCAGGCTGCCGATCAACCCCAGGCGGTCGGCGTGGGTTTCGTAATAGAAGACGAAATCTTCGGTGAGCGTGGCCTTGAGAAACGGCACCGTCAGCAGCTCCTTGGGCAACTGGCTCAGGGAGCGGGTTTCCAGCAGTGCATCCGGTCTGCTCAGGCCGAGTTTGTCACTGGCAAGTGCCGCCGCCGGCACCTTGGGCTTGTGCAGCAGCCAGCCGAGACCACCGGCCACCCCGGCCACCAGGACCAGGCCGATCAGCAGCGCCGGCCAGCGCCGGGAAGGTTGGCCGGCAGGTGTCGGGACGACCGGAGAAGCAGCGTTATCACTCATGTTCACAAAACCCGAAGTTCATCCGTGGAGCGGGATGCTTAATAGTTGAAAGTCTTGACCAGCAGCAGATCACCGATCGCCCGCAGGGGCACGATGAATGTTTCGCGTTTTTCGTCGACCGTGTTTTCGTTGAGCACCAGCGTGATTTGCGAGGTGATGACCTCGTTCTGATTGCTGGCCTCCTCGAAGTTATAGCCGCCGTCGCCGAAGTTGCCCCAATAGTTGACGTAAACCAGATAAGTGCCATGCAGCGGCGCGGTCATGGTGAACATTTCCGGGCCGGGGCCGTCGACACCATCCGGGTCCAGTCCACCGCCGTTGGTCAACGCCGTGTGGGCGAAAAACGCATGCTGGCCGTCCGGCGTAATGATGTGCAGGTCGAGTTCGGCCTTGGGATCGTCCCAGCCGAGCACCACGCGGATCTTCGCCGGGGTGCGCAGGTTGTTCGCCTCATAAAACTGCACGCGCTTGAGCGACTGGCCCTCGGCGCTGCGCACTTCGACACTATTGGAGCCGGCGCCGAACGCATAGGGCCGGGCGAACCGCCCGTCATCGTCGGTGTACAGATTCAATGGATTGCCGTTGACCGCTAGGGTGTGCGGTCCGCGCTGATTGCCGATGGCCTTGAGCTGGCCCTGGATCATCGTGCGATTGCGCTGAATGCCGCGGTCGATCGGCGGCGTGGGGTAAGCGACTTGCGGGTTTTCACTGCGGTCGAGCAAGCCGTTATAACGCCAGCCACCCACCGGTTCCGACAGCTCGGCACTCGGCGCCGCCCACAGCGCAGGCGCGCAGGCCAAGCCGATCAGCAGCCAAAGAAATGAACGCATGTAATGCCTCCTGCCATGCCTGAACGAAACCTTGCACCCGATCCTCGGTACTTCACAGCGGTGGAAACTGCGTTTCGTCTGAAAGACCCCGTGACTATAGGGTCGTAGAAGGCGCGAAGATTAGCGATTCGGCAGTTTTTTAACAATCGGATACATCTGGATTTGCGGTAAGAATCACGTCCTCTTGGTGGACGGTGAGCCGAATAGCCGTCATATTCGGCTCACTAAATGAGCCGAATAACCTTTCTATTCGGCTCACGCCCCCATCAGAGGCAAACAGATGACGACTCAATGGATCTGGCAACAACCGGATTGGCCCGATTTCAACTGGCAAGCAGAACGTTTGGCACCCTTGTTGCGCGAGTGCGTGCAGGCACAAGGCCAATTGATGGGAATGGCCGGTTCCGTTGGCAACTCCCTGAGCGCACAAACCGAACTCGACGCACTGCTGCAAAACATCGTGACCTCTTCGGCCATTGAGGGTGAGCAGTTGAATGTCGGCTCAGTGCGTTCGTCATTGGCTCGACGCCTGGGGCTGGAATTGTCTGATGGCGATAAAGTCAGCCAACGCAGCGAAGGCCTTGCGCAACTGATGCTCGACGCCACCCGACGCTTCGCTGAACCACTGACGCTGGAGCGATTGCTGGAATGGCATCGATGGCTGTTTCCGGAACAGGAAAGCGACTTCACTGCAAGGTCGATGCATGTCGGTGCGCTTCGCGGTGACGAGCCGATGCAGGTAGTTTCCGGTCGTCTCGACCGCCCCACTGTGCATTTCGAGGCGCCACCGCGCCAAGGTCTCGAGCGGCAGCTCGACAGGTTTCTTGACTGGTTCGAGGCCAGCCGGCACCAAACAGCGCTTGATCCGCTGCTACGGGCCGGCATCGCGCATTTCTGGTTTGTCACGCTGCATCCGTTTGATGACGGCAACGGTCGCCTGACTCGGACCATCACGGATCTGGCGCTGGCGCAAGGCGAAGCACAGGCCATCCGGTTTTACGCGATGTCGGCCAGCATCCTGGATGACCGAAGCGGCTATTACCGAGTGCTTGAGGCCAGTCAAAAAGCCACACTGGATGTCACCCAATGGCTCACGTGGTTTCTGCAGACGCTTTTACGCAGTCTGCAGCAAGCCATCGCGCGGATCGAAAGTGTGCTGGGTAAAACTCGGTTCTGGCAGGCTCACCGTGAATCCGAGCTTTCTGTGGAGCAGAGTAAAGTGCTCAATCGCTTGCTCGACGGTGGAGAGCGCGGGTTCGAGCACGGTATCAGCGCGGCGCAGTATCAGGCGGTGGCCAAGGTTTCCAAAGCCACGGCGACACGACATCTGGCGGAACTGCTGGAAAAGGGTTTTCTGCAGCGTATGCCCGGAGGTGGACGGAGCACGCGATACAAAATCAATTACCCGGAAAACTCCTCGAATTGAACCGCTGCCCCTGTGGCGAGGGCTCGCGAAAGCCCCGCTCATTTGCCCATAAACCCCCTATCTGCTAGTGTCGCGCCGGTTTAACGTCAACCGGAAATCGCCGCCATGGCCCGCAAAAAAGCTGCACTGGATTTCGAACAGTCCCTCGCCGACCTGCAAACACTGGTCGAGCGTCTGGAGAACGGTGAATTGTCGCTGGAAGACTCGCTGACCGCTTTCGAGCAGGGCATCGGTCTGACCCGTGACTGCCAGGCGGCGCTGGCCCAGGCCGAGCAGAAGGTGCAAGTGCTGCTGGAGCGCGATGGCGAACTCGCCGAGGAACCCTTCGACGCGGAACAGCCAGAATGATTGCAGCGTATTCGGCGACCAGCCAGGCGCGGGTCAATGCGGCACTGGAAATCCTCTTCAAGGCCCCACTGCCGGAGCTGTCGCGCCTGTATGAGGCAATGCACTACAGCGTGATGATCGGCGGCAAGCGCGTGCGTCCGCTGCTGGCCTACGCCGCATGCGAAGCGCTGGGCGGCAAGGCTGAGCAAGCCAACGGCGCGGCCTGCGCGGTTGAGCTGATCCACGCTTATTCTCTGGTGCACGACGATTTGCCGGCGATGGACGACGACGATCTGCGTCGCGGCCAGCCCACCACCCACAAGAAATTCGACGAAGCCTGCGCGATTCTCGCCGGTGACGGCTTGCAGAGTCTGGCCTTCAGCGCCCTGCTCGACCCGCGCCTGAGCAATCTGGACGCTGATATCCGTCTGCAGCAAGTCACGGCGCTGGCGCACGCGGCGGGCCCGGCAGGCATGGTCGGCGGTCAAGCCATCGACCTCGGCTCGGTCGGCCTGAAGCTGGACCAGCAAGCGTTGGAGCAGATGCACCGGCACAAGACCGGCGCGCTGATCGAAGTCAGCGTCAAGCTTGGCGCCCTGGCCAGCGGCCGTGCCGAGCAGGATGAACTCAAGGCCCTGCAGACTTATGCACAGGCCATCGGTCTGGCCTTTCAGGTGCAGGACGACATTCTCGACGTCGAAAGCGATACCGAAACCCTCGGTAAACGCCAGGGCGCCGACATCGCTCGCGACAAACCGACCTACCCGGCCCTGCTGGGACTGGACGCGGCCAAGGTCTACGCTCTGGAACTGCGCGATCAGGCGCTGCACGCGCTGCGACCGTTTGACGCGGCAGCCGAGCCTTTGCGCGACCTGGCCCGGTATATCGTCGAGCGGCGCAACTGAACGCCAACCTGCCAAAAAAGACCAACGCGTGGGCAGGGGGCGATGCATCAGGTAAACTGCCGCATCTTTTATACCTATAACGATTCGCCTGATGCCCACGACGTTTCATGAGATTCCCCGCAAGCGCCCGACCACGCCCCTGCTCGACCGCGCGAATACGCCGGACGGCCTGCGCCGGTTAGGCGAAGCCGAGCTGGAAACCCTGGCCGATGAGTTGCGCCTGGAATTGCTCTACACGGTCGGTCAGACCGGTGGGCATTTCGGTGCCGGCCTGGGCGTCATCGAGCTGACCATCGCGTTGCATTACGTCTTCGACACCCCGGATGACCGGCTGGTGTGGGACGTCGGTCATCAGGCGTATCCGCACAAAATCCTCACCGGTCGTCGCCAGCGCATGGAAACACTGCGCCAGAAGGACGGCATTGCCGCCTTCCCGCGTCGCGCCGAGAGCGAGTACGACACCTTTGGCGTCGGCCACTCCAGCACCTCGATCAGCGCAGCACTGGGCATGGCGATTGCCGCCCGCCTGCAAAACAGCGATCGCAAGGCGATTGCGGTGATCGGTGACGGCGCGCTGACCGCCGGTATGGCCTTCGAGGCGCTGAACCACGCGCCGGAAGTCAACGCCAACATGCTGGTGATCCTCAACGACAACGACATGTCGATCTCGCGCAACGTCGGTGGCCTGTCCAATTATCTGGCGAAGATCCTTTCCAGCCGCACTTACGCGAGCATGCGTGAAGGCAGCAAGAAAGTCCTGTCGCGCCTGCCCGGCGCCTGGGAAATCGCCCGTCGCACCGAAGAATATGCCAAAGGCATGCTGGTGCCCGGCACCCTGTTCGAAGAACTGGGCTGGAACTACATCGGCCCGATCGACGGCCACGACCTGCCGACCCTGATCGCCACCCTGCGCAACATGCGCGATCTGAAAGGCCCGCAGTTTCTGCACATCGTCACCAAGAAAGGCAAAGGCTTCGCTCCGGCGGAAGTCGACCCGATCGGTTACCACGCCATCACCAAACTCGAACCGGTCGATGCCCCGGCCGCCGCGCCGAAAAAGGCCGGCGGGCCGAAGTATTCGGCAGTGTTCGGCGAATGGCTGTGCGACATGGCGGCAGCAGACCCGCGCTTGGTAGGCATCACCCCGGCGATGAAGGAAGGCTCGGACCTGGTGGCGTTCAGCGAACGCTTCCCGCTGCGCTACTTTGACGTGGCGATTGCCGAGCAGCACGCCGTGACGTTCGCCGCCGGCATGGCCTGCGAAGGCGCCAAACCGGTGGTGGCGATCTACTCGACGTTCCTGCAACGCGGCTACGACCAGTTGGTGCATGACGTGGCGGTGCAGAACCTCGACGTGCTGTTCGCCATCGACCGCGCCGGTCTGGTGGGCGAAGACGGCCCGACTCACGCCGGCAGCTTCGACCTCTCGTACCTGCGCTGCATTCCGGGCATGGTCATCATGACCCCGAGCGATGAAAACGAATTGCGCAAAATGCTCACCACCGGCCACCTGTACAACGGCCCGGCGGCGGTGCGCTACCCGCGCGGCACCGGTCCGAACGCGACCATCGACAAGGATCTCGAGCCGATCGAGATCGGCAAGGGCATCGTTCGTCGTCAGGGCAGCAACGTCGCCCTGCTGGTGTTTGGCGTGCAACTGAGCGAAGCGTTGAAAGTCGCCGAGAAGCTGGATGCGACCGTGGTCGACATGCGCTTCGTCAAGCCGCTGGATGAAGCGCTGGTACGCGAGATCGCCGGTAGCCACGAGTTGCTGGTGACCATCGAAGAGAACGCGATCATGGGCGGCGCCGGTGGCGCGGTCAGCGAATTCCTGGCACGGGAAAACATCCTCAAGTCGATGCTGCACCTGGGCTTGCCGGACATTTACGTCGAGCACGCCAAACCGGCGCAGATGCTGGCCGAGTGCGGGCTGGATGAAGCGGGAATCGAAGCGGCGGTGTGTGAGCGCCTGACTCTGCTTAACAAGTAATCACCATCCCTGTGGGAGCGGGCTTGCCCGCGATGAGGTCGGCACAGTCAACATTGATGTTGGATGTACCGACGCCATCGCGGGCAAGCCCGCTCCCACAGTGTTTTGTGTCGCTAGAAATTTTGTGCACACCAGAAATACCAACGGAATACCGATGAACCTCTCGCGCCTCGCCCTGCCCCTCCTCCTGCTGCCAGCCGCCAGCGCCCTCGCCGACACCTTCGAACGCGACGAAGCCCTGAAACTGCCGGACACGCTGATCAGCGCCAACCGTCAGGTCGAAGCGCGCAACGACAGCAGCGCCGCCAACACTGTATTCACCCGCGAAGACATCGACCGCCTGCAACCGGGCAGCGTCACTGATCTGCTGCAACGGGTGCCGGGCGTGCAAGTGGCGCAGGCCGGTGGGCGCGGCAGTCTGCCGGGGATCTACATTCGCGGCACGCAGTCAGCGCAGAGTCTGGTGCTGGTCGATGGCCAGCGCATCGGCAGTTCGACCTCCGGCGACAGCAACCTGCAGCACCTGAACATCGACCAGATCGAACGCGTCGAAGTGCTGCGCGGGTCGCGCTCTGTGATTTACGGCAGCGACGCGATTGGCGGGGTGATTCAGATCTTCACCCGGCGCGGTAACGAGCAAGGCCTGCAACCACGCCTGCATGTCGGTTTCGGCAGTAACCAGACCTGGGAACGCAGCTTCGGCCTTTCCGGCGGCGATGACAAAACCCGCTTCAACCTCGGCGCCAGCATCGATGACACCGCCGGTATCGACCGTACCCACGAGTCGTACCCGAGCGACAGCGATCACGATGCCTATCGCAATAAATCCGTCAGTCTGAGCCTCAGCCATGCGCTGACCGATGACATCGAAGTCGGCGCCAACCTGCTGGATAACCGTGGCAAAAGCGAGTTCGATAACCCGTTCGGCCGTTTCGACCCGACCACTTTCGATTCGGTGCAGCAACAGCCTTACAGCGACTTCAACGTCAGCAGTGTCAGCAGCTACGTCGATGCCCGGGTCAACGATATCTGGAAAACCCGCGTCGAGTTCGGCCACACCGAGAACCGCGAGAAAACCTTCGACAAACTCAGCGACGAACGCACGGTGTTCAACACCTATCGTGACTCGCTGACCTGGCAGAACGATTTGACCCTGGATACGCGCAACAGCCTGATCCTCGGCGGCGACTGGTATGAAGACCGGGTCAACAGCAGCACCGCATTCAACGAAGACAGCCGCTGGAACCGCGCCGCGTTCATCCAGCATCGTTATCAGGCCGACGGTTTCTCCACGGAACTGGGTCTGCGTCACGACGACAACCAGCAGTTCGGCAGCCAGAACACCTGGAGCGGCACCTTCACCTTGCCGCTGAACCCGGACAACGATCTGTTGCTGAGCTACAGCGAAGGCTTTCGCGCGCCGACCTTCAACGACCTGTACTACCCGGATTTCAGTAACCCGGATCTGAAACCGGAAACCTCGAAAAGCTATGAGCTGCAATGGCGCAGTCAGTTGAGCGATAGCAGCCGCCTGGAAGCGTCGATTTACCGCACTGACCTGGAAGACGCGATCATCTTCGGCAGCAACTCACGCCCGGAGAACGTGGCTTCGGCACGGATCAATGGTTTTGAAGCGGCGCTGAAGCAGGACCTGTTCGGTTGGCAGAGCAACCTTGGCGTGGCAATTATCGACCCGCGTGATCGCGATACCGGGCACACGTTGGCCCGTCGTGCGCGGCGTACTGCCAGTTGGGATCTGGATCGCCAGTTCGATCGTTTGGGGCTTGGGGCCAGTTGGCAGTTGGTCAGCGGCAGTTACGACGATCTGAACAACACCCAGCCGTTGGGTGGCTACGGCACACTTGGACTGCGCAGCAGCTGGGCGCTGAACCGCGAGATCAAACTGGATCTGAAGGTCGATAACCTGCTGGACAAGGGTTACAGCCGTGCGTTGTACAGCTATGACGGCAGCCAGTATGGCTATCGCGAGGAAGGTCGTGCGTGGATGTTTGGCGTCACCTGGACCCCGGGGCTCTAAGGTAAACCTCAATCAACTGTGGCGAGGGGATTTATCCCCGATCGACTGCGAAGCAGTCGTAAATCCTTTGTGCAAGTTACATCTGAAAGATCGCGCCCGCTGATTTAGGGCAGCTTCGCAGCCCATCGGGGATAAATCCCCTCACCACAGGTTATTGGTGGGGCTGGATGAGTTGGCAGAGTTTGGCGGTGGCCTCGATCATTTGCCCGCTTGGGCGTTCCAGGCCTTTATCCGTGACCAACAGCAACTGCCCTCTCCTCACCGCATCAACCTGCGGCCAGGCTTTCCACGCATCGAGCTGGGCCTGCTCACCGGCAAGAATCACCTGCGGATCACGCTGCAACACCGCCTCGATACTCACCTGCGGCGCCGGCAGACTCAGATCGGCAAACACATTTCGTGCGCCACACACCTCAAGCGCATCGCTGATGATCTGTCCGCCACCGACGGTGTATAGCGGCTTGTCCCAGACCTGATAGAACACTGTCAGAGGCGTGTCCCGGCGATAGCGCTGGCGCAGGTCATCGAGTTTTTTGCGCAAATCCGCCGCCAGTTTCACCCCGCGCTCAGGCCGATCGAGTCGTGCGGCGATGGCTTCGATCTGTGCAGAGAGTTGTTCGAGACTGCGCGGTTCAGCAACGAATGTCGGGATGTTCAGGCGTTTGAGTTGATCGCGTTGCGCCGGGCCGACACTGCCGGGCCACAACAGCAGCAAATCGGGCTTCAAACTAAGCAGACGCTCCATGTCCAACTGACCATAGCGGCCCACTGACGGGACATCCTTGAGCGCCGCCGGACGCTCGCCAGCATCGAGCACGCCCACCAGCAGATCGGCCGAATCAAGCTCAACAACGATTTCAGACAGAGAAGGCGCGAGACTGACCACTCGCAGACTCGCCAGCACCGGGCCGGCGCAGGCCAGCAGCAGAACCGCCAGCCACAGACGGCGCATCAGCCGAGTTGACGCGGAATACGGTAGAGGTAGAACAGCACGGCCGTGGACAGCGCCAGCAGCATCAGCGGTACGGCCTCGAGGCCGACAAACACCGCCAGCGCACCGATCCACGCCGGAAGCGATGCTGCGAGGAACGCGACACGACGACGGGCCGCCAGCGCGATCCAGGCCGCCGGTTCGGCAGGCGTATCGAGGGCTTTCTGGGTGGCGATCAGGGCGTGTTTGTAGCCACCGAAAAACTTCAGGCTGACAAACATCGAGGCCACGCCGGCAATGAACATCGGCATGGTCAGTACCGGCAGAAACGCTTCATATTGGCCGAACAGTGCGTTGAGCACGAACAGCGGCAGCAGCGCCAACGCCAGATACTTCCACCAGTCGACCGCCAGACGGCGACGCACCTGACCGCGGGTCACGCGCGGTCGACCTCGCCCTGATGCTCGTTACCCATCATGTGGTCGAGCTTGCTGGCCTTGGTCGCCAGGTACAGTTTGTTGTGCGGGTTGTGGCCGGTGTGCAGCGGCACGCGCTCGGCGACGACGATGTTCATGTCGGTCAGGGCTTTGACCTTGCGCGGGTTGTTGGTCATCAGACGCAGCGACTTCACGCCCAGATGCTCGAGCATCGGCAGGCACATGGCGTAGTCACGCTGATCGGCGGCAAAGCCCAGACGCTCGTTGGCCTCAACGGTGTCGGCGCCGCCGTCCTGCAACTCGTAGGCACGGATCTTGTTCAGCAGGCCGATGCCGCGACCTTCCTGACGCAGGTACAGCAGCACACCACGGCCTTCACGGGCGATGGCCTTGAGCGCCGCTTCGAGTTGCGAACCGCAGTCGCAGCGCTGGCTGAACAGGGCGTCACCGGTCAGGCACTCGGAGTGCAACCGGCCGAGGACCGGCGCACCGTCGTCAATTTCACCGAGGCTCAGCACAACGTGCTCGCGGCCGGTGGCTTCATCGAGAAAACCGTGCATGGTGAATTGCGCAAAAGGCGTTGGCAGCTTGGAAGCGGCGACAAAAACGACAGGCACCGGTGTGCTCCTGATCTAAAAAGTCTGAAGATTCGCAGGCCGGCATTGTAACAGCAGGTTCCTGCAGACGCTTAGGCTGAATTGTCGGGCATAACGATCAAAAAGTTTGATAACACCCGGCTATTGCAGATCCCTGTGGGAGCGAGCCTGCTCGCGAAGGCGTCGGCAGATTCAATCTCTGTGTTGCCTGACCCAGCGCTTTCGCGAGCAGGCTCGCTCCCACAGGGGGGGCAGTGTCGGGCACAAGATTCGCAATCAGGGCGTATCAAACGGATACGGCTGCTGCCACTGCTCGAAAATCGGCTTCAGCTCGCCGCTCTTCACCAACTGCTCCATGCGCCGGTCGAACAGCGCCATCAGCGTGCGCGCTTGCGGCGTGTTGGCGAAGCACAGGTACAGCGGCAATTCGGCGATGTGGGTCTTGCGAAACTGCGCAGGATCCTTGGCCCGGCCGACCACGTAATCGATTTCGGTCAAAGCATCGATGTAATAGTCGGCGCGGTTGTGGGTGAGCATCGAGAGGATCCCGGTGCGCCGCACGACTTCATTGTAGTTGCGCACATTGGGCAAATAATCCTGATAGTCATAACCGCGCACCCAGGCCAGACGATAGCTGCCGAGGGTTTCCGGGGTCGGTGGCGGATTGCTCGCCAGCCCCAGGGCATAGATGTGATCGGTGTCGAAGTTCCAGCGCGGGTATAGCAGTTCGCTGGCCTCGTTTTTGTACGAGCCGACGCAGGCATCGACTTCGCCGCGCTCGGCCAGCCCCACGGAGCGCGTGTAAGGCTCGGTGCGGATGTCGAGTTTCACCCCGGCCGGCTCGAACACCTTGCGCAGCACGTCCCAGCCCAGGCCATGGCCGTCGGCGGCGGTGTAGTCTTCCCAGTCCTCGCTGGCCAGATGGATGACCGCGGGCGTCGACGTAACTTCCTGCGCACTGGCGACAGTGCCCAGCAGGGTCAGAAACACCAGCGCCAGCCAGCGTCGAGCCATCCTTAGTCTCCTCACTTAACCCTGACGATCCGGGTCAGGCGAAAATCCACACCAGCCCCTGCATCGCCAGCCAGGCGAACACACCGGCCAGCACGTCGTCGAGCATGATGCCGACGCCACCGTGGACATGCCGGTCAATCCAGCGGATCGGCCACGGTTTGAGAATGTCGAAGAAGCGGAACACCAGAAACCCCGCGAGCAACCAGTACCAGCCTTCCGGCACCAGCCACAGGGTGATCCACATCCCGACCATTTCGTCCCAGACGATGCCCTCGTGGTCGTGCACCCGCAGATCGTCGGCGACCTTGCCGCACAGCCAGAAGCCGAACAGCATGGTGATTCCGAGCATCAGCCAGTAACCCCAGTCGGGCAACATCTGCCACAACGGGATAAAGGGTAGCGCAACTAACGAACCCCACGTGCCCGGCGCTTTCGGCAAGGTGCCGGAACCGAAGCCGAATGCGAGGAAATGCCAGGGATTGCGCCAGACCGACGGCGGAACGAATTCGGCCGGAACCTGCTTGGGGTGATCTGTCACGGTGTCTCCTGAAAATGTTGATAACCCCGGCTTTGCGGGGTGATGTCGTGTCCTTCGCGATCCAGCAGCACCACACCCTGGCCCTGCGCCACACGCCCGATCACATGGATCGGCCAACCATCGGCCAGCAGCGCCGGCAACTCGACGGACGGTAGCGTGAACGCCAGCACATAATCATCGCCGCCGCTCAACGCCGCCCGCTCGGCACCGCGCTGGCCGAGAAACGCCACTAAAGCATCGGACAACGGTACACGCTCACGTTCAACTTCGAGGCGAACCTGCGAGGCCATGGCGATATGCCCGCAATCGGCCAGCAGGCCATCGGAGATGTCCAGCGCCGCAGTGGCCTTGCCACGCAGCGCCTGACCGAGGGCCAGTTGCGGCTGAGGCGACCAGTAATGATCGAGCAACGGTTGGGCGATCTGCGGATCGGCTTCACGCTGGCCAAGCACCAGCGGCAAGGCCCCGGCGGCATTGCCCAGCTCGCCGCCGACACAGAGCAGATCGCCCGGTTGCGCGCCACTGCGGGTCAGAGCCTGACCGGTCGGCACCCGACCGAACACCGTCACCGTGAGGCTCAACGGGCCGCGCGTGGTGTCGCCGCCGACCAGCGCGACGCGGCAGCCCTGCGCCATGCGGTTCAAACCGTGGGCATAGGCTTGCAGCCAATCGGCGGTCACCGTCGGCACAGTCAGGGCAAGGGTAAAGGCAACGGGCGTGGCGCCCATGGCGGCCAGGTCGCTGACCGCGACGGCCAGCGAGCGCTGACCGAGCAGAAACGGATCGCAGGGATCGGCGAAATGCACGCCGGCCACCAGCGTATCGGTGGAAATCGCCAGCTGTTCCCCGGGAGGAACCGCCAGCAAGGCGCAGTCATCGCCGATCCCCAGGGCAACGCCCTCGCCGCCCTGCGCACAAGGCGCGGCGGCGAAGAAATTGCGGATCAGCTCAAACTCGCCCATTGCGATATCAAGCGCTGATCAGCGCTTGAACGCCTTGACTTCAGCTTCACGCAGGCGCGGAGCCAGCTTGTCGAGTACGCCGTTGACGAACTTGTGGCCGTCGGTCGAACCGAAGACTTTGGCCAGTTCGATACCTTCGTTGATCACCACGCGGTACGGCACGTCGACACGCTTGAGCAGTTCCCAGGTGGACAGGCGCAGAACCGCCAGTTCAACCGGGTCCAGCTCTTCGATTTCGATGTCCAGGCAAGGCTTGAGCGCGGTGTCGATTTCAGTCTTGAACTGCGGAACCCCGTGCAGGATTTCGCGGAAGTAGGCGCCATCGACATCGGTGAAATCGTTATCAACGCGAAACTGCGCTTCGATCTCGTTCAGCGAAGCCTTGGCCATGTGCCACTGGTACAGCGCTTGAGTGGCGAGCTGACGGGCTTCGCGACGCTTGGCGCTTTTCGATGGCTTGCCGGCATCCGCAGGTTTCGGATCGCGCGGGTTGAAACGATCGCTATCGTCGCTAATCACTTGGCCTCCAACTGCGCCAGCAGGCTGACCATTTCCAGAGCGGACAGGGCAGCTTCAGCACCTTTGTTGCCGGCCTTGGTGCCGGAACGTTCGATGGCTTGCTCGATGGAGTCAACGGTCAGGACGCCGAACGCGACCGGTACGCCGAATTCCATGGAGACCTGGGCCAGGCCCTTGGTGCACTCGCCAGCCACGTATTCGAAGTGCGGAGTGCCACCACGAATGACCGCGCCGAGGGCGATGATGGCTGCGAACTCGCCTTTCTGGGCGACTTTCTGCGCAACCAGCGGGATTTCGAAGGCGCCAGGTGCGCGGATGATGGTGATGTCGCTTTCGCTCACGCCGTGGCGAACCAGGGCATCAACTGCACCGCTGACCAGGCTTTCAACCACGAAGCTGTTGAAACGGCCTACTACCAGAGCGTAGCGGCCTTTAGGGGCGATGAAGGTACCTTCGATGGTCTTCAGGGTCATTCGTCAGATCTCTTAAAGAGCCGGGACGCGTTTCGTACGCATCCCTCAGTGATATTTGAACCGCGAATACAGCGTCGGAAATCGCACTCGGTGTTCACTTGCACATCTTTGTGGCGAGGGAGCTTGCTCCCGCTTGGGTGCGCAGCGCCCACAAGAGGGGCCGCTGCGCAGCCCAGCGGGAGCAAGCTCCCTCGCCACAATAAATCAAATATGCCTTGAGCGAACAACGAGGCCAAAACCCGGCGTCTTATTCGGAGGGCACGTATTCTACAACTTCCAGATCGAAACCGGATATCGCATTAAATTTCATTGGCGCAGACATCAGGCGCATTTTGCGCACGCCGAGGTCACGCAGGATCTGCGAGCCGGCACCGACGATGCTGTAGGTGGTCGGTTTTTTCACCGCCGCCTGATCAGCGGTTTCGCGGATGTGCGCCAGCAACACGTCGCCATCGAGCGGGTGACCGAGCAACAGCACGACACCGCTGCCGGCCTCGGCCACCGCAGCCATCGCGGCGCGCAGGCTCCAGCGGCCCGGTTGCTTGACCATCAGCAGGTCGCGCAGCGGGTCCATGTTGTGCACGCGAACCAGGGTCGGCTCTTCGGCGCAAACGGTGCCCAAAGTGAGGGCCATGTGCACGTCGCCTTCCACCGAATCACGATAGGTCACCAGGTTGAATTGGCCCAGTTCGCTGTCCAGCGGCTGTTCGGCAATCCGCTGAACGGTACGTTCGTGGATCATCCGGTAGTGAATCAGGTCGGCGATGGTGCCGATCTTGATGTTGTGTTCGGCGGCGAACGCTTCCAGCTCGGCGCGACGGGACATGGTGCCGTCGTCGTTCATTACTTCGCAGATCACGCCGCTTGGTTCGAAACCGGCCATACGCGCCAAGTCGCAGGCCGCTTCAGTATGACCAGCGCGCGCCAGGGTGCCGCCGGCCTGGGCCATCAGCGGGAAGATATGGCCCGGGCTGACGATGTCTTCAGCCTTGGCGTCTTTGGCTGCAGCCGCTTGCACGGTGCGCGCACGGTCAGCAGCGGAGATGCCGGTGGTGACGCCTTCGGCGGCTTCGATCGACACGGTGAACTTGGTGCCGAAACCGGAACCGTTGCGCGGCGCCATCAGTGGCAGTTTCAACAGCTCGCAGCGCTCACGGCTCATCGGCATGCAGATCAGGCCACGGGCGTGCTTGGCCATGAAGTTGATGTGCTCGGCCTTGCAGCATTCGGCGGCCATGATCAGGTCGCCTTCGTTCTCGCGGTCTTCGTCATCCATGAGGATGACCATCTTGCCTTGGCGGATGTCTTCAACCAGTTCTTCGATGCTATTGAGCGCCACAAGGCACCCCCTTCAGTCAGGATTTGAGGTAGCCGTTGGCGGCCAGAAAGCTTTCAGTGATCGTGCCGCCAGCGCTCGGCTCTGCGGCCTTGTCGCCGAGGAGCAGACGCTCCAGATAACGCGCCAGCAGGTCGACTTCCAGGTTCACCCGGCGACCTGGCTTGTAGGAGGCCATGATGGTTTCGCTCAGGGTGTGCGGAATGATCGTCAGCATGAATTCGGCGCCATCGACCGCGTTCACGGTCAGGCTGGTGCCGTCGACAGTGATCGAGCCTTTATGGGCGATGTACTTGGCCAGTTCTTTCGGCGCGCGGATGCGAAATTCGACGGCGCGGGCATTGTCGCTGCGCGAGACGATTTCGCCGACACCGTCGACGTGACCGCTGACCAGATGCCCGCCGAGACGGGTGGTCGGGGTCAGGGCTTTTTCCAGATTGACCGGGCTGCCGCTTTTCAGGTCGTTCATGGCGGTGCAGTCGAGGGTTTCGCGGCTGACGTCGGCAGCAAAGCCGTCGCCCGGCAGCTCAACCGCCGTCAGGCACACGCCGTTGACCGCGATGCTGTCGCCGAGTTTGACGTCGCTCAGGTCGAGCTTGCCGGTTTCGACGTGCACCCGCACATCACCGCCCTTGGGGGTCAGTGCACGGATACTGCCGATGGATTCGATGATGCCGGTAAACATGGGGTTCTCCTTGAGAACGAAGCCAGCGCTAAGGCGATGGCCGGGAATTATACGCTCGCCGAAAGGACCGGCGTCGCAGTGACTCGCCAGTCATCGCCAACCGCGCGGATTTCAGTGATTTTCAGCTCGGGAGCGTCCTTCATATAGGCCAGCGGCCAGTCCAGCAGCGGCCGCGCCGTGGAGCCGAGAAACTTGCCGGCGATGAAGATCACGAACTCGTCGACCAGACCGAGCCGGGCAAACGCGCCGGCCAGACGCGGGCCGGCCTCGACCAGCACTTCGTTGACGCCACGGTTGGCCAGCTCGATCAGCAGTTGATGCAGATCGACCTGACCGTCATCGCCCGGCACGATCAGACACTCCGGGCCATTGGCGTATTGCTCTTCGACCGCCATGCAGGTGGCGACCAGCGCCGGGCCGGCCTTGAAGAACGGCGCATCCAGCGGCACTCGCAAGCGCCCGTCGATCAGCACCCGCAGCGGCGGACGGCTCATGACCAGTGCGGTTTGTTCAGCATCCAGACCCAGTTCGTCGGCGCGCACGGTCAGGCGCGCGCCGTCGGCCAGTACGGTGTCGGCGCCGGTCAGCACCGCGGCCGCCTGCGCGCGCAAACGCTGCACGGCGGAACGCGCGGCCGGGCCGGTGATCCACTGGCTCTCGCCACTTTCCATCGCCGTGCGCCCGTCGAGACTCATCGCCAACTTGACCCGCACGAACGGCAAGCCGTGCTCCATGCGTTTCAGGAAACCTTGATTGAGCTGGCGCGCCTCGGCTTCCAGCACGCCGCTTTCGGTGGCGATGCCGGCATCAGCCAGACGCTGCAAGCCACGCCCGGCGACCTGCGGATTCGGATCGCGCATCGCGGCGACCACCCGAGCAACCCCGGCATTCACCAGCGCATCGGCGCACGGCGGCGTGCGGCCATGGTGGCTGCACGGTTCAAGGGTCACGTAGGCCGTGGCGCCCCGAGCCAGTTCACCGGCAGCGCGCAGGGCGTGCACTTCGGCGTGGGGTTCGCCGGCGCGCTCGTGAAAGCCTTCGCCGACAATCTGCCCGTCACGCACGATCACGCAGCCAACCCGTGGATTGGGATGGGTGGTGTAGTGGCCTTTGCGCGCCAGTTCCAGCGCGCGTGCCATGAAGTGGGCGTCGAGGATCGCCTGCTCGGCGGTGCTGGTCATTCTTTCACCGGTTCGCGGGCGAGGCGGTCGATCTCTTCACGGAACTCGTTGAGGTCCTGGAAGCGCCGGTACACCGAAGCGAAACGGATGTAGGCCACCTCATCGAGCTTTTGCAGCTCGGCCATCACCAGCTCACCGACCACGAGGGATTTGACCTCGCGCTCGCCGGTGGCGCGCAGCTTGTGCTTGATGTGGACCAGAGAGGATTCGAGGCGCTCGACGCTCACCGGACGCTTCTCCAGGGCGCGTTGCATACCGGCGCGGAGTTTTTCTTCGTCGAACGGTTGGCGGCTGCCGTCGGTTTTGATCAGGCGCGGCAACACCAGTTCGGCCGTCTCGAATGTCGTGAAACGTTCGCCGCAGGCCAGGCATTCACGCCGGCGGCGCACCTGTTCGCCCTCGGCGACCAGACGCGAGTCGATGACCTTGGTGTCGTTGGCACCGCAGAAGGGACAGTGCATGGTGGCTGGCAACAAAAAAAGGGAGGGCCATGGTAGCGCATCCCGGTGGCAAGACAAGCCATAGGGTTTGCGGTATACAGACTGGCATGATCGTTTGATCCACGGATTTCATTTTCTGGAGCTGCCAATGTCGCTACGACCGCTCGTTTTGCTCAGTCTTTTCGCCCTGCTGGTAGCCTGCGGCAGCGACAAGCCCAAGCCGCAACCGCCGACACCGGGACCTGCACCACAACAGGCGCAGAAAAAAGCCAAAGAAGCAGCCGACCTCGGCCCGCTGCCCGCCTATCAACGCGAACTGAGCGGCACCCTGCAAGGCGTGCCGGCCGGGGCCGAAGTCGAACTGGCGCTGTTGGTGATCGATGACAAGTCGCGCCCGCAACAACTGCTCGCCAGTTCCAGCCTGATCGGCAACAACCAGATCCTGCCGTTTCGCCTGCGCTTCAATCCGGAAGCCTTTCCGGCCGGCGCGCGGGTCGAGCTGCGCGGACGCGCCACGCAGTCGGGCCAGTTGATCCTGCATCTGCCGTCGCAAACCATCACCCAGCCGAACACTCAGGCGCTGGGCCAGCTGCAATTTGTCAAAGCACCATGACGGCACCGCTCGACCTGCAACTGGCGTTAGGTGAATTGCTTGGTGATGCGCGGCTCAAGGCCTGCGCATTGCCGGGCACCGATTTGCAGCTGTGGCTGATCGACGGCGACAACATGGATCGTGAGTTCAGCCCGGATGAAACCCGGCGCATCCTCCACGAACCGCCCTATTGGAGTTTCTGCTGGGCCAGCGGTTTGGCGGTGGCGCGCTATCTGGCGCAGTTCCCCGAGTGGGTTCGTAGCAAGCGGGTGCTGGATTTCGGCGCCGGCTCCGGCATCGCCGCAATTGCTGCGGTCAAGGCCGGGGCGCTGGAGGTGGTGGCCTGTGATCTGGATCCGCTGGCGATTGCCGCGTGCCGGGCGAACGCCGAACTCAACAATGTGCAGATGAGTTACTCGACGGACTTCTTTGCCGAGGCTGATCGGTTCGATCTGATTCTGGTCGCCGACGTGTTGTACGACCGCGAAAACCTGCCGCTGCTGGATGCGTTTCTCAGCCGTGGCCGCGAGGCTCTGGTGGCGGATTCGCGAGTGCGGGATTTTCGTCATCCGTTGTATGAGCGGATCGAAATGTTTGAGGCGATGACCTTGCCGGATCTGGCGGAGCCGGAAGAGTTCAGACATGTCAGTCTTTACCATGCGCGGCGTGACTAAAAGCTTCGCGAGCAAACTCGTTCCCACACGGGTTTTGTGAATGTCATAAATTCAATGTGGGAGCGAGCTTGCTCGCGAAGGCGTCCTATAAGGCAACACCTCTCTAAACCTGCCCCCGCTTCCGGCCACCCCCCGCCAAGCCGTATAGTTGCCCCATCCACGCTTTGACGAGATCCCCCATGAGTCAGCAAACGCCGTACATCTTCGACGCCACGACTGCCGATTTCGACCAGTCGGTGATCGAAGCTTCCTTCAACAAACCGGTGCTGGTGGACTTCTGGGCCGAATGGTGTGCGCCGTGCAAGGCGCTGATGCCGATGCTGCAAGGCATTGCCGAGAGCTATCAGGGCGAACTGCTGCTGGCCAAGGTCAACTGCGACATCGAGCAGGACATTGTGGCCCGCTTCGGTATCCGCAGCCTGCCGACCGTGGTGCTGTTCAAGGACGGTCAACCGGTGGACGGCTTTGCCGGTGCGCAACCGGAGTCCGCGGTGCGCGCCCTGCTTGAGCCGCATGTGCAGATGCCGGCGCCAGCCGCCGCCGATCCGTTCGAACAGGCGCAGGCACTGTTCGATGAAGGACGCTTCGCCGATGCCGAAGCGGCGCTGGTGGTGATGCTCACCGAAGACAACAGTAACGCCAAGGCACTGATTCTGTATGCCCGCTGCCTGACCGAGCGCGGTGAACTGGACGAAGCGCAAACCGTGCTCGACGCGGTCAAGAGTGATGAGCACAAAGCCGCACTGGCCGGCGCCAAGGCACAGATCAAGTTCCTCGGTCTGGCCCGCGACCTGCCGGATGCCGCCGACCTCAAGGCGCGTCTTGCGCAGAATCCGCAGGACGACGAAGCGGTGTATCAACTGGCGATCCAGCAACTGGCCCGTCAGCAATACGAAGCGGCGCTGGAGGCCTTGCTCAAGCTGTTCATCCGTAATCGCAGCTACGGCGAAGGGTTGCCGCACAAGACCTTGCTGCAGGTGTTCGAGTTGCTGGGCAATGATCATCCCCTGGTGACGGCATACCGCCGTAAGGTGTTTGCTGCGCTTTATTAAGATCAAAAGATCGTCCGATCGCGGCCCGAACCTGCGGCAGCTCCTACAGGTTCACCCATGTTTTGCGGATGAACCTGTAGGAGCTATCGCAGGCTGCGATCTTTTTCGTTTTACTCGATCCAGCTGTAAAGCGGCGTATCCCCGCCACTCACCACTTTTACATCCGGACTGTGGCGCAGGCGCACCAGCAGGCGTTTGCCCGCCGCCGCGCTACCGGTCAGCCCTTCCAGCTGTTCAAGCAAATCCGGCCCGCTGAGCTGCCCGGCCTTGCGCAACAGATCTTTCGCCACCTGCCACAACGCCTCGTCCTGATTCAGCGGTTTGGCTGCCGGCATGCTCACTGCCATTTCAGGCTGATCGCCCTGCGGCTGCGCGCCAAGGGCTGCGCCGAGCTTCACCCAATCGCTGTCATCCAGCTCCACCGTCAAATCCACCGGCATCGCGCCAACGGTTCCGCGTATCCGCAACATCTGCTTCGCTCCTGCACATTTCTGACCTGCATGCTCCCACGGGACTTGTGCAACGCCAAGCGCACGGGCAAACTCTGCGGACTTTCGTTATAAGATTACATAACAAACTCTTCACTTTACTTTCCGGAGACCGCCATGCGTCGTCTGCTGCTCGCTTTGCCGTTTGCCCTGTTGCCGCTGGCCATCGCCCACGCTGCCGATGAGCACGATCATGACCATGAGCACGGCAGCCTCGGCGCCCATGAACACGGCGTCGGTCGTTTGAACGCCGCGCTCGACGGCCAGACCCTGGAACTGGAACTGGACAGCCCGGCAATGAACCTGGTGGGCTTCGAACACGCCGCCACCAGCGACACCGACAAAGCCAAAGTCGTGGCCGCGCGCACCAAACTCGAAAACCCGCTGGCGCTGTTCAGCCTGCCAGCCGCCGCCGGTTGCAAAGTGGCCAGCCAGGAACTGCAAAGCCCGCTGTTCGGCGACAAGCCGGATGCCGACGACCATGACGATGATGACCACGACGAAGATGCCAAGGGCGGTGAAGCGCATCACCACGATCACAGCGAAATCCACGCCCACTACCAATTCACTTGCGCCACCCCGGGCGCCTTGAAGACCCTGGATCTGGCGAACATCTTCAATACCTTCCCGGCCACTCAGAAAATTCAGGTACAACTGATCGGCCCGAGCGGCCAGCAGGGTACGGAAGTGACCGCCAAGGCGGCGTCCCTGAATTTCTGATCACACCGAAAATCCCCTGTGGGAGCGAGCTTGCTCGCGAATGCGGTGGATCAGCCAAATCTATGTTGACTGACACACCGCATTCGCGAGCAAGCTCGCTCCCACAGGGTTATGTGTTCACTCCATGAAACTGGTGCCATGACCCAAGCACTCATCGAACTGTCCGACCTGGGCTTCAACTGGCCCGGTCACCCGCCGCTGCTGGACATCCCGGCGTTTCGCCTGGAGCCGGGCGAAACCCTGTTCCTCAAAGGCCCGAGCGGCAGTGGCAAGACCACCCTGCTTGGCCTGCTCGGTGGCGTGCAGAAACCCGGGCGCGGCAGCATTCGCCTGCTCGGCCAGGAACTGACCGAACTGGGTGCCGGCGCCCGCGACCGCTTTCGCGTCGATCACACCGGCTACATCTTCCAGCAATTCAACCTGCTGCCGTTTCTTTCGGTACGCGAGAACGTCGAGTTGCCCTGCCACTTTTCAAAGCTGCGTGCAGAGCGGGCGAAACAGCGGCACGGCAGCGTCGACCAAGCCGCCGCCACCCTGCTCGCCCACCTGGGCCTGAAGGACGAAAGCATCCTCGGTCGTCGCGCCGATTCGCTGTCGATCGGTCAGCAGCAACGGGTCGCCGCCGCGCGCGCCTTGATCGGCCAACCGGAACTGGTGATCGCCGACGAACCGACCTCGGCGCTGGATTACGATGCCCGGGAAAACTTCATTCGCCTGCTGTTCGCCGAATGCCGTGAAGCCGGATCGAGCCTGTTGTTCGTCAGCCACGACCAGAGCCTGGCGCCGCTGTTCGACCGTCACCTGTCCCTGGCCGAGCTCAATCGCGCCGCCACGTCTGCCGAGGTCTGAGATGTATCTGTTTCGTCTGGCCATGGCCAGCCTGGCCAACCGCCGCTTTACCGCCCTGCTCACCGCGTTCGCGATCGCCCTGTCGGTGTGCCTGTTGCTTGCCGTCGAGCGCGTGCGCACCGAGGCCAAAGCCAGTTTCGCCAGCACCATCAGCGGCACCGACCTGATCGTCGGCGCCCGCTCCGGCTCGGTGAACCTGCTGCTGTACTCGGTGTTCCGCATCGGCAACGCGACCAACAACATCCGTTGGGACAGCTTCGAACATTTCGCCAGCAACCCGAAAGTGAAATGGGCGATTCCGATGTCCCTCGGCGACTCCCATCGCGGCTACCGGGTGATGGGCACCACCGAAGCCTATTTCGAGCATTACCAGTACGGCCGCCAACAGCATCTGCAACTGGCCGACGGCCGCGCCTTCGCCACCGATCCGTTCGAAGTGGTGCTCGGCGCCGAAGTGGCCGAGGCGCTGCATTACAAGCTCGGCGACCAACTGGTGCTGGCCCACGGCGTGGCGGCGATCAGTCTGGTCAAGCACGACGACAAACCGTTCACCGTGGTCGGCATTCTCAAGCGTACCGGCACCCCGGTGGATCGCACGCTGCACATCAGCCTCGGCGGTATGGAGGCGATTCACATCGACTGGCATAACGGTGTGCCGGCGCGCGGCAACGGGCGGATCACCGCGGATCAGGCACGCAACATGGACCTGACGCCACAGGCGATCACCGCGTTCATGCTTGGCCTCAACAGCAAGATTTCCACCTTCGCCCTGCAGCGCGAAATCAACGAATTCCGTGGCGAGCCAATGCTGGCGATCCTGCCGGGCGTGGCGTTGCAGGAGTTGTGGAGCCTGATGAGCACCGCTGAAAAGGCGCTGTTCGTGGTCTCGCTGTTCGTGGTGCTGACCGGGCTGATCGGCATGCTCACGGCGATTCTCACCAGCCTCAACGAGCGCCGTCGCGAGATGGCGATTCTGCGTTCGGTCGGTGCGCGGCCGTGGCACATCGCAAGCCTGCTGGTGCTGGAAGCTTTCGCGCTGGCGCTGACCGGGGTGATCGCAGGACTGGCCTTGCTGTACATCGGCATCGCCGCCGCGCAGGGTTATGTGCAGGCCAATTACGGTTTGTATCTGCCGCTGGCGTGGCCGAGCGAGTATGAATGGACGCTGCTCGGTGGCATTCTGGCGGCCGCGCTGCTGATGGGCAGCGTGCCGGCCTGGCGCGCGTATCGCCAATCATTGGCCGATGGCCTGTCGATCCGTTTATGAGGATGTTCACCATGCCCCGCGCCGTACTCGCGCTGCTGTTGCTGGTTGCCCTGCCCGTGTGGGCAGCGGCGCCGAAAGACTTGACCTGGTCGGAGATGATCCCGCCGGACGCCGCGCCGGAAGTGCCGAACATGACGCCGTTGCACGACATGTCGAAGATGGGCGATGCGCTCTCGGCCGAATCGGCGCCCGCCGCGAAACAGGACATGCCCAACGCGCCGGTGGTGCAGAGCCTGGACGGCCAGAACATCCGCCTGCCCGGTTACATTGTGCCGCTGGAGGTCAACGAAGAAGGACGCACCACCGACTTCCTGCTGGTGCCGTACTTCGGCGCCTGCATCCACGTGCCGCCACCGCCGTCGAATCAGATCGTGCATGTAAAAAGCGAGCTGGGGGTGAAGCTCGACGAGCTGTATCAACCGTACTGGGTCGAGGGACCGTTGCAGGTCAAGGCGTCCACCAGCGAACTGGCGGATGCCGGGTATCAGATGGCGGCGGACAAGATTTATGTGTATGAGCTGCCGGAGTAAGTCCGGTCGTTCTGCACTGTTCGGCCCATTGTCTTCGCGAGCAAGCTCGCTCCCACAGTTGACCGAGCTCTAATGTGAGAGCGAGCTTGCTCGCGAAGGGGTCGGCCAAGGTTCCACAAAAAACCGCCCCTTCACTGTTTCATTGAGCTGAGTCAAAAGACCGTATCAGACGGATTCGTACCATAGGACATCAAACATTTTTAACGTCCTTTGGGAGCCCCCATGAACAAGTCCTTGCTCAGCGCCTCGCTGTTTGCATTCGCGCTCGCAGCCCCGCTCGCCCACGCCCACGAAGCCGGCGACATCATCGTTCGCGCCGGTGCGATCACCGTCAACCCGAAGGCCGACAGCTCCAGCGTCAAGGTCGATCAGGGTCCGTTGAGCGGCACCAACCTGGGCGGCAAGGCGACCATGAGCAGCGACACCCAACTGGGTCTGAACTTCGCTTACATGCTGACCAACAACATCGGTATCGAGTTGCTGGCCGCCTCGCCGTTTGAGCATGACGTGAAGATCAAAGGCACCGCGCTGCCAGCCGCCAACGGCAAACTCGGCACCCTGAAACACCTGCCGCCCACCCTCAGCGTCGTGTACTACCCGCTGGATGCGAAATCGCCATTCCAGCCTTACATCGGCGGCGGCATCAACTACACCTGGATCTACGACGAGCACGTCGGCAGCGAAGCGCAGTCCAACGGCTTCGGCAACTTCAAGGCGAAAAACTCCTGGGGCCTGGCCTGGCAGGTCGGCGCCGACTACATGCTGACCGACAACATCATGCTCAACGCCCAGGTGCGCTACATCGACATCGACACCCGCGCGACTGTCGAGAACAACGCGGTGGCGCCGGGCACCCGTGCCAAGGTGAATGTCGACGTCGATCCGTTTGTGTACATGGTGGGTCTGGGCTACAAGTTCTAAGCAACAGTCGAACATTCGCGTGGTGGTGAATGCGGGCTAATGTGGCGAGGGAGCTTGCTCCCGCTGGGCTGCGAAGCAGCCCTGAACAAGGCAAAAGCGGTGCTTCAGAAAAACCGCGTTGACTGAATTTGCGACTGCTGCGCAGTCGAGCGGGACGGTGCGACGATTCGACGAGCTCCCTCGCCACAGGGATTGCACCGAGCGTCAAAGCGATACCCCGCCCACAAAAAAGGCGCCTGCAAAGGCGCCTTTTTTGTTTTTTCGATTTAGCGTCCCAGCAACCGCGCCAGCCCCACACGCATCGGCGTCGGCTCCGGCAGCTTGAAGCGTTGCAGCAAACGCGCGTTGTTCGCCCGCGAATGGCGGATGTCACCGGAACGTGCCGGGCCGTAGCTGATCGGAGGCAGCTCGCCAACCACGTCTTGCAGCGCCTGCAGCATCTGCTTGAGGTTCATCGCCTGATTCCAGCCGACGTTCATCGCACCCACTTCCACCTCAGGCTTGTCGATCGCCTGCACCAGCACGTCGACCAGATCCTCGACATAGAGGAAATCACGCGTCTGCTCGCCATCGCCGAACACGGTGATCGGCAGGCCTTTCTGTGCCCGCTCGCTGAAAATACTGATGACTCCGGAGTACGGCGAGGACGGATCCTGGCGCGGGCCGAAGATGTTGAAGAAGCGGAAGATCACCGGTTCCAGGCCATGCTGGCGACGGTAGAAATCGAAGTAGTGTTCGCCGGCCAGTTTGTCCGAGGCGTACGGGGTCAGCGGGGCTTTTGGCGTGTCCTCGTCGATCGACTCGCCTTCGCCGTTGTTGCCGTAAACCGCCGCGCTCGATGCGTAGAGCACGCGCTTGACCCCGGCCTGGCGCATGGCTTCGCAGACATTCAGGGTGCCGATGAAATTGCTCTGGTGCGTCTTCACCGGATCGTCCACCGACGCCTGCACCGAGGCCACCGCCGCCAGATGCGCGACAGCGCTGCAACCCTGCATCGCCTGCGCAACCAGCGTGGCATCGGCGACATCACCGACGATCAGTTCAACCTGCGGGTTGTCCAGCGGCAGGTTGCTGCGTTTGCCGGTCGACAGGTCATCGAGAATCCGCACCGAATGGCCGGTGGCAAGCAACGCATCCGTCAGGTGCGAGCCGATGAAACCGGCGCCGCCGGTGATTAAAACAGGGCCTTCAGCCATGACGATAAAACCTATCCAGTAAAGCCGGGAGTGCGGCGCGCCAGGCGCGGGGCTTGATCCCGAAAGTGTGCAGAATTTTCTTGCAGGCGAGCACCGCGTGTTGCGGTTCCTCGGCGGCGTCCGGCCGCGCGGCGTGGGCCTGAGCGGTCGGCGCTTCGATTGCCAACTGATGCAGGCTGCGCGCCTCGGTCAGAATCGCCTGACCGAGCGCCAGCGGCGTGGTCGCTTCGTGGCCGGCGTAATGGTAAGTGCCCCACAGCGGCGCCGCGCAATCGAGTTGCTTGAGCACCGAAATGATCACCCGTGCGGCGTCATCGACCGGGGTCGGATTGCCGCGGCGATCATCGGCCATGAGCAATTCGTCCGGCTGTTCGGCGCGGGCGAGGAAACGTCCGAGGGTACCTTCAGGGCTGTCATCGAGCAGCCAGCCGAAGCGCAGCAGCACGTGTTGCGGGCACGTGGCGCGAACGCTTTGCTCGATGCGCCACAGCGCCTGGCCGCGCAGGCCCAGCGGCACCGGCTCGTCTTTTTCGCTGTAGGCGGTCGCCCGCGAACCGTCGAACACCCGATAACTGGAGGGCTGTACGAGGATGATGTTGTGGTGCTGGCACAGCTCGGCCAGCCGCTCGATGGCGCGTTCCTGGCCGGCCAGACGGCTTTCGCTGACAGTCTCGGCCTGGAACCAGTCGAAATAGTAGGCGAGATTGATCAACGCATCCGGACGGGTGTCGTCGAGCAGTTGCGTCAGGCTCGCGGCATCCCAGCCGTCTTCGGGCGGGCGGGGGGCGAGGAAACCGATGTCTTCCTCTGCACCGAGGCGAATCAGCGCCTGCCCAAGGGCATTTCCGCCGCCCAGTAACATAAGGCGCATTCGCATAGAGTCAGCAGGCCCAGTCTGATTGGAACGATGGCTTTAGCGACGGTGCTTGTGACACCCGTCGTCGATAATTGCCGGAATCGTTGCATTTTGCGGGTTTAGTACGCAACCGTCACCCGTAAAGTGCAGATCGCCGGGAATTGTGCTGAATCAACTGGCCCCATCGCTGGCAAGCCAGCTCCCACAGGGTTCAGAATTGATTGCCAGACTTGTGGACAACAAAAATCACTGTGGGAGCTGGCTTGCCAGCGATGAGGCCCCGACTGTCTGTCTAGATCCCCAGCGGTACTTGCATCTTGCCGCCCTCACCCGCATAACTTGAGCCATGAATCTGCCCATTCCCAAGGACGCCGCCCTGGCAGGCTTTCACCCCGCCGTCAGCGCCTGGTTCAGCAGCACCTTCGCGACGGTCACCGCCGCCCAGGCCCGCGCATGGCCGTTGATCCGCCAGCGCCGCTCGACACTGATCGCCGCGCCCACCGGCTCCGGTAAAACCCTCACCGCGTTTCTCGCGGTGCTCGACGACCTCGTTCACCGGGGGCTGGAAAACCCCGACGGCCTGCCCGACGAAACTCTGGTGGTCTACGTTTCACCGCTCAAGGCGTTGTCCAACGACATCCGCATCAACTTGCAAAATCCGCTGGCCGGAATCACCGAACAGCTGCGCCAGATGGGCCTGCCGGAATTGCAGATCACCACGGCGGTGCGCACCGGCGACACCCCGCAAAAAGACCGCGCCGCCATGCGCAAAAGTGCGCCGCACATTCTGGTGACCACTCCGGAATCGCTGTACGTGCTGCTCGGCTCCGAGTCCGGACGCAAAATGCTCGGCAGCACGCGCACAGTAATCATCGACGAGATTCACGCCATCGCCGCCGGTAAACGCGGTAGTCACTTGGCGCTGAGCCTCGAACGCCTGCAGGCGCTGTGTGCCGAACCCTTGACCCGCATCGGCTTGTCCGCCACGCAAAAGCCGATCGATGCCGTGGCGCGGTTTCTGGTCGGCACTGATCGCCCGTGCGAAATCATCGACATCGGCCACGCCCGGCCACGGGATCTGGGCATCGAAGTGCCGCCGGTGCCGTTGTCGGCAGTGATGGCCAACGACGTCTGGGAACTGGTTTATGACCGGCTCGCCGAACTGGCCCGCGACCACCGCACCACGCTGATTTTCGTCAACACCCGACGCTTGGCCGAACGCCTTAGCCGACACCTCAGCGAACGTCTGGGCAAACACGCGGTGGCCGCGCATCACGGCAGCCTGGCCAAAGAATTCCGCCTCGACGCCGAACAGCGGCTCAAGCGCGGTGAGCTGCAAGTGCTGATCGCCACTGCGTCGCTGGAGTTGGGCATTGATATCGGCGAAGTCGATCTGGTCTGCCAAATATCCTCGCCGCGCTCGATTGCCGGGTTTCTGCAAAGAGTCGGTCGCTCCGGGCACCAGGTCGGCGGCACGCCCAAGGGCCGCTTGTTCGCCACCACCCGCGACGACCTGATCGAATGCGCCGCCCTGCTCGACTGCGTGCGCCGTGGCGAACTCGACACCCTGCACATCCCCGAGGCGCCGCTGGATGTACTGGCGCAGCAGATCATTGCCGAGGTCAGTTGCCGGGAATGGGCGGAAGACGCGCTGCTGGCGCTGTTCCGCCAAGCCTCGCCGTATCGCGATCTCGACGAAAAACACTATCAGGCGCTGCTGACGATGCTCGCCGAAGGCTACAACGGTCGTCAGGGCATCCGCAGCGCTTACCTGCACCGCGACGCCGTCAGCCGCACCCTGCGTGGCCGCCGTGGCGCGCAACTGACCGCCGTGACCAGCGGCGGCACCATTCCCGACAACGCCGACTACAGCGTGCTGCTCGAACCGCAAGGCCTGAACATCGGCAGCGTCAACGAAGACTTTGCCGTGGAAAGTATCGCGGGCGACATTTTCCAGCTCGGCAACACCTCCTACCGCATCCTGCGGGTGGAAACCGGCAAGGTCCGGGTCGAGGACGCCCGGGGTCAGCCGCCGACCATTCCGTTCTGGCTCGGCGAAGCCCCGGGGCGCAGCGATGAATTGTCTTTGGCGGTGGCGCGCCTGCAGGCGACCCTCGACGAACTGCTCGGCGCCAGCCCCGGCGATCTGCAACCGGCGCTCGACTGGCTGACCGCAACCCTCGGCCTGAACCGCGCCAGCGCCGAACAACTGGTGGACTATCTCGCCCGCGCTCGCCTGACCCTCGGCGCCCTGCCCTCGCAGGACACGCTCTTGATGGAGCGGTTTTTCGATGAATCCGGCGGCACCCAGTTGATCATCCATTCACCGTTCGGCAGCCGCATCAACCGCGCCTGGGGCCTCGCGCTGCGCAAGCGTTTCTGCCGCACCTTCAATTTCGAATTGCAGGCTGCTGCCAGTGAGGACGCGATCGTCCTGTCGCTGTCCACCAGCCATAGTTTCGAACTGGATGACGTCTGGCGCTACCTGCACAGCAACAGCGCCGAACACATCCTGATTCAGGCCGTTGTGGATGCGCCGTTGTTCGGCGTGCGCTGGCGCTGGAATGCCGGGGTCGCGCTGGCGTTGCCGCGTTTTACCGGCGGGCGCAAAGTCGCACCGCAGTTGCAGCGGATGAAAAGCGAAGACCTGATCGCCAGTGTGTTTCCCGACCAGATCGCCTGCCTGGAAAACCTCGCCGGTGAGCGGGAAATTCCCGAGCATCCGTTGGTTGAACAGACTCTCGACGATTGCCTGCACGAGGCCATGGACAGCGACGGCTGGCTCAATCTGCTGCGGCGCATGGAGCGTGGCGAGGTGCGTTTGCTCAGCCGCGATCTGCCGGCGCCGTCACCGCTGGCCGCAGAAATTCTCAGTGCGCGGCCGTACAGCTTTCTCGATGACGCACCACTGGAAGAACGCCGCACCCAAGCGGTGATCAACCGCCGCTGGAGCGATCCGCAATCCACCGATGACCTTGGGGCACTGGACGCCGACGCTATCAACGCGGTGCGCGAGGAAGCATGGCCGACGCCGGCCAACGCCGATGAAATGCACGAGGCGCTGATGAGTCTGGCGTGCATCGACGAGGCTGAAGTTCAGGCCAACGGGAATTGGCGTGAATGGCTGGATACGTTGACCGAAAGTGGTCGAGCCTGTCGCCTGATGATCAATCCTCAACATTCGTTGTGGTTGGCACGTGAACGCCTGACCTGCCTGTTGGCGCTTTATCCACAGGCCACGCTGCAACCGCAGCAGCAGGCCTTGCCTGGTTTCAACGAACCTTGGACGTTCGAGGAAGCACTGGTCGAGGTGGTCCGCGCGCGGCTCGGCGCATTCGGCCCGCTGCCGCTCCCGGCTATTGCCGAACCGCTGGCGCTGCCCGCTGCACAAGTCGCACAAACCCTCGCGCAACTGGAGCGTGAAGGCTATGTGCTGCGCGGTCAGTTCACCCCGGGTGTGGCCGTTGAGGAATGGTGCGAACGGCATCTGCTCGCGCGCATTCATCGCTACACGGTCAAGCGTCTGCGCCGGGAAATCGAGCCGGTGGCGTTGCAGGATTTCATGCGTTTCCTGTTCGACTGGCAGCACTTGTCCAGCGCCACGCGCGGTCAGGGCAGCGCGATATTGCCGGCGATTGTCGGCCAGTTCGAAGGCTACCCGGCAGCGGCTTCGGCGTGGGACAGCGACATTCTCCCGGCACGCCTGAAAGACTATTCGCCGAGCTGGCTGGATGACCTGTGCCGCAACGGCAAACTGGTGTGGACGCGCCTCAGCGCCCGGCAGAAAGTCAGCGGCACGGCGCTGCGCAGTACACCGATTGTGCTGCTGCCGCGCAGTCAGGTCGGGTTGTGGAGTGCGCTGGCCGAGCAGACGCCGGTCAGCGAACTGTCGCCGAAAACGCAAAAGGTTTATGAGGCGCTGAGTCAGCATGGCGCGTTGTTTTTCGATGAGTTGATCCACGAAGCGCACCTGCTGCGCACCGAGCTGGAGATCGCCTTGCAGGAACTGGTCGGCGCCGGCCTGGTGAACGCCGACAGCTTCGCTGGTTTGCGCGCCCTGATCACTCCGGCGAGCAAGCGCCAGCAACGCAGCAGTCGACGCGGGCGCGGCGCGTTTGTCGGCGGCATGGACGATGCCGGGCGCTGGGCGTTGTTGCGGCGCGGGCCGCCGTTGGAAAGCGGTCAGATGGCGTCACCCGAAACTCTCGAACATGTCGCCATGACGTTGCTGCGCCGCTATGGCGTAGTGTTCTGGCGCCTGCTGGAGCGCGAGGCGGATTGGCTGCCGAGCTGGCGCGAATTGCTGCGCACGTTTCATCGGCTGGAGGCCCGTGGCGAGATTCGCGGCGGGCGCTTTGTCAGTGGTCTGGCGGGGGAACAGTTTGCCTTGCCGGAGGCGATTCCGTTGTTGCGGGAGGTACGGCGGCGGGCGCATGACGGCAGCTTGATCGCAGTGTGCGGGGTTGATCCGTTGAATCTGGCGGGGACGTTGTTGCCGGGGCGAAGGTGCCGGCGTTGGTGAGTAATCGGCTGGTGTATCGGGATGGTTTGCCGGTGGCTGCCGAGATTGCCGGCAAGCAGGTTTTCTGGACTGAGCTGGATCAGGTGGCCATGGAGCAGGTGCGTAGCAAGCTGATCCGGCATTGATGTCGACAGGTCTGGCCCTTTCGCGAGCAAGCTCGCTCCCACAGGGGATCTGCGTCGTTCACAAATCCAATGTGGGAGCGGGCTTGCCCGCGAAGAGGCCGGCAATCCCAGCACAAAATCCGGCAATCAAGTACTCGACTTCTGCGGCACCTCGCTCGCCACCAACTCCCCCTCAACCTGCCGCTTGGGCAACAAAACCTGCTGTGGATAAGTCTGCGCGAAATGCACGTCAGGACTGTTATCCACAAGCTTTTTCAAACGCTGATTGAACGCCCGGCTCACTGCATATTGCCCGCCCGACACGGTACGGAACTGCGCGGTCAGCACCACCCCGTTCAGGTCCATCCGGTCCACCCCGAACACATCCAGCGGCCCTTGCAGGTTGTACTTGAGGAACGGGTCTTCACGGATCGAATCGCCGGTCTCGCGGATCAGCTCGATGGCCTTGTCGACATCGGTGTCGTAAGTGAACTGCACCGAGAAAAACGCATAGGCAAACTGCCGTGATTGATTGGTCACAGCCTTGATCTGACCGAACGGCACCGAGTGCACAAACCCCTTGCCGTCACGCAGGCGCAGGGTGCGGATGGTCAGGCCCTCAACGGTGCCGGCATGTCCGGAATCGAGCACCACCCAGTCGCCGATCGACAGGGTGTCTTCGATGATGATGAACAGCCCGGTGATCACGTCCTGCACCAGTTGCTGCGAACCGAAACCGATCGCCAGACCGACCACCCCGGCACCGGCCAACAGCGGCGCAACGTTGATGCCGAGGTTGGCCATGGTGGTGATCGCGCAGATCACCACCAGGATGATTTTGATCGCATTGCGCAGCAGCGGCAGGATGGTTTTCACCCGGGTGCTGGGCTGGCGCGACGAGCGTTTGCTCACCGGTGGTTTCAACGCTTCCTGAATCGCCGTGTCGAGCACCACCCACAACAGCCAGGTGACGAGGAAGATCAGGCCGATGCTGCTCAACGCGTTGCTGATCGCCCGGCCGATCGTGCTGCTCTGAGCGAAATCAAGCAGTGAAACGCCCCAGATCCGCCCGAGAATATCGATGAAGGCAATCGCAATGACGATCCGCAGCAACGCGTGCAACAGGCTGAGAAAGCGTTCCTTGTAGGCACTGCTGCGCTGGATCGCTTCGGCCTTTCGCGACTTGAACAGGTGCTGGAGGATGGTGCTGAGGAACACCGTGCCGATCAGCAGCACGGTGGTGAACAACGCACAGCGCAGGGCCTTTTGATTGTCTTCACCGATGCCGATCAGATTGACCGCCGAAACCAGCACCATCAACACAATCGGCCAGTACCAGAGCCCGGAAAAAATCCGCAGCGACTCCTGCAACGACGGTTGCTTCAGGCGCTGCGCCAGTGGCCGGTTACGGATCAGATGCGCCACTGGCCGACGCAGGCGAATCACCAGCAGACCAAAGATGATCGAGGCGATCAGCCCGGTGAACACCGCAACGCTGCTGGTAATGTTGCCACCCAACTGACGGGCGATCTGTGGGCTGGTCAACGCATCACTGAGGGCGGCGAGAAAGCCGATCAGGAACAGCGGTTTCGGGCAGTAGTTGCGGATGATCCGCGCGGCCGGCCGTTTGTGCCCGACATTGAACATCACCACCACACACAACAGCATCGAGGTGGAGAAAATCCCGCTGCTGGTGGCGTAGGCAAAACACAGCGCCAGCGCCCGGCCGACCGAGGCTTGCAGAAAGTGGCTGACGTACAGCGTCAGCGGCAGGCAGATCAGCGCCGGCACGGTGTACGGCAGCAGGTAACCCGCCAGATCCTGACTGCGCTGGCGGGTGCGCAGCCAACGGCCCTGACTCAGCCGCCTGGCCAGCAGGCTGCCGAGCACCGTGAGCAGCGCAAAAGTGCCGAGCCAGACGCCGGACAGCATCAGGAAATCCCCGGCGACGCTCCAGCCGGAGCGGTTCGACGGCTGATTGACCAGTTTGTCGACTTCATCCGCCGCGCGATCGGCACGCAAGCGCCAGGCGTCGACCAGATGTTCGTTGAGATCGAGTTTGTCCTGCACGTCGTCGATGCTCGAACTGATCGCGCCGAGCAGACCGCCCTGGACGATGGGCTCGGGTTTGGCCGGCTCTTCAGCAGCGGCTGGAACGCCCGGCAGCGTGGCGGCTTCGAGTTGGTTGGCGCCGAGCAACAGCAGTGCTCCCAGCAGAATGGCGATCCTGAACTTGATCAAAACTCCGGTCTCCGTTGGCTGAACCTGTAAGGAACTGATCGGTGAATGGCGGACAAGTTCGGTTTTTGCCTCAATACCCCCAGTGCCCACTGCATTCCCCTGTGGTGAGGGGATTTATCCCCGATCGGCTGCGCAGCAGACGTAAACATCTGCTTTCACACCCTCTGGAAACGGTTGGGGTTGCTCCGCAACCCATCGGGGATGAATCCCCTCACCACAGGGTTCACAGCAGTCCGTGGATATTTGCGTCAGCAGCAAATATCAAATGCCCAACCCCGTATTTTTCCGCACAAGCCAAACCCCGACACTGCGCTCCATTCAAACCTCTACCGGAGTGCCCTCATGCCCATTGCCTTGCTCGCGCTGACCCTCAGCGCATTCGCCATCGGGACGACCGAGTTCGTCATCGTTGGCCTGTTGCCCACCATCGGCGCCGATCTTGGCGTCAGCCTGCCGTCCGCCGGGCTGCTGGTCAGTCTGTATGCGCTGGGTGTCGCCATTGGCGCGCCGGTGCTGACCGCCCTCACCGGCAAGGTCCCGCGCAAACTGTTGCTGCTGTCGCTGATGGTGCTGTTCACCCTCGGCAACCTGCTGGCGTGGCTGGCGCCGGGTTATGAATCGCTGGTGCTGGCGCGGATCGTCACCGGTCTGGCGCACGGGGTGTTCTTCTCCATCGGCTCGACCATCGCCACCAGCCTGGTGCCCAAGGAAAAGGCCGCCAGCGCGATTGCGATCATGTTCACCGGCCTCACGGTGGCGTTGGTCACCGGCGTGCCGCTGGGCACGTTCATCGGTCAGCATTTCGGCTGGCGGGAAACCTTCCTCGCCGTCTCGGCGCTGGGTGTGATCGCGTTCATCGGCAGCTTGCTGTATGTGCCGAACAACATTGCCCACAGCAAACCGGCGTCTCTGCTGCAACAACTGCAAGTGCTGAAACAACCGCGTCTGCTGCTGGTGTACGCCATGACCGCGATCGGTTACGGCGGCTCGTTCGTCGCCTTCACGTTCCTTGCGCCGATCCTGCAGGACATCTCCGGTTTCAGCGCCGGCACTGTCAGCCTGGTATTGCTGGTGTATGGCGTGTCGGTGGCGGTCGGCAACCTCTGGGGCGGCAAACTGGCGGACAAACGCGGGCCGATCAGTGCCTTGAAAATCATCTTTGCCCTGCTCGCCGCCGTGCTGTTCGTGCTGACCTTCACCGCCGCCAATCCATGGCTGGCGCTGGCCACGGTGCTGGTGTGGGGCGCGGTAGCGTTCGGCAACGTGCCGGGACTGCAGGTGTATGTGGTGCGTCAGGCTGAACATCACACACCGCACGCGGTAGACGTGGCGTCGGGGCTGAACATTGCCGCGTTCAACCTCGGGATTGCCGGTGGTGCGTGGGGCGGCGGACTGATCGTCGAACATCTGGGCCTGATTCACACGGCGTGGATCGGCGGGCTGGTGGTGTTGCTGGCGCTGGCACTCACAGCGTGGAGTGGGCGACTGGATCGCCTCGGTCCGACCTATGCCGAAAGCACTTCGCGAGTCGTCACCGGCCACTGATCCCACGATCCCCCTGTAGGAGCTGCCGAAGGCTGCGATCTAAGATCAAAAGATCGCAGCCTGCGGCAGCTCCTACAGACTACCGTCCGTAACGCCACCGAAACTTTCCCGAACCGCGCACAGTCATCAACAGACACAGGCTGTACGAGGACTGACAACGGGAGGGCGGCATGGCGACGATTCACATCGGTATTTCCGGCTGGCGCTACGTTCCGTGGCGCGGGGATTTCTACCCGAAAGGACTGACGCAGAAGCACGAATTGCAGTTCGCTTCGCGGGCGGTCAACAGCATCGAAATCAATGGATCGTTCTACGCCCTGCAACGGCCCGAACGTTATGCGCAGTGGTACAGCGAAACGCCGGATGACTTCGTGTTCAGTGTCAAGGCGCCGCGTTTCATCACCCACGTCCGGCGCTTGCGCGAGATCGAAAAACCGCTGGCGAATTTCTTCGCCTCCGGGGTGCTGGAACTCAAGGAAAAGCTCGGGCCGATCCTCTGGCAGTTTCCGCCGAACTTCAAATTCGACCCTGAGCGCTTCGAACACTTCCTCTCATTGTTGCCCCGCGATACCGAAGCCGCTGCCGCCCTCGCCCGCCAGCACGACTCGCATCTGCACGGCCACGCCAGCCTCAAAGCCTGGCGCAAAAAACCGTTGCGTCATGCCGTGGAAGTGCGCAACGACAGCTTCATCGACCCCGACTTCGTGCGCTTGTTGAAACGCTACAACACCGCCCTGGTGATCGCCGACACCGCCGGCAAATGGCCGTACCGCGAAGACCTCACCAGCGACTTCGTTTACCTGCGCCTGCACGGCGCCGAAGAGCTGTACGCCAGCGGCTACACCGAGTCGGCGCTCAAAAACTGGGCCGAACGCATCGACGCCTGGCATCACGGCCGACAGCCTGGCGATGCGCACCTGATCGCGCCGCGCCTCAAGCCGCGGGCGCGTAAATCCCGCGAAGTGTTCTGCTATTTCGACAACGACATCAAAGTCCGCGCGCCCTACGACGCGCGCAGCTTGCTCCACCGATTCGAGCTGGATAAAACGCTCGCCACCACCCCCGGCGAACCGGCTGCCGAAGGGGTGCTGGCATGAGTATTCCAGAGCCGGTCGGGTTCACCGACGAGCAGACCAGCATCGAAGTGTCTGTGCGCCGTTTCACCGTGCTGACGGTCAACACCCACAAAGGCTTCACCGCACTCAATCGCCGTTTCATCCTTCCGGAGTTGCGCGAAGCGGTGCGCAGCGTGGCCGCCGACGTGGTGTTTCTGCAGGAAGTCCATGGCACCCACGAGCATCATCCCAAGCGCTACAGCAACTGGCCGACGATGCCGCAATACGAGTTCCTCGCCGACAGCCTGTGGCCGCAGTTCGCCTATGGGCGCAACGCGGTGTACCCGGAGGGCGATCACGGCAATGCGCTGCTGTCGAAATTCCAGATCATCCGCCACGACAACCTCGACGTCTCGATCAGCGGTCACGAAAACCGTGGTTTGCTGCATTGCGTGCTGCGCCTGCCCGGTGATGGCGTCGAGGTGCATGCCATCTGCGTGCATCTGGGCCTGCGCGAAAGCCATCGCAATGCGCAATTGAAGCTGCTCGGCGAGCGTCTGGCGCAACTGCCGGAAGATGCTCCAGTGATTGTCGCCGGTGACTTCAACGACTGGCGCCAGCGCGCCGATGCGCTGCTCAAGCCCTGCGGCCTGCGCGAGGTGTTCGCCGAACATCTCGGCAAACCGGCGCGCAGTTTTCCGGCGCGTTTGCCGACCTTGCGGCTCGATCGAATTTACGTACGCAACCTCAAGGCCAGCCAGCCAAAGGTTCTGGCGAACCGGCCTTGGTCACACCTTTCCGACCACGCCCCGTTATCGGTGGAGATCGAACTATGAGCAGCGCACCGCTGGAGAAATCCGCCGTGGAACCGATCAGCATCAACCCGCCGGTGCGCGAGCCCGGGCACGTCGATGTCGAGTACGGCTGGCAGGGTAATAACCGCGTCGAGTTGCTGGAAAACGGCGAGGAGTATTTCCCCCGGGTGTTCGACGCCATGCGTGCGGCAAAAAGTGAAATCCTGCTGGAGACCTTCATCGTTTTCGAAGACAAGGTCGGCGCTGAGTTGCAGCAGATCCTGATCGACGCGGCGCAACGTGGCGTGCGCACCACCGTCAGCCTCGACGGTTTTGGTTGTGGCGAATTGACCACCGGGTATCTCGCGGCATTGAGCGATGCCGGCGTGCACTTGCAGATGTTCGACCCGGCGCCCAAACATCTGGGCTTTCGCACCAACTGGTTCCGCCGCCTGCACCGCAAGATCGTGGTGGTCGACGGACTGATCGCGTTCATTGGCGGGATCAACTTCTCCGGCGATCACCTGGCCGATTTCGGCCCCGAGGCGAAACAGGATTATGCGGTGCAGATTCAGGGGCCAGCGGTCGCTGACATCCATCATTTCGCCCTGCTGCAAAGTGGTCGTCCGGGACGCGCACGGTTCTGGTGGCAGCGCCGGCGTCAGCGCCGGGCGGACATGGCTTTCAACGATCACGACGGTCAGGTACGTCTGGTGTTTCGCGACAACGATCAGCATCACACCGACATCGAAGATGTGTACTTGCAGGCACTGCGCCGAGCCAAACGCCGGGTGGTGATCGCCAACGCCTACTTCTTCCCCGGCTACCGCCTGCTGCGCGAGATCCGCAATGCGGCGCGCCGTGGCGTCGAGGTGCGGCTGATCCTGCAAGGTCAACCGGACATGCTGGTGGCGAAACTGGCCGCGCGCATGACCTACGACTACCTGCTCAAGGCCGGCGTGCAGATCCACGAATATTGCCAGCGCCCGCTGCACGGCAAAGTCGCGTTGGTTGATGAGGAATGGAGCACCGTCGGCTCGAGCAATCTCGACCCGTTGAGCCTGTCACTGAACCTCGAAGCCAACGTGTTGATCCGCGATCGTGCGTTCAATCAGCATTTGTTTCAGCGCCTCGAAGACCTGAGCCAGAACCACTGCAAGGCGATGGACGCCAGCATGTCCCCGCGAGGACGGATCTGGCACATGACCGTAGGGTTTCTGGTGTTTCACTTCCTGCGGCATTTCCCGTCGATGGCCGGTTGGTTGCCGGCGCACAAACCGCGGCTCAAGCCGTTTCGGGGGCGTACCTCATGAGCCATTCCCACGCACAGTCTGCTCCCGCTACTCACTCTCGATGGAGTCGCTGGAAACGCCCACTGACGTTGCTGTTCTTCCTCGCGCTGATCGTGTTGCTGACGATGTTCGCCACCCGTATCGAATGGGCGGAAGTTCTGCAAACCCTGGCTGACTTCAAGGTGCGCACGCTGATCATCGCCGCCAGCCTGACCCTGCTGAGCTTTCTCACCTACGCCAGTTTCGACCTGATCGGCCGCACCTACATTCGCCAGGACCTGACCTGGAAGCAGATCCTCCCGGTGGGGATCATCAGCTATGCGTTCAACCTCAATCTCAGTGCCTGGGTCGGCGGGATTGCCATGCGCTATCGGCTGTATTCGCGCCTGGGGGTGAGCAAAAGCAACATCGCCAAGATCCTCGGTCTGAGCCTGGCGACCAACTGGTTCGGCTACATGACGATTGCCGGCGTGGTGTTCAGCAGTGGTCTGGTGAGCATGCCGCCCGGCTGGAAAATCAGCAGCGCCGCGTTGCAGGGCATTGGCGTGCTGTTGCTGCTGTTGAGTGCCGGTTACCTCGCCGCGTGCCAGTTCTCGAAGCGCCGCGAGTGGTCGATTCGCGGGGTGGAAATCAACCTGCCATCCCTGCGCATGGCCGTCCTGCAACTGCTGCTCGGTGCGCTGAACTGGTCGCTGATGGCAGCGGTGATTTTCACGTTGCTGCCGGGCAAACTGGATTACCCGCTGGTGCTCGGCGTGCTGTTGATCAGTGCGATTGCCGGGGTCATCACGCATATCCCGGCGGGACTCGGCGTGCTGGAAGCGGTGTTTGTCGCGCTGCTGCAACACGAAGCTTCACGCGGGAGTCTGGTGGCCGGGTTGCTGGCGTATCGGGCGATTTATTTTCTGCTGCCGTTGTTGATCACGCTGGTGATGTATCTGCTGGTGGAGGCCAAGGCGAAGGCGTTGCGGATCGAGAAGAAACCCGGGTGATTCCGTTTGTGTGGCGAGGGAGCTTGCTCCCGCTCGGCTGCGCAGCAGTCGCCATACCGCTAATCTCCTTCTGCTTCAGTATCGAAGGTGACAAGAATCATGGCCGCTTCGCAGCCCAACGGGAGCAAGCTCCCTCACCACAGGGGCATATGTTCAAGTGGACTGGATGATGCTCAACCGCTCCCCGACCACCATCTCGGTAATCCAGTCCACCAGAATCGAGGTGTAGGCCTGCTGCGAAACCGGTTCGCTCAAGGCATGGTCGGCGCCGTCGATAATCCGGTGGGTCAGCGAATGCGTCTGCTGACACGCTGCGCGGTAGCTCATGATTGTCGCGTGGGGCACGTAGTCGTCGGTTTCCGATTCCACCAGCAACACATCCCCGGTGAATTGCGAACAGGCGTGCAGCGCACGATTGTTGTCGGCCCGGACTAACGTCGCTCGATAGTCGCGCAGGTCAGCCTTGTCCAGATCACGCTTGGGTGTGTGCCATTGCTCGTCGCGATACAGCGCCGGCACCCGCAACGCCAGCCAGCGCACCGGACGCAACGAGGTGAGAATCGAAGCCAGGTAACCGCCATAACTGGTGCCGACCACCGCAATCGCCGAGGTATCGAGCGCCGGATGCGCCAGCAGGCGATCGTAGGCGGCGAGCAAGTCGCGCAGGTTGTCCTCGCGCGTGACCCGGGTCAGCGGAATGCCGGTACCACCAGTGTGGCCGCGCAAGTCGAAGGTCAGGCAGACACAACCCAGACCGGCGATGCCCTTGGCACGCTCGAGGTCGCGCTCCTGGCTGCCACCCCAACCATGCACAAACAATACGCCCGGGACTTTCGATTTGGGACTGAGAAACGTCCCGCTCATCTGTTCATCATCAATGTCGATCTGAATGCTTTCGCTTCTAGCCGTCATAGGATTTGACCGTTACGTATTTGAGAAGGAATTCGCTGTTCTCCGCCGGCCCGCGATAGATTTCGATGGCGTCGGCCGGCAGGGTTTGATCGTTGTAGGTTTCCACCGTCGACACGCGGATCGCGGGCATCTGCGGATCATTGACGAAGCTTTGCAGCGCGGCCAGTTCAGCGCTGCTGGCACCGCCCATGCGCCAGGATTGTTCGAGCACCCCGCTACGGGGCTTGCCATTGCTGTCCAGGCCTTGGGCAATGTCGTAGTTGCGCCGCGAGGCGTAGAAATCTGGATAAGCCTCATCCGCCGCCCGGTCGAAAATCTGCGCCTGCTTGATGGCCAGTCGCACGTCGTCCGGCAAGTCCAGCGCCAGCAGATCTTCGTAGCCGCCCTGCACGACCAACAGATTCGAACCACCATAGACGTCTTCGCCATGGGCATCTCTGGTCAAGTATTGATCACCGCAGTAGCTCAGCACTTTGTCGCCGATGAATGACTGGCCAACGCTGTGGGTGAAGACCTTGCTCAAGTCCTGTTCGAGCACCACGCCATCGCGAAACAACGTTTTCGCGTCTGCACGGGCCAGTACTTCATCGAACGTGTCGAGGCTGTTGATAACTTCCTGGCCACGACCAGCGCAAGCGTGAATCGGCTTCAGGCGGATCGGCCCGCTGTACAGCAAATGCTCGGCGGCGGGCCGCGCATCTTCCAAGGCAAACACCGTCAAGCCATCAAGCACCACATCGCGCACGCGCTCGGAGAACAGCGGCGCCCAGCCTTGTGGCGCGTGAGCCAGATGACTGCGCAAGCCGTGGCTGATGGCTTTGGTGCAAATGAAATCGTGTTCGACGTACCCGCCCCATAAATCGCCCGGGCCTTTGATCCCCAGATTGCGCGCGCTGGCCTGGCCAACAATGGTCTGGGTCGGCAGCCAATACAAATCACGACCACGATGCTTCTGCGGGTCAAAACTTCCGCCGAAGTTGAGTCCCAGAATCTGCGCCAGCCAGCGGGCAAGTGCTTTGTTGGTCTGCACTTCATGTTGCGGCGCCTCGGCCCGAACCGAATGGGCGACGACCACTTTCCTGCTCGACGTCGGGGTCATGCGTCCCCCTTCAAGCCAATTGATGAATGTAATGAGAGAAGTGCAGAGATCAGGCCAATCGCTTGGCAACGGGAATGTCCAATGAATCAATCGCTTGGAACAAGCATAGTGGCATCAGGCCTGTTTCAATCTGCACGACTTCCAGCGAATCCGCGGCAATTTGCACGAAACGGGACGCCGGCTACTGCTGACTGATTTCCTTCCAGATAGCATCGAACATGACACAACGTTTGAGGATAGCCTGACGTCCGATTTGAATCGCAAGCCGCTTTGCTTCAGGAGTCTGATGAGTCAGTCGTTGCAGAATTCCCAGCATGGTAATCGCGTGATCTTCATCCTCTTCGATATGCAAGCGAAAGAACTCCAGGCCTTCCTCACTGACATTCAGTCCCTCCAGTGCCAGCAGAATCGGTTTGTAAATCAGTGGCACAATGGCTTCGGCTCCCAGGCAGAGCGCTGCGAGGCCCTCGACAGGATTTTCACTGCGGCAAAGCTGCAGGATGCATCGGGTAAAATCCACGGTCTGAGGTAAAGGCGATTCAGCCAACGGATAGGTGCCCAGGATCCGCAACGACCTTTGAAACAGCTCGGCATGCGTGAGCTTGTTATCACCATCTATGCCCATTTCCTCTTGCATGTTTTCCAACAGCAATTTGATGTCGCCAAGGGACTCGAGGCGATTGAGGATTGCGCACAGAAAACGGGTAAAGTTTCGCGAGTAGTAATGATGCTGAATCAGAAAGTACTGCATCCCCCTCAGGCAAACATGGCCGTTTTGCATTGCTCGCAACAGCTCATGATTAACCAATCCTTCTAACGCATCAGCGTCCAGCCATTCGTCCCACAATGTGCCTCCGGCCCTGAATTCAATAACCTTTGCCACATTGCCGTCATTCAACTCTTTGTCTTGTTCCAACTTTAAATTCCTTTAACTATTATCAGCCATCCAGCCGATCGCAACTTTCCAGTTATTCCGAAAACCCTGGCAAACCTACAAGAGCCGTATTCATCGTGAGTCGCTGCAAATGACGCGGGGCTCAGACCTGGCCAGAAAATAAGCGCATAGAGAGGCGAAAATGATGCAGAGACCGCCTGACGCAAGAAGCAGAGCGCTGCTTGAGAAATGCAGTAACAGCCATCCACTCAGCAGGCTCGCCGGCGGAATCGCGAGGTAGGCAATGAGCCGTGTAACTCCGACCGTTCGCCCAAGAATGATTTGCGGAACCACCTGCTGGCGATAGGTGAAAAAAGCGATGACCACCACGGATTGGCAAGCGGTAGAAAGCGCCCACAGTGCCGAAAGTGACCATGGATCGGCGGCCATCGCCCCCATCAGGGTGAACACCCCAGCCAGCAAGCAGCTTCGACGGATGAGAATGCCGGCCGGGTATCTCTTCACCAGAAACGCCCCCACAGCTGATCCGGCGACGGCACCTGCACCAATGAGCCCGTAGTAATAGCCGACATCACTCAATGGCACGGCCAGTAACGTGGTGTAGACATAGACAAGGCTTGCACCGATCAAGGCAAAACCGAAATTGCAGAAAAAGAACAGCATGACGAACGAACGCAGTTCTCGATGCTGGATGACATACAGCAGCCCGGCTTTGATTTCCGTGAACACCCGCGTCGTGGCGGGCGGAGGCTTACCCAGCTCTTTCAGCAAGAAGCAAAGCGGCAGGGATAGCGTAAATCCGACAATGCTGCCAATCAGCAACTGCTCCTTGGTACTGACGGCGAGCAAGGCCGCAACGCCGATTGGCGCAACGATGCGAATGATGTTGTCACTGGCGTTGACGATCGCATTGAACCGATGAAGTTTGGGGCCTTCAATCAGCGCTGGCGCGATACTCTGGAAAACCGGGTGGTGAGTGGCACCGACGCTTGCCAGCAGAAAGCTCAGCAATAACAGGGTGATACTCAAGCTGCTCCCGGACAGCGTACTCACAGCAGCATATATAAGGCAGCCGGTGACGATGTTGATCAGATCACCACCGATCAGAAAACGCCGTTTGCTGTAGCGATCACTCCACACACCGGCGACAGGCGTGACCAGTATGTAGGGCGCCATCGCGGCGAAAAAAGCCAGCGACGTCCAGACTGGGGAGCCGGTCTGCTCATAAACATAAAGCGGGATCAGAAACGCGATGGCCCATGAACAGATGGACGTGATGGCATAGGACGCCAGGAGTTTGAACATCTAGACAGCCTCCGCCTGCCGCGACCGTTGCCCGTTCGCGAGATGTCCACAGACCGTGCAGTCCGGATTCTGCTGCCAGACTTCAGCAACGCTGACGTCCAGGTCGTCGAATGTGAATTCCTTGAGTTTGTTGGTCAATTGTGGCGGTTGGCAGCCGGTGATGATCTTGACCGTTTCGCTGACCATCATCCCAGCGGTGACGGCCACCAGAGTCACAAGAGCCGGGCCGGGATGCTCATAAGTGATGTCGTGCTGTTTGGCCATGGTCGAAACGCTGTTCACCAGGCTGCTTTTGTTACGCGCCGATGTCAGCCAGCAAGCACCGCAGCCTGAGGACCCAGGCACCACCGAATAAAACACCGAGCGGCGTACATCAAGCCCGCCTGAAATGAAGGGTACGCCCTGTTCAACGCAGGCCTCATTCAGCCAGTCGGCCATGTAGTTCGCGGGTTTATCGGCGACACAAATCACAATATCGTGACCGCGTACGATGCCGGCGACGTCTTGCGCCGACTGGAGGCGGGTTTCGTGAGCAGTAATGTCGAGGTGACTGTTGAATTCAAGCAACCTGCGCCTGGCCGTTGCAACCTTCGGCATGCCGACGTCGGTTTCCTTGTAAAGGATCTGCCGGTTCAAATTGCTCAACTCGATCGTGTCAAAATCGAGGATCGTCAAGTGGTGGACGCCCAGCGCCACCAGGTCGAACAGGATATGGGTGCCCAGACCGCCGCAGCCCAGTACGCAGACCCTGGCCGCGCGCAGTTTTTCCTGGTGGGTGAACTTGTTCTCGCCCACAGCCGCCATCGACCCGAAAAAGTCGATGTTGCGGGAAAATCTGGTGCGATCATGATCCGAAAGAGAAGTCGTTTCAAAAGCATCCGGACTCTCGACCAACCGGTATTTGATCAGATCTTGCGCGACGCTTCGGATTTCGTCCTGATCCACCCCGGGATAACGGCCTGCCACCTGGGTAATCAACGCTTCATAGGGTGTATGGCCATCAAGTGCCCTGACGAACGCCCAAACAGCACCATGGGGGTCGGGGATTTTTGCGTATTGACCGTTAAAACGCAGAACTACCTGACCATCAAGTTTGAACGGAATAATCGTCGGTTTAAGACTAAGTTTCATATTCGAGCCTCAATCGCTATTAAAACAACTTGATAAAGAACCAGGGCCATTAAGGCCCCGGTTCTTACTGACCAGATCAGCCGATCTGAGAATCGCCAGCCGAAGATGCTTTTTCGAAAGTCATAATGATTTCCTCAAAAGTTGAAGGGCCGGTGGTGAAGCTGTTTCCACCGGGGTGAAGGTGTGCACACCCCAAAACTAGAATAAGTTTTCAGTGGTTGCGAACCGAGCTTGTTTCTTAATATTACTCACACCAAATACACTTCCTACGATTTTACGAAGTATCGCTCTTACCTCTTACGGAAACATGCAAAAACAATGTAGGAATTATCTTCAATATTTAAACAGTGAAGATTCACAGCGGGAGAATTGAAAATAAATTCGCCTTCCAGACAATAAACATCAGTGATTAATCAGAAACACACTCTCCACCCGGGACAACGCTTGCGACCACACCTCATCAGCGATTTCCACAGGCCGAAAAAATCTCACGCGTGAGCCATTGATGGCATTTTGAATTGGTTGTAGTGTGGCTCACGCGTGAGATGTTCATAACGGAGTCATTGCCATGAAAAGCCGCTCCCCCACTGTTGCGTCAGAGAGCCCACAGGGAGAGCGCTCGAAACCGTCCGCGAAAAAACCGTCGAGCTTCTATATGAAGCAGATGCGCGCGGGCCTGGCTGCCGCCGGTTATGTGAAACACGAAACTTGGGTGCTTCCGGAAAACCGAAGCTTGCTCAAGCAAATGGAGCAACAGCTACGCCAACCGATTCTGGCTGGCTCATTCATGTCGGAGAATTACATGAGCGCAGGCAACAACTGGAACATCGATAGCCTCTTCAACGCCCTCAAAGCACTGGACGAGGTGGCTTCGCAGGAGATCACGCTGTCGCTGATCCAGAGCTCCGAACCCAGCATCAAGCTGGAAATGAACGAATTCGGCGGTCTGCCGATTCACATTGCCCTGGCCGGTGCACAGATCATCGTCGACACCGTGCTGGTGGATATCGATTCGATCACTGACGTGCGCGCCTTCAACGACGCCGTGCTGCGCAGCCGGGAAATGTTCCCGCTGTCGTCGATCGGTATAGAGTCGATGCCCAACGGCCAGACCGTTTACAACATGTTTGGCGCCCTCAGCGCCGACTCGAGCCTGACCAACGTCGTCACCGAGGTGAAAACCCTGGTCGACAACGTGCAGCGCGCGAGCGAAGCCTTCGAACACTTCTTCAAGTAATCAACAGGGAATATCCAATGACTCAGTCCATCTGGAGCAAGTTGTTCACCGCTCTGCGCGGCGGCGCCAATGAAGTCGGCGAAGCGATCGTCGACCAACAGGCCCTGCGCATCCTCGACCAGGAAATCCGCGACGCCGACACCGCGCTGTCCAACGCCCGCCGCGAGCTGGTCACCATCATGGCCAAGCACAAACTGGCCGCTGACCGCGTGAGCGAGTACGACGCCAAGATCAAGGATCTGGAAGCCAAGGCGGTTTCCGCGCTGAACGCTGGCCGCGAAGACCTGGCCATGGAAGTGGCGGAAGCGATTTCGACCCTTACCAACGACCTGACCGCCGAGAAAGCCCAGAGCGACGAGTTCGGCACCTACGCCGAAAACATGCGCAAGGACATCAGCAAGGCCGAGTCGCGGATCAAGAGCCTGCGCCAGCAGGTGGACATGGCCAAGGCCCGGGAAAGCGTGCAGAAGGCGCAGGTCAGCGCGTCCATCGCCAGCGGTGGCGCCAACGGCAAGCTGGAAACCGCTGTCGGCACCCTGAACCGCCTGCAGGCCAAGCAGCAGCAACGCGCTGCCGAGCTGAGCGCTGCCGATGAGCTGGCTGACGCTTCGACCGGCAACGATCTGGAACGCAAACTGCGCGACGCCGGCATCACGCCGAACGAAGGCAGCGCCAATGCGATCCTTGAGCGCCTGAAGCAAAAATCAGCTCAGTAAAACCGCCCCCTGTAGGAGCTGCCGCAGGCTGCGATCTTTTGTATCTTGAACCCAGATCAAAAGATCGCAGCCTGCGGCAGCTCCTGCAGTTTTTCGCACCCACAACATTTGCATTTTGCCTGCTCGTTCGTCGCCCGGCCCGGTACACTAGCGGCGCTTTTTACGACGAACACCTCCACCCGCCTCAAGGAATGTACCCATGGGATGGTTCAAAGACTTGCTGGGCACCAGCAACTGGCAGACTGCCGCGCCCGCTCCAGTGGCCGGCGGCCCACTCGGAATGGCACAAGGCAAAGGCGTGCGTTTCGATTCGACTCTGGCGCTGCTGCTCGACGGCAGCACCTCGGTACAGGTTCCGGCTGCAGAGGCCATCTGGAGCGCCGGCTGGATCGATCTCGGCCAATCCAACAAGCTGCATCGCTACTACCTCAATAATGAGGACTTCTGGCTGCAGATCCACGTCACCGGTGACGATCAGATCGAGTCGGTCACCCTGTTCAACTACCTCAGTTACGTGACCGTCAACAGTGACGCCGAACTGCAGCGCCTGGCCGGCCCGGCAAGCCCGATCGGCCTGCCGACCTACACCCACGACGGCGTCCTGTACAGCCGTGAATGGGGTACCGAGCAGGGCCAGACCGAACTGGTGCCGCTGACCGAACACGTGGTCAACCCGGACGAGAGCTACACCATCGAACACCACTCGATGCTTTACGCGCGCGAGACCGGCCTGACCGATCGCCGCGAACTGCTGCTGTTCTCCGTCGAACAGGACGAGGAAGGCACCGTCAGCCTGAGCACTTCGCTGGGTATTTCGCTGTACACGACTGATTTGAGCACCATTTAAAAAAGGAAGTTTTCCATGCTGGAAGTGCTGGCCGTTTCCCTGAACAAGACCGCACTGGTCGGTTTCGTCGTCTACCTGATCGGCGCCGTGCTGCTGTTCATGCTGTTCCAGTTCGTCTACACCCGCATCACGCCGCACAAAGAGTTCGAATTGATCCGCTCCGGCAACATTGCCGCCGCCATTGCTTTGGCTGGCGCGATCATTGGCTTTGCGATTCCGGCCAGCAATGTGATCGCGTTTTCGGTCAACGTTCTCGATTTCGTGCTGTGGGCGGTGATTGCAGCCGTGGTGCAACTGCTGGCCTTCCTCGCCACGGGGATGGTGCTCAAGGGCACGTCGCAGCGTATCGCCAACGGTGAAATCGCTTCGGGTATCTACGTAGCCGCAGTGGCCATCAGCGTCGGCATGCTCAACGCCGCGTGCATGACCCCGTCCAACTGATCGGCAGGAAGCCTTCGATGAAACGCAGCAAGTACGTTCAACTGTCTCTCGCCGCCTCAGTGGCCATGGCCATTTCCGGCGAAGCGGCAGCGCTGGATCCGCAACGCTTTAAAACGGTCGAACAGTGCGTCGATGCCTCGGTCGCGGCCGACGTTTGCTCGAACGCCTACGTCGCGGCACTCACTGAACACCGACGCATTGCGCCGGCTTACGACGACAAGGCCAAGTGCGACGCCGACTTCGCCGCCGACTGGTGTCAGAAAAATTCCGACGGCCGTTTCGTGCCGAAACTCGGCGGCTTCAAAGTGCCGCAGAATGGCGAGGCACCGCAGGATCTGGATGCGATTGCCAATGCGCAGTTGCCTGCCGGTGAAGCGACGGCCGCGCAAAACGTACAAAGCACTTCACACGCTTCCGGTAGCGGCAACGGTTGGCTCTCGGGCTGGCTGATCGGCAATGCGATGAGCAACAACGCCAACCGCACGGTCTATCGCGACCGCGACACGCGCCAGACCTACAACACGTCGACGCAGTACCGCAAAATCGAATCGGCGCCACGCAGTCAACCAGACTACGAGAGCAGCAAAAGCAAACCGGTGAACGTCGCTTCGTCGACCTCCCGGGGTGGCTTTGGCAGCCAGTCATCCGCCCGTAGCGGTTGGGGCGGATGGGGCAGCAGCTCCGGTCGTTCGAGCAGCTGAGCATGAAGAAGATCCACTGCGCCGAGCGCCCCGACTGGAAACAGACGGCCGAAAGCCTCGGTTTTCTGTTTCACACCATCGACGACGAGCCGTACTGGGACGAAAGCGCCTACTACCAGTTCACCCTCTCGCAGATTGAAAACGACCTGGAGGATCCGACCACCGAACTGCACGAGATGTGCATGGACCTGGTCGACCGCGTGGTGCACAGCGAAGAGCTGCTGGATCGCCTGAGCATCCCGGCGCCGTACTACGACATGATTCGTACTTCCTGGCTGGAAGGTCATCCCCATCTGTACGGGCGCATGGACTTTTCCTACAGCGGTAACGGCCCCGCCAAGTTGCTGGAACTCAACTACGACACGCCGACCAGCCTTTATGAAGCGGCGGCGTTTCAGTGGGGCTGGCTGGAGCAATGTATCGAGCGCGGAATGCTGCCGCGCCATGCGGACCAGTTCAACAGCATCGACACCAAGCTGCATCAAGCGTTTGCCGAGTTGCAGCTCAAGCGCCCGTTCTACTTTGCTTCGATGAAAGACTCGGTCGAAGACAAGGGCACCACCGATTACCTGCGCCTGATCGCGGAAAAGGTCGGCATCGAATCACGGCATATCGACATCGAGGACATCGGCCTGACCGCTGAAGGTCGATTTGTCGATCTGCAGGATCGCTGGATCCCGCACCTGTTCAAACTGCACGCCTGGGAATTCATTTTCCACGAGCCATTCGGTGCAGCGATTGCCGAAAGCGATACGCAGTTCTTTGAGCCGGCGTGGAAATCGATCCTGTCGAACAAAGGAGCGCTGCCGCTGCTGTGGGAACTGCACAAGGGCCATCCGAATCTGCTCGCCGCGCATCTTGATCCGAATCCTGCCAGTGCAGTGCCCAAGGGCTGGGTACGCAAACCGTACTTCTCCCGCGAAGGCGCGAATATCGAGCTGCAAACGGCAGAAGGTCTGATCGTCAAAGAGGACGGGCCCTACACCGATGCGCCATTCATCCTGCAGGAATTTGCGCCATTGCCGAAGTTCGACGACAGCTACACGCTAGTCGGCTCGTGGGTGATTGGTGATCAGGCGACGGGGATTGGCGTGCGGGAAGACAACAGTCTGATCACCAAGGATTCGAGCCGGTTTCTGCCGCACCTGATCCTCGACTGAGGCACAGACTCCTCCTTGTAGGAGCTGCGGCACGCTGCGATCCTTTGACCTTGATTTAAAGATCAAAAGATCACAGCCTTCGGCAGCTCCTACAGGGGATTGAGGAACCATAAATTTTGCGCCACAAAAAAGGCCCATCGTGTTGAATGACGGGCCTTTTTTATTCAGCGCGGATGCAGCATCGAATCAGAACGGGATATCGTCATCGAAGCTGTCGAAATCCGGAGCCGGTTGCGGTGCAGCCTGCTGTGGAGCCGGGGCTGGACGCTGTTGCGGAGCCGACTGCTGCGGACGCGGAGCCTGTTGACGTGGCGCCTGCTGCTGGTAGTTGTTGCCACCGCCTTGTTGGTCGCCCTGTTGTGGACGGCCGCCGAGCAGCTGCATGGTGCCTTGCATGTCGACCACGATTTCAGTGGTGTAACGCTTGATACCGTCTTTTTCCCACTCGCGGGTCTGCAGCTTGCCTTCGATGTATACCTGCGAACCTTTACGCAGGTATTCGCCGGCGATTTCCGCAACCTTGCCGAACATCGAAACACGGTGCCATTCGGTCTTCTCGACCTTCTGACCGGTTTGCTTGTCGGTCCACTGTTCGCTGGTTGCCAGACTCAGGTTGGTCACGGCGTTACCGTTAGGCAGGTAGCGAACTTCGGGATCCTGGCCGCAAGTGCCGACCAATATGACTTTGTTAACCCCACGGGCCATAACGTTCTCCTAGGCTTCGCAAGCAGCCTCGGCCGGGTTGTTCACCAGGCGTTCGAGGGTGTCGCGATCCACTAATTCTTTGTCCAGTTTGATGTAAACAGCCGCTTCATCAGCAACTATCACTGCATCTGTTACCCCTACAAGGGCCTTGAGGCGCTCGATCAGACCCGCTTCGCGGATCGCCTCGGGCGACAACGGCAAGCGCAGACTCGTCACGTAGGGAGGTTCGCGCATGGTAACAGCAAAGGCCAGCCAGATGGCAGCCAGACCCGCACATCCAAGGAACACAACCGACAGACCGCCATGCTGAAACAGCCAGCCGCCGAGTATCCCGCCGAGTGCCGAACCGAGGAACTGACTGGTGGAGTACACGCCCATCGCCGTGCCCTTCCCGCCTGCCGGTGAAACCTTGCTGATCAGCGACGGCAACGAAGCTTCCAGCAGATTGAACGCGGTGAAGAACACCACCGTACCGATCACCAGAGCCCGCAAGCTGTCACCGAACTGCCAGAAGAATAGCTCAGTGAGCATCAGCGTCAGGACGGCGCCGAGCAAAATTCGTTTCATTTTGCGTTTCTTCTCGCCGTAGATGATGAACGGGATCATGGCGAAGAAAGAAATCAGCAGCGCGGTCAGGTAAACCCACCAGTGCTGCTCCTTGGGCAAACCGGCCTTTTCCACCAGCGCTAGCGGCAGTGCGACGAAGCTCGACATCAGCATCGCGTGCAGCACGAAAATGCCCAGGTCCAGGCGCAGCAGATCGGGATGTTTGAGCGTCGGCATCAAGGCCTGACGCGCCACGCCGGATTCTCGATGACTCAACGGCCCGGTGGATTTCGGCACCATGAACATCACGATGACGATCCCGAACAGGGCCATGCCGCCCGTGGCGAGGAACAGCCCGGACAGGCCGAACGCACGAGTCAGCAACGGCCCGACCACCATCGCCACGGCGAACGACAGACCGATGGTCATGCCGATCATGGCCATGGCTTTGGTGCGGTGCTGTTCGCGAGTCAGGTCGGAAAGCAACGCCATCACCGCCGCGGAAATTGCCCCGGCGCCTTGCAGGATACGTCCGGCGATCACGCCCCAGATCGAATCGGCCTGAGCCGCCAGCACACTGCCGAGGGCGAAGACCACCAGCCCGAGGAAAATCACCGGACGCCGGCCGATACGGTCGGAAATGATCCCGAACGGAATCTGGAAAATCGCCTGGGTCAGGCCGTAAGCGCCAATCGCCAGCCCGATCAGGGCCGGGGTCGCTCCCGCCAGGTCCATGCCGTAGGTCGCCAGCACCGGCAACACCATGAACATGCCAAGCATACGGAAGGCGAACACCAGGGCCAGACCGCTCGCTGCGCGGGTCTCGCTGCCACTCATGCGTTCGCTGTGGGGATCGTGCATGGAAAAACCTCGTGTGAACCGGCGGCGATTCTACCAGTCCCATCGAAAGACGGGGTATATCGCGACGCTATGACGCGTATAGATGAAACTCTCTTCATGCAAGGCAAAAAACCCTTCGTTTGATAGTGTGCATCCATCCAGTATTTGCCCGTATACTCCTATGTTTTCGACGCCCGCCGAGCGAGGCCACTTTGGACAAGATCCTGATACGTGGGGCCCGTACCCACAACCTGAAGAACATCGACCTGACCCTGCCACGGGACAAACTGATCGTCATCACCGGCCTGTCCGGATCCGGCAAGTCGTCCCTGGCCTTCGACACGCTGTACGCCGAAGGTCAGCGCCGCTATGTCGAATCCCTGTCGGCCTATGCCCGACAGTTTCTGTCGATGATGGAAAAGCCCGACGTCGACACCATTGAAGGTTTGTCGCCGGCGATCTCCATCGAACAGAAGTCGACCTCGCACAACCCGCGTTCCACGGTCGGCACCATCACCGAAATCTACGACTACCTGCGTCTGCTGTATGCGCGCGTCGGTACGCCGCGCTGCCCGGATCATGATATTCCGCTGGAAGCGCAGACCGTCAGCCAGATGGTTGATCTGGTGTTGGCGCAACCGGAAGGCAGCAAGCTGATGTTGCTGGCGCCGGTGATCCGCGAGCGCAAGGGCGAGCACCTGTCGGTGTTCGAAGAACTGCGCGCCCAAGGCTTCGTCCGTGCGCGGGTCAACGGCCGCATCTGCGAACTCGATGAACTGCCGAAACTGGATAAACAGAAGAAGCATTCGATCGATGTGATCGTCGACCGTTTCAAGGTCCGTGCCGACCTGCAGCAGCGCTTGGCTGAATCGTTCGAAACTGCGCTGAAACTGGCGGACGGCATTGCCCTGGTCGCGCCGATGGACGATGAGCCGGGTGAAGAGATGATCTTCTCCGCGCGCTTCGCCTGCCCGATCTGCGGCCACGCGATCAGCGAGCTTGAGCCGAAGCTGTTCTCCTTCAACAACCCGGCCGGCGCCTGCCCGACCTGCGATGGCCTGGGCGTGAAGCAGTTCTTCGACATCAAGCGCCTGGTCAATGGTGAACTGACCCTGGCCGAGGGCGCGATCCGTGGCTGGGACCGGCGTAACGTCTATTACTTCCAGATGCTCGGCTCACTGGCCTCGCACTACAAGTTCAGCCTTGAGAAGCCGTTCAACGAACTGACCGCCGAACAGCAGAAGCAAATCCTGCACGGCAGCGGCTCACAGAATGTCGACTTCAAGTACCTCAACGATCGCGGAGATATCGTCAAACGTTCGCATCCCTTCGAAGGTATCGTGCCGAACCTTGAGCGCCGCTACCGCGAAACCGAATCGGCCAGCGTGCGCGAAGAACTGGCCAAGTTCCTCAGTACCCAGGCCTGTCCGGATTGCCGCGGCACTCGTCTGCGGCGTGAAGCGCGGCACGTGTGGGTGGGTGAGAAAACCCTGCCGGCGGTGACCAACCTGCCGATCGGCGATGCCTGTGAATACTTCGGCGAGCTGAAGATGACCGGACGTCGCGGGGAGATCGCTGACAAGATCCTCAAGGAGATCCGCGAGCGTCTGCAATTTCTGGTCAACGTCGGTCTCGATTACCTGTCGCTGGATCGCAGTGCCGATACCCTGTCCGGCGGTGAAGCGCAGCGTATTCGCCTGGCCAGCCAGATCGGCGCCGGCCTCGTCGGGGTGCTATACATCCTCGACGAACCGTCCATTGGCCTGCACCAGCGCGATAACGACCGCTTGCTTGGCACCCTCAAACACCTGCGCGACATCGGCAACACGGTGATCGTGGTCGAGCACGACGAAGACGCTATTCGTCTGGCCGACTATGTGGTGGATATCGGGCCTGGCGCCGGGGTGCACGGCGGGCAGATCGTCGCTGAAGGCACGCCGGACGAAGTCATGGCACACCCGGACTCCCTGACCGGCAAATACCTGTCGGGCCGGGTGAAGATCGAAGTACCGGCCAAACGCACGCCGCGCAACAAGAAGCTGACGCTGTCGCTCAAAGGTGCGCGCGGCAATAACCTGCGCAACGTCGATCTGGAAATCCCGATTGGCCTGCTGACCTGCGTGACCGGTGTTTCCGGCTCGGGCAAATCGACGCTGATCAACAACACGCTGTTCCCGTTGAGCGCTACTGCACTCAATGGTGCGACCACGCTGGAAGCAGCGGCGCACGACAGTATCAAGGGCCTGGAACATCTCGACAAGGTCGTCGATATCGATCAGAGCCCGATCGGCCGTACGCCGCGCTCCAACCCGGCGACCTACACCGGGCTGTTCACGCCGATCCGCGAACTGTTCGCCGGTGTCCCCGAGTCGCGCTCCCGTGGCTACGGCCCGGGGCGTTTCTCGTTCAACGTCAAGGGCGGTCGCTGTGAGGCGTGTCAGGGCGACGGCCTGATCAAGGTCGAAATGCACTTCCTGCCGGACATCTATGTGCCGTGCGACGTATGCAAGAGCAAGCGCTACAACCGCGAAACCCTTGAGATCAAATACAAGGGCAAGAGCATCCACGAAACCCTCGAGATGACCATCGAGGAGGCACGGGAGTTCTTCGACGCGGTACCGGCGCTGGCGCGCAAGCTGCAGACGTTGATGGATGTGGGCCTGTCGTACATCAAACTCGGGCAGTCAGCGACCACGCTCTCCGGTGGTGAAGCGCAGCGGGTCAAGCTGTCACGCGAGCTGTCCAAGCGCGACACTGGCAAGACCCTGTACATCCTCGATGAGCCGACCACCGGCCTGCACTTCGCGGATATCCAGCAACTGCTCGACGTGCTGCATCGCCTGCGCAACCACGGCAATACCGTGGTGGTAATCGAGCACAATCTGGACGTGATCAAGACTGCCGACTGGCTGGTGGATCTGGGGCCGGAGGGCGGCTCCAAGGGTGGGCAGATCATCGCCACCGGTACGCCGGAAGAAGTGGCCGAGATGAAACAATCTCACACTGGTCATTACCTCAAGCCGCTGTTGATTCGTGATCGGGCCTGATCCCCAGGCATGAAAAAGCCCCTGTCACGTCAACCATGACAGGGGCTTTTTTGTATCTGGCAATCAGGTGTGAGACTGCAGGTAATTCTCGAGACCGATGAGTTTGATTAGGCCCAACTGCTTTTCCAGCCAGTAGGTGTGATCTTCTTCGGTGTCGTTGAGTTGAACACGCAGAATCTCGCGACTGACGTAGTCCTTGTGCTGCTCGCACAACTCGATGCCTTTGCACAAGGCGGCGCGGACTTTGTACTCGAGACGCAGATCGGCTTCCAGCATCTCCGGCACGGTGGTGCCGACATCCAGATCGTCCGGACGCATGCGCGGTGTACCTTCGAGCATCAGGATCCGGCGCATCAGAGCGTCGGCGTGACCAGCCTCTTCTTCCATCTCATGGTTGATTCGTTCGTAGAGCTTGGTGAAACCCCAGTCCTCATACATCCGCGAGTGCACAAAATATTGGTCACGCGCGGCCAGTTCGCCGGTCAGCAACGTGTTGAGGTAATCGATAACGTCTGGGTGGCCTTGCATCGCCCTACATCTCCCTGCTTGAAAGTCTGTAGTTTGAACCAAGCTGACCGGAAGGTCACCCCGTTTCGCGCAATAAAAGCGAAGAAATTCTGAGAAAAGCGGCCTAAATAACGCAAAAACCGCCCTAATGAGGGCGGTTCTGCTTCTCGTTTAGACTTCGTTAAGCTGTACGTTGAGCAGCTTTGCGATTGCTTCTCCATACGCCGGGTCGGCTTTGTAGAAATGCTGCAACTGACGATCAACCACATCAGGTGAAACACCGCTCATGGCGCCGGCGATATTGCTGACCAGCAAGGCTTTCTGCTCGTCGCTCATCAGACGGAACAGCGCACCGGCGTGGCTGTAGTAATCGGTGTCTTCGCGATGATCGTAACGGTCAGCGGCACCGCTCAAGGCCAGCGCAGGCTCGGCGTAGTGCGGCGCTTGCTTCGGCGATTCGATATAGCTGTTCGGTTCGTAGTTAGGTGCTGCACCACCATTGCTGCCGAATGCCATAGAACCGTCGCGCTGGTAAGTGTTCACCGGGCTGCGTGGAGCATTCACCGGCAATTGCTGGTGGTTGGTACCAACACGGTAGCGATGCGCATCCGCATAGGCAAAGACACGACCTTGTAGCATGCGATCCGGCGACAGACCTACACCCGGCACCATGTTGCTCGGACCGAATGCCGCTTGCTCAACCTCAGCAAAATAGTTCAGCGGGTTGCGGTTCAGCTCCAGTTCACCGACTTCGATCAGCGGGAACTCCTTTTGCGACCAGGTCTTGGTCACGTCGAACGGGTTTTCGTAGTGCGCTGCTGCCTGAGCCTCGGTCATGATCTGAATGCATACGCGCCATTTCGGGAAATCACCACGCTCGATGGCTTCGAACAGGTCACGCTGAGCGTAATCCGGATCGGTACCCGCCAGACGAGCAGCGTCGGCCGGCGCGAGGTTCTTGATCCCTTGTTGGGTCTTGTAGTGCCATTTCACCCAGTGACGTTCGCCCTGTGCGTTGATCAGGCTGTAAGTGTGGCTACCGAAGCCGTGCATGTGACGGTAGCCGTCAGGGAGGCCGCGATCCGAAAACAGGATAGTTACCTGGTGCAGCGCTTCAGGCGAATGCGACCAGAAGTCCCACATCATTTGCGCGCTTTTCAGGTTGCTCTGCGGCAGGCGTTTCTGGGTGTGGATAAAGTCGGGAAACTTCAGCGGATCACGAATGAAGAACACAGGGGTGTTGTTGCCAACGATGTCCCAGTTGCCTTCTTCGGTGTAGAACTTGAGGGCGAAACCACGCGGATCACGTTCGGTGTCGGCCGAGCCGCGTTCGCCGCCTACAGTGGAGAAGCGCAGGAACGTTGGGGTTTGCTTGCCCACGGATTCAAACAGTTTGGCGCTGGTGTACTCGGTGATATCACGAGTCACGGTGAACGTACCGTAAGCACCCGAGCCTTTCGCGTGCACGCGGCGCTCAGGAATGTTTTCACGGTTGAAATGGGCAAGCTTCTCGATCAGATGAAAATCGTCGAGCAGCAGCGGGCCACGTGGGCCGGCGGAGCGAGAATTCTGATTATCAGCGACAGGTGCGCCACTGGCGGTCGTAAGCGTTTTGATCTGGCTCATGCGGTCTTCTTCCTCTGTCAGTCTTGAAACTGCCGGCTAATCGGCTTGCTGGGAAGTATTGATCATCGATGTAACACCTACAAATTCATTAACTTGTAGTCACCGATAGATAATTACTAATTATGCGTCCCGGCACATAGTGACAACAGAACAATGTCAGAAGCTTGTACGAACAGCGCATTTTTTGCGGGCACAAAAAACCGGGCACTAGGCCCGGTTTTTTGTTTCAGACTGACGTCTTACTCGGCGGATACAGCTTCGCCAGCAGTAGCACGATCAACCAACTCGACGTACGCCATAGGCGCGTTGTCGCCAGCGCGGAAACCGCACTTGAGGATGCGCAGGTAGCCACCCTCACGGGTAGCGTAACGCTTGCCCAGGTCGTTGAAGAGCTTACCAACGATAGCTTTCGAACGAGTACGGTCGAAAGCCAGACGGCGGTTAGCCAGGCTGTCTGTCTTGGCCAGAGTGATCAGCGGCTCGGCAACGCGGCGCAGTTCTTTGGCTTTTGGCAGAGTAGTCTTGATCAGCTCGTGCTCGAACAACGACACCGCCATGTTCTGGAACATGGCCTTGCGGTGCGAGCTGGTGCGGCTCAGGTGACGCCCACTTTTACGATGACGCATGGTTCATTCCTTACCAAACACTACGTTCGGTGATTACGACGATCAGGCAGTCGCCTTGTCGTCCTTCTTAAGACTTGCAGGCGGCCAGTTGTCGAGGCGCATGCCGAGGGACAGACCGCGGGAGGCCAGAACGTCCTTGATTTCAGTCAAGGATTTCTTGCCCAGGTTCGGAGTCTTCAACAGCTCTACTTCGGTACGCTGAATCAGGTCGCCGATGTAGTAGATGTTTTCCGCCTTAAGGCAGTTAGCCGAACGTACAGTCAGTTCCAGATCGTCAACCGGGCGAAGCAGGATCGGATCGATCTCGTCTTCCTGCTCGACAACCACTGGCTCACTGTCACCTTTGAGGTCGACGAACGCAGCCAACTGCTGTTGCAGGATGGTTGCAGCGCGGCGGATAGCCTCTTCAGGATCCAGAGTACCGTTGGTTTCCAGATCAATAACCAGCTTGTCCAGGTTGGTGCGCTGCTCGACACGGGCGTTTTCCACCACGTATGCGATACGGCGAACCGGGCTGAACGAAGAGTCGAGCTGCAAGCGACCAATGCTGCGGCTTTCGTCTTCATCGCTCTGACGCGAGTCGGCTGGTTCATAACCACGACCACGAGCTACGGTGAGCTTCATGTTCAGGGCGCCGTTAGACGCCAGGTTAGCGATTACGTGATCGGGGTTAACGATCTCGACATCATGATCCAGCTGAATATCGGCAGCGGTAACCACCCCCGAACCCTTCTTCGACAAGGTCAGCGTAACTTCGTCACGACCGTGCAGCTTGATGGCCAGACCTTTAAGGTTCAACAGGATTTCAATTACGTCTTCCTGTACACCTTCGATGGCGCTGTACTCGTGGAGCACACCGTCAATCTCGGCCTCGACTACTGCGCAGCCGGGCATTGAGGACAACAGGATGCGGCGCAGCGCGTTGCCCAGGGTGTGGCCAAAACCACGCTCGAGAGGCTCGAGAGTGATCTTGGCGCGGGTTGGACTGACAACCTGCACATCAATGTGGCGGGGTGTCAGGAACTCATTTACCGAAATCTGCATGGATGCACCTATTTTCTAGCCCTTACTTGGAGTAGAGCTCGACAATCAGGCTTTCGTTGATGTCGGCGGACAGATCACTGCGAGCAGGAACGTTCTTGAAAACGCCCGACTTCTTCTCAGTGTCTACTTCTACCCATTCTACGCGGCCACGTTGGGCACACAGATCGAGAGCTTGGACAATGCGAAGTTGGTTTTTTGCTTTCTCGCGAACTGCGACCACGTCACCAGCACGAACCTGATACGACGGAACGTTTACGGTCTGACCGTTAACGCTGATCGACTTGTGCGATACCAGCTGACGGGATTCGGCACGAGTCGAACCAAAGCCCATACGGTATACAACGTTGTCCAGACGGCATTCGAGCAGTTGCAGCAGGTTTTCACCGGTTGCACCTTTCTTGCCAGCAGCTTCTTTGTAGTAGCCGCTGAACTGACGCTCGAGAACGCCGTAGATACGACGGACCTTCTGCTTTTCACGCAGTTGGGTGCCGTAGTCGGACTGGCGACCGCGGCGTTGGCCGTGGATACCAGGTGCTGCTTCAATGTTGCACTTCGATTCGATCGCGCGCACGCCGCTCTTCAGGAAGAGATCGGTGCCTTCGCGACGAGCGAGTTTGCATTTTGGACCAATGTAACGAGCCATTCTTTACAATCTCCTGGATTACACGCGGCGCTTCTTCGGCGGACGGCACCCGTTGTGCGGGATTGGCGTCACGTCGGTGATGCTGGCGATCTTGTAGCCACAGCCGTTCAAAGCGCGGACTGCGGATTCACGACCTGGACCTGGACCCTTGACGTTAACGTCGAGGTTTTTCAGGCCGTATTCCAGCGCAGCTTGACCAGCACGCTCAGCAGCTACTTGAGCAGCGAACGGGGTGGACTTGCGGGAACCGCGGAAACCCGAACCACCGGAGGTAGCCCAGGAAAGAGCGTTACCTTGACGGTCGGTAATGGTCACGATGGTGTTGTTAAAAGAAGCATGGATGTGGGCGATGCCATCAACCACTGTCTTTTTAACTTTTTTACGAGGACGAGCAGCAGGTTTTGCCATGATTAAATTCCTGTCGATTCGCTGGGGCGATTACTTGCGGATCGGCTTACGCGGACCTTTACGGGTACGCGCGTTGGTCTTGGTACGCTGACCGCGTACTGGAAGACCGCGACGATGACGCAGACCGCGATAGCAACCGAGGTCCATCAAGCGCTTGATTTTCATGTTGATTTCGCGACGCAGGTCACCTTCAGTGGTGAACTTCGCCACTTCGCCACGCAGCTGTTCAATTTGCTCGTCGCTCAGATCTTTGATCTTTGCTGCTGGGTTTACCCCAGTGTCTGCACAGATTTTCTGCGCAGTAGTGCGACCGACACCATAGATGTAGGTCAGCGAGATAACAGTATGCTTGTTATCTGGAATGTTAACGCCTGCAATACGGGCCATTCAGTGGGACTCCAATTGACAGCTACCTACGCCCCGGAAGCCAAGAAATAGGGCGCGAGATAATATCGCTGTAATAACAAATAATCAACCCGGCAGCGCACTAGCTGCCGGGCTTGAAGCACAATCACACTCAGCCTTGGCGCTGTTTGTGACGCGGTTCCGCGCTGCAAATTACTCGAACAACACCTTCGCGGCGAATAATCTTGCAGTTACGGCACAGCTTTTTCACCGATGCACGAACTTTCATCACCAACTCCTCGAACCTTATGGGTACTCAGCGCAACATGCCGCTGCCGTAACCCTTCAGGTTGGCTTTCTTCATCAGGGATTCGTACTGGTGCGAAACGAGGTGCGATTGTACTTGGGACATGAAGTCCATCACAACCACGACCACGATCAGCAACGAGGTCCCGCCAAGGTAGAACGGAACGTTTGCTGCAACCACCAGGAACTGGGGCAACAGGCACACGGCCGTCATGTAAAGAGCACCGAACATGGTCAAGCGAGTCAAAACGCCATCAATATAGCGCGCAGACTGCTCACCTGGACGGATACCCGGAATAAAGGCACCGGACTTCTTCAGGTTTTCCGCTACGTCTTTCGGATTGAACATCAACGCCGTATAGAAGAAGCAGAAGAAAATAATCCCTGCACTAAACAGCAGAATATTCAACGGCTGACCAGGAGCGATCGACTGCGAGATGTCCTGCAACCAGCCCAAACCTTCAGACTGACCAAACCAGGCACCCAACGAAGCCGGGAACAGCAAAATGCTGCTCGCGAAAATAGCCGGAATAACACCGGCCATGTTCACCTTCAGCGGCAAGTGGCTTGTCTGCGCAGCGAAAACCTTACGGCCCTGCTGACGCTTGGCGTAGTGAACAGCGATACGACGCTGGCCACGCTCAATGAACACCACGAAACCGATAATCGCTACTGCCAGCAAACCGATGGCAACCAGGGCGAAGATATTGATATCCCCCTGACGCGCAGACTCGAAAGACTGCCCGATTGCCCTCGGAAGACCGGCGACGATACCCGAAAAAATCAACATCGAGATACCGTTGCCTACACCACGCTCAGTAATCTGCTCACCCAGCCACATCATGAACATCGCACCAGCCACAAAAGTGGATACCGCGACGAAATGGAAGCCAAAGTCACCAGTGAACGCAACGCCCTGCCCCGCCAGACCAATGGACATGCCAATAGCCTGAACGAGAGCGAGGACGACGGTGCCGTAGCGGGTGTACTGGCTGATCTTGCGACGGCCAGCTTCACCTTCCTTCTTCAACTGCTCCAGCTGCGGACTGACGGCAGTCATCAGTTGCATGATGATCGAAGCCGAGATGTACGGCATGATCCCCAGTGCAAAGATGCTCATCCGTTCCAGCGCGCCGCCGGAGAACATGTTGAACAAGCTAAGAATGGTCCCCTCATTCTGTCGAAACAGGTCTGCGAGTCGGTCCGGGTTGATACCTGGAACCGGGATGTGTGCGCCTATTCGGTAGACGATAATCGCCAGGAACAGAAAACGCAGACGAGCCCAAAGTTCAGACATACCGCCTTTGCCGAGCGCAGAGAGAGCACCTTGCTTAGCCATTTATTCCTCGAACTTGCCGCCAGCTGCTTCGATAGCCGCACGCGCACCTTTGGTGGCGCCGATTCCCTTGCCGATAGTGACAGCGCGAGTCACTTCACCGGACAACATGATTTTCACACGCTGTACGTTGACGTTGATCACGTTGGCATCTTTCAGGGACTGCACGGTGACGATGTCGCCTTCCACTTTAGCCAGCTCGGACAGACGCACTTCTGCGCGATCCATGGCTTTCAGGGAAACGAAACCGAACTTCGGCAGGCGACGATGCAGCGGCTGTTGACCGCCTTCAAAGCCTGGAGCAATAGTGCCACCGGAGCGGGAGGTTTGACCTTTGTGACCACGGCCACCAGTCTTACCCAAACCGCTACCGATACCACGGCCCGGACGATGCTTTTCGCGACGGGAACCCGGCGCTGGACTCAGATCATTGAGTTTCATCGATTAACCCTCGACACGCAGCATGTAGTAAGCCTTGTTGATCATCCCGCGATTCTCGGGAGTATCCTGGACTTCTACAGTGTGACCGATGCGACGCAGACCCAGACCCTTAACGCACAGTTTGTGGTTAGGGATGCGGCCGGTCATGCTTTTGATCAGCGTAACTTTAACGGTAGCCATGATCAGAAGATCTCCTTGACAGTCAGGCCACGCTTGGCAGCGATGGACTCAGGAGATTGCATGGCTTTCAGACCCTTGAAAGTGGCGTGAACCACGTTTACCGGGTTAGTCGAGCCGTAGCACTTGGCCAGAACGTTCTGAACGCCAGCAACTTCGAGGACAGCACGCATAGCGCCGCCAGCGATGATACCGGTACCTTCAGAAGCAGGCTGCATGTACACCTTCGAAGCGCCGTGAGCGGACTTCATTGCGTACTGCAGAGTGGTGCCGTTCAGGTCAACTTGAATCATGTTGCGGCGAGCAGCTTCCATTGCCTTCTGGATCGCAGCAGGCACTTCACGCGACTTGCCACGGCCGAAGCCAACACGCCCTTTACCATCACCAACCACGGTCAACGCGGTGAAAGTGAAGATACGGCCGCCTTTAACGGTTTTGGCTACGCGGTTAACTTGAACCAGCTTCTCGATGTAGCCTTCGTCGCGCTTTTGGTCGTTATTTGACATAACTTAGAACTCCAGCCCAGCTTCACGAGCAGCATCAGCCAGCGCTTTAACGCGGCCATGGTACTTGAAGCCAGAGCGGTCGAAAGCCACTTGCGAGACGCCAGCGGCCTTAGCACGCGTAGCGACCAGCTGGCCAACCTTTGTGGCCGCGTCGATGTTGCCAGTGGCACCATCACGCAGTTCTTTATCCAAAGTCGAGGCGCTTGCCAGGACTTTGTTGCCGTCGGCCGAGATGACCTGGGCGTAGATGTGCTGCGACGAGCGGAACACGCAGAGACGCACGACTTCGAGTTCGTGCATTTTCAGGCGTGCTTTGCGGGCGCGACGCAGTCGAGTAACTTTTTTGTCGGTCATTTGCTATGCCCTACTTCTTCTTGGCTTCTTTACGACGGACGACTTCGTCCGCGTAGCGCACACCTTTGCCTTTGTACGGCTCTGGTGGACGGAAGTCGCGGATCTCAGCGGCCACTTGACCTACCAGCTGTTTATCGATGCCCTTGATCAGGATATCGGTCTGGCTAGGAGTCTCAGCGGTGATGCCTTGCGGCAGTTCGTAATCCACTGGGTGCGAGAAGCCAAGAGCCAGGTTCAGCACCTGACCTTTTGCTTGCGCTTTGTAACCAACACCGACCAGCTGGAGCTTGCGCTCGAAGCCTTGGCTAACGCCTTGGACCATGTTGTTTACCAACGCACGCGTGGTACCGGCCATTGCGCGAGTCTGTTGATCGCCATTGCGAGCAGCGAAACGCAGCTCACCAGCCTCTTCAACGATCTCAACGGACGAATGGATGTTCAGTTCAAGAGTACCCTTGGCACCCTTCACCGAAAGCTGTTGGCCTGCGAATTTTACTTCGACACCGGCTGGCAGCTTAACGGGGTTCTTAGCGACGCGAGACATGCTTATCCCCCCTTAGAACACAGTGCAAAGAACTTCGCCGCCGACACCGGCAGCGCGCGCAGCACGATCCGTCATCACACCTTTGTTGGTGGAGACGATAGACACGCCAAGACCGCCACGAACTTTCGGCAGATCTTCAACGGACTTGTACTGACGCAGGCCTGGACGACTAACGCGCTTCACTTCCTCGATGACCGGACGGCCTTCGAAGTATTTCAGCGAGATGGACAACGACGGCTTAGCGTCGGTGGTGATCTGAAAATCCGCGATGTAACCTTCGTCCTTCAGGACTTTTGCTACAGCCACCTTCAACGTGGAAGACGGCATGCTTACGACAGACTTTTCAGCCATCTGGGCATTACGGATTCGAGTTAGCATGTCCGCTAACGGGTCCTGCATACTCATGGGCTAGACGCTCCTAATACAGAAAAATTAGCCTTGCGGCTACTACATGTCGCCGAGAAACTCCGGGCAGAAAAACACGGGCTCAGGCGAGCCGGTCATTCTAGACACACCCCAGAAATGAATCAAGCCCCAAAAGGGGCTTGATTCAGATTCAAGGCCACCGATGGTCAGGTTCTTGCGATCCCGACCATCAAGGCTTTGACAGCGATTACCAGCTGGCTTTAACCAGACCTGGAACGTCACCACGCATTGCCGCTTCACGCAGTTTGTTACGGCCCAGGCCGAACTTGCGGTAAACGCCGTGCGGACGACCAGTCAGGCGGCAACGGTTACGCATGCGCGAAGCGCTTGCGTCACGTGGTTGCTTCTGCAGAGCTACGGTAGCTTCCCAACGCGCTTCTGGACTTGCGTTCAGATCAACGATGATAGCTTTCAGCGCTGCACGCTTGGTGGCGTACTTGGCAACAGTGAGCTGACGCTTCAGCTCACGGTTTTTCATGCTCTTCTTGGCCATTTTCCTACTCCAATCAGTTGCGGAACGGGAATTTGAAAGCACGCAGCAGAGCGCGGCCTTCATCATCGTTCTTGGCAGTGGTGGTCAGGGTAATGTCCAGACCGCGGAGAGCATCGATCTTGTCGTAGTCGATTTCCGGGAAAATGATCTGCTCTTTCACGCCCATGCTGTAGTTGCCACGACCATCGAAGGACTTGGCATTCAGGCCGCGGAAGTCGCGGACCCGAGGCAGGGAGATCGACAGCAGACGATCCAGGAACTCGTACATACGCTCACGGCGCAGAGTCACTTTGACGCCGATCGGCCATCCTTCACGGACTTTAAAGCCAGCGATGGATTTACGAGCGTAGGTCACAACGACTTTTTGGCCGGTGATCTTTTCCAGGTCAGCAACAGCGTGCTCGATGACTTTTTTGTCGCCGATCGCTTCGCCCAGACCCATGTTCAGGGTGATTTTGGTAACGCGCGGAACTTCCATCACGTTCGAAAGCTTAAGTTCTTCCTTAAGTTTCGGAGCGATTTCCTTCCGGTAAATCTCTTTTAGTCGTGCCATGGTCTTCTACCTAGCAGTGTTCAAGCATCAACCGCTTTTTGGGTCGACTTGAAGACACGAATTTTCTTACCGTCTTCTACTTTGAAACCAACGCGGTCAGCCTTGTTGGTTTCGCCGTTGAAGATGGCGACGTTGGAAGCGTGCAGTGGCGCTTCTTTCTCGACGATACCGCCCTGTACGCCCGACATCGGGTTAGGCTTGGTATGACGCTTGACCAGGTTCAGACCACCAACAACCAGACGGTTGTCAGCAAGAACCTTCAGCACCTTACCGCGCTTACCTTTGTCTTTGCCGGCGATCACGATGATCTCGTCGTCACGACGAATCTTTTGCATGTCGGATCTCCTTACAGCACTTCTGGGGCGAGCGAGACGATCTTCATGAACTTCTCAGTACGAAGTTCACGGGTCACTGGCCCAAAGATACGGGTGCCGATCGGCTCTTGCTTGTTGTTCAAAAGAACAGCAGCGTTGCCATCAAAGCGGATAATGGAGCCATCAGCACGACGTACGCCGTGACGAGTGCGGACTACAACAGCAGTCATCACTTGGCCTTTTTTCACCTTACCGCGAGGAATTGCTTCCTTCACGGTAACTTTGATGATGTCACCGATACCAGCGTAACGACGATGGGAGCCACCCAGCACCTTGATGCACATAACACGGCGAGCGCCGCTGTTATCGGCCACATCGAGCATGGATTGAGTCTGAATCATATAATTTCTCCGACCCCTAGCCCTTAGACTTCCACAGCGCGTTCGAGAACATCAACCAGCGCCCAAGACTTGGTCTTGGCCATCGGACGAGTTTCACGAATAGTGACTTTGTCGCCGATGTGGCACTGATTGGTTTCGTCGTGCGCGTGCAGCTTAGTCGAACGCTTAACGTATTTACCGTAGATCGGGTGCTTAACGCGACGCTCGATCAGAACGGTGATGGTTTTGTCCATCTTGTCGCTGACAACACGGCCAGTCAGCGTACGGACAGTTTTTTCGGCTTCAGCCATGATCACTTACCTGCCTGCTGGTTGAGCACAGTCTTCACGCGAGCGATGTCACGCTTAACTTGCGAGAGCAGATGAGACTGCCCCAACTGGCCAGTTGCTTTCTGCATGCGCAGATTGAACTGGTCGCGCAGCAAGCCGAGCAGTTGCTCGTTCAGCTGCTGTGCGGATTTTTCACGAAGTTCATTCGCTTTCATCACATCACCGTCCGTTTAACAAAGGAGGTGGCGAGCGGCAGCTTTGCAGCAGCCAGGGCGAAAGCCTCACGCGCCAGCTCTTCAGAAACACCCTCGATTTCATACAGGACTTTGCCTGGCTGAATCTGGGCAACCCAGTACTCCACGTTACCCTTACCTTTACCCATACGAACCTCGAGAGGTTTTTTGGAGATCGGCTTGTCCGGGAATACACGGATCCAGATCTTGCCACCACGTTTTACGTGACGGGTCAGAGCACGACGCGCTGACTCGATCTGACGAGCGGTGAGACGACCACGAGCAACAGACTTCAGCGCGAACTCGCCGAAGCTGACTTTGCTACCGCGCAGTGCCAGACCACGGTTGTGGCCGGTCATCTGCTTGCGGAACTTCGTACGCTTTGGTTGCAACATTTGGCGTACCCCTTACTTAGCAGCTTTTTTACGAGGCGCTGGTGCTTGTGGCTTCAGCTCTTCTTGGCGACCACCAATTACTTCGCCTTTGAAGATCCAAACCTTTACACCGATCACACCGTAGGTGGTGTGAGCTTCGTAGTTGGCATAGTCGATGTCGGCACGCAGGGTGTGCAGTGGCACACGACCTTCGCGATACCATTCAGTACGTGCGATTTCAGCACCGCCGAGACGACCGCTCACTTGGATTTTGATGCCTTTGGCACCAATGCGCATGGCGTTCTGAACTGCGCGCTTCATAGCGCGACGGAACATTACACGACGCTCCAGCTGCTGAGCTACGCTCTGCGCAACCAGCATACCGTCGAGCTCCGGCTTGCGGATCTCTTCGATATTGATGTGCACAGGCACACCCATTTGCTTGGTCAGGTCCTGACGCAGTTTCTCAACATCTTCACCTTTCTTCCCGATAACGATACCTGGACGAGCGGTGTGGATGGTGATGCGTGCAGTTTGGGCCGGACGATGGATATCGATACGGCTTACGGACGCGCTTTTTAGTTTGTCTTGGAGATACTCACGCACTTTCAGATCTGCGAACAAGTAGTCCGCATAAGTCCGACCGTCTGCGTACCAGACGGAGGTGTGCTCCTTGACGATTCCCAGGCGAATGCCAATGGGATGTACTTTCTGACCCATCTCTTCGACTCCGTTACTTGTCAGCAACCTTGACAGTGATATGGCAAGACCGCTTGACGATGCGATCAGCACGGCCTTTGGCACGTGGCATGATGCGCTTCAGCGAACGCCCTTCGTTGACGAAAACAGTGCTGACCTTCAGGTCATCAACGTCTGCGCCTTCGTTATGCTCGGCGTTGGCTACGGCCGACTCCAGCACTTTCTTCATGATCTCGGCGGCTTTCTTACTGCTGAAAGCCAACAGGTTGAGCGCTTCGCCCACCTTCTTCCCGCGGATCTGGTCGGCGACCAAGCGGGCTTTCTGGGCGGAGATTCGAGCGCCCGACAACTTAGCGGCTACTTCCATTTCCTTACCCCTTAACGCTTGGCTTTCTTGTCTGCCACGTGCCCACGATAAGTGCGGGTACCGGCGAACTCGCCCAGTTTATGGCCAACCATGTCTTCGTTCACGAGAACTGGGACGTGCTGACGGCCGTTGTGTACTGCGATGGTCAGACCGACCATTTGTGGCAGGATCATCGAACGACGCGACCAAGTCTTAATTGGTTTGCGATCGTTCTTTTCCGCCGCCACTTCGATCTTCTTCAGTAGGTGAAGATCAATAAAAGGACCTTTTTTCAGAGAACGTGGCACTGTCGTATCCCTCTATTTACTTGCGACGACGGACGATCATTTTGTCGGTACGCTTATTACCACGAGTCTTCGCGCCCTTAGTCGGGAAGCCCCATGGCGATACCGGATGACGACCACCAGAGGTACGACCTTCACCACCACCATGTGGGTGGTCAACCGGGTTCATGGCAACACCACGAACGGTTGGGCGAACGCCACGCCAGCGTTTGGCACCAGCTTTACCCAGCGAACGCAGGCTGTGCTCGGAGTTCGAGACTTCGCCCAGGGTCGCACGGCATTCAGCCAGGACTTTACGCATTTCACCGGAACGCAGACGCAGGGTAACGTACACACCTTCACGAGCGATCAGCTGAGCCGAAGCACCAGCAGAACGAGCGATCTGCGCACCTTTACCTGGCTTCAGTTCGATGCCGTGTACGGTAGAACCGACTGGAATGTTGCGCAGTTGCAGAGCGTTGCCTGGCTTGATTGGAGCCAGTGCGCCCGCGATCAGCTGGTCGCCAGCACTCACGCCTTTAGGGGCGATGATGTAGCGACGCTCGCCGTCTGCGTAGCAGAGCAGTGCGATGTGAGCAGTACGGTTTGGATCGTATTCGATACGCTCGACAGTGGCGACGATGCCATCTTTGTCGTTGCGACGGAAATCGACCATACGGTAATGCTGCTTATGACCACCACCGATGTGACGAGTGGTAATACGGCCATTGTTGTTACGACCACCAGTCTTCGATTTTTTCTCGAGCAGCGGTGCGTGAGGAGCGCCTTTATGCAGCTCCTGGTTGACCACCTTGACCACAAAACGGCGGCCAGGGGAAGTCGGTTTGCATTTAACGATTGCCATGATGCACCCCTTCCTTACTCAGCACTGCTGCTGAAATCGAGATCTTGGCCTGGCTGAAGGGAGATAACTGCCTTCTTCCAGTCATTACGCTTGCCCAGACCGCGAGCAGTGCGCTTGCTCTTACCCAGAACGTTCAGGGTAGTGACGCGCTCTACTTTCACGCTGAACAGGCTTTCGACGGCCTTCTTGATTTCCAGCTTGGTTGCATCAGTAGCAACCTTGAAAACGAACTGGCCTTTCTTGTCTGCCAGAACCGTAGCCTTCTCGGAAACGTGCGGGCCAAGCAGAACTTTAAATACGCGTTCCTGGTTCATCCCAGCAGCTCCTCGAATTTCTTCACGGCCGACACGGTGATCAACACCTTGTCGTATGCGATCAGACTAACTGGATCGGAACCTTGCACGTCACGTACATCTACGTGTGGCAGGTTACGAGCAGCCAGGTACAGGTTCTGATCAACAGCGTCCGACACGATGAGAACATCGGTCAGGCTCATGTTGTTCAGCTTGCCCAGCAGATCTTTGGTTTTCGGAGTTTCAACAGCGAAATCCTGAACCACGACCAGACGATCAGTACGCACCAGCTCAGCAAGGATGGAACGCATTGCTGCGCGATACATCTTCTTGTTCAGCTTCTGGGAGTGATCCTGTGGACGAGCTGCGAAAGTGGTACCGCCGCCACGCCAGATTGGGCTACGGATAGTACCGGCACGAGCACGGCCAGTACCTTTCTGACGCCATGGGCGCTTGCCGCCACCACGAACGTCGGAACGGGTCTTTTGCTGCTTGCTACCTTGACGACCGCCGGCCATGTAGGCCACGACTGCTTGGTGAACCAGCGTCTCGTTGAACTCGCCGCCAAATGTCAGTTCGGAAACTTCGATCGCTTGAGCGTCATTTACATTTAATTGCATGTCAGCTTCCCCTTAACCGCGAGCCTTGGCTGCTGGACGTACAACCAGGTTGCCGCCAGTAGCGCCAGGAACAGCGCCCTTGACCAACAACAGATTGCGTTCAGCGTCCACGCGCACTACTTCCAGGGACTGCACGGTCACGCGCTCAGCGCCCATATGACCGGACATTTTTTTGCCCTTGAATACACGACCAGGAGTCTGGCACTGGCCGATAGAGCCTGGGACGCGGTGGGATACGGAGTTACCGTGGGTGTTATCTTGCCCGCGGAAATTCCAACGCTTGATCGTACCCTGGAAGCCTTTACCCTTGGACTGACCGGTTACATCAACCAGTTGACCAGCGGCGAAGATTTCAGCGTTGATCAGATCGCCTGCCTGGTACTCGCCTTCTTCAAGACGGAATTCCATGGTGGTGCGACCAGCGGCAACGTTCGCTTTAGCGAAGTGGCCAGCTTGAGCTGCTGTTACACGCGAAGCACGACGCTCGCCGACAGTGACTTGCACTGCACGATAGCCATCGGTCTCTTCAGTTTTGAACTGGGTGACGCGATTCGGCTCGATCTCAATGACCGTGACCGGAATGGAGACACCTTCTTCGGTGAAAATACGGGTCATACCGCATTTACGACCGACTACACCAATAGTCATGTTGTAAACCTCATGAGTGTACGGGGCTTTCACCCGCTATGGCCGCCCATTTCAGAGCGTTACACGACCAAGACCGAGTCTTAGCCGAGGCTGATCTGCACTTCCACACCGGCCGCAAGATCAAGCTTCATAAGAGCATCAACGGTTTTATCCGTTGGCTGGACGATGTCCAGAACGCGCTTATGAGTGCGGATTTCGTACTGGTCACGCGCGTCTTTGTTGACGTGCGGGGAAACCAGAACGGTGAACCGCTCTTTACGGGTAGGCAGTGGAATTGGACCACGCACTTGAGCACCAGTACGTTTCGCGGTTTCCACGATTTCCTGGGTTGATTGGTCGATCAGGCGATGGTCAAAAGCCTTCAACCTGATACGGATTTGCTGATTTTGCATTGGATTTCAGACTCCGGCTGCTATTCCCACCGGGCGCAATACGCCCGTTAAAAGGAGGCGCAATTCTATAGACGCCCCAGATAGGTGTCAACCCAATAAAAAAGCCCCCGCTGAGCGGGGGCTTTTTCAATCCATCAAGCAGACTCTATAAAAGAGATTACTCGATGATTTTGGCTACGACGCCAGCGCCGACGGTACGACCGCCTTCACGGATAGCGAAACGCAGACCGTCTTCCATCGCGATGGTTTTGATCAGGGTAACAGTCATCTGAATGTTGTCACCTGGCATTACCATTTCAACGCCTTCTGGCAGTTCGCAGTTACCAGTCACGTCAGTAGTACGGAAGTAGAACTGTGGACGGTAGCCTTTGAAGAACGGAGTGTGACGGCCGCCTTCTTCCTTGCTCAGAACGTAAACTTCTGCGGTGAACTTGGTGTGCGGCTTAACCGAACCTGGCTTAACCAGAACCTGACCACGCTCAACGTCGTCACGCTTGGTACCACGCAGCAGAACGCCGCAGTTCTCGCCAGCACGACCTTCGTCGAGCAGCTTGCGGAACATCTCAACACCAGTGCAGGTGGTGGTGGTGGTGTCACGCAGACCAACGATTTCCAGAGCATCTTGAACGCGAACGATACCGCGCTCGATACGACCAGTCACAACAGTACCGCGACCCGAGATCGAGAATACGTCTTCGATTGGCATCAGGAATGGCTTGTCGATCATACGAACTGGTTCTGGGATGTAGCTGTCCAGAGTTTCAACCAGCTTCTTGACGGCAGTGGTGCCCATCTCGTTGTCGTCTTTGCCTTCCAGCGCCATACGAGCCGAACCGATGATGATTGGAGTGTCATCGCCCGGGAAGTCGTAGGTGGACAGCAGGTCGCGAACTTCCATCTCAACCAGTTCCAGCAGCTCAGCGTCGTCTACCAGGTCAGCCTTGTTCAGGAAAACCACGATGTACGGAACGCCTACCTGACGGGACAGCAGGATGTGCTCACGGGTTTGTGGCATCGGACCATCAGCGGCCGAGCAAACCAGAATAGCGCCGTCCATTTGAGCAGCACCGGTGATCATGTTCTTCACATAGTCAGCGTGACCTGGGCAGTCAACGTGAGCGTAGTGACGGATCAGCGAGTTGTACTCAACGTGTGCGGTGTTGATGGTGATACCGCGAGCTTTTTCTTCTGGAGCGCTGTCGATCTTGTCGAATTCAACTACGGCCGAACCGAAAACTTCGGAGCAGACGCGAGTCAGAGCAGCGGTCAGAGTGGTTTTACCGTGGTCAACGTGACCGATGGTGCCAACGTTGACGTGCGGTAGGGAACGATCAAATTTTTCTTTAGCCACGACAATTAACTCCTAGCCTAAAGGGGCTGAATCAGCCTTGTTTTTTGGTTACGGATTCGACGATGTGCGACGGAGCCGTATCGTATTTTTTGAATTCCATAGAGTAGCTTGCGCGACCCTGAGACATGGAACGGACGTCAGTCGCATAACCGAACATCTCACCCAGTGGAACCTCGGCACGGATAACCTTGCCGGACACTGTGTCTTCCATACCCTGGATCATGCCGCGACGACGGTTAAGGTCGCCCATTACATCACCCATATAGTCTTCAGGCGTAACAACCTCTACCGCCATGATCGGCTCGAGCAACTCACCACCGCCCTTCTGGGCCAGTTGCTTGGTCGCCATGGAAGCAGCCACTTTAAACGCCATCTCGTTGGAGTCGACGTCGTGGTAAGAACCATCGAACACGGTAGCCTTCAGGCCGATCAGCGGATAGCCGGCAACAACGCCGTTCTTCATCTGCTCTTCGATACCCTTCTGGATAGCCGGGATGTATTCCTTAGGAACCACACCACCTACAACTTCGTTCACGAATTGCAGACCTTCCTGACCTTCGTCAGCAGGAGCAAAACGAATCCAGCAGTGACCGAACTGGCCGCGACCACCGGACTGACGAACGAACTTGCCTTCGATTTCGCAGTTCTTCGTGATGCGCTCACGATAGGAAACCTGAGGCTTGCCGATGTTGGCTTCTACGTTGAACTCACGGCGCATCCGGTCAACCAGGATGTCCAGGTGCAACTCGCCCATGCCGGAGATGATCGTTTGACCAGTCTCTTCATCAGTTTTTACGCGGAAAGACGGGTCTTCCTGAGCAAGCTTGCCCAGAGCGATACCCATTTTTTCCTGGTCATCCTTGGTCTTAGGCTCTACGGCAACCGAAATAACCGGCTCCGGGAAGTCCATGCGAACCAGGATGATTGGCTTGTCAGCGTTGCAGAGGGTTTCACCAGTGGTGACGTCCTTCATGCCGATCAGGGCCGCGATGTCGCCAGCGCGTACTTCCTTGATCTCTTCACGGGCGTTTGCGTGCATTTGCACCATACGACCCACGCGCTCTTTCTTGCCTTTAACCGAGTTGATCACGCCGTCGCCGGAGTTCAACACGCCCGAGTAAACACGGACGAAGGTCAAGGTACCCACGAATGGGTCGGTAGCGATTTTGAACGCCAGTGCCGCGAACGGCTCGTCGTCACTTGCGTGACGCTCCATTTCCTCTTCCTCGTTATCAGGGTTGGAGCCCTTGATAGCTGGAATGTCGGTTGGAGCAGGCAGGAAGTCGATAACGGCGTCGAGAACCAGGGGAACGCCCTTGTTCTTGAACGACGAACCGCACACAGCCAGAACGATTTCGCCAGCGATAGTGCGCTGACGCAGAGCGGCCTTGATCTCTTCGATCGACAGCTCTTCGCCTTCCAGGTACTTGTTCATCAGCTCTTCACTGGCTTCGGCCGCAGCTTCAACCATGTTGCTGCGCCACTCAGTAGCCAGCTCGAGCATGTCCGCAGGGATTTCCTTGCGAACAGGAACCATACCCTTGTCAGAGTCGTTCCAGTAAACAGCCTGCATGTTGATCAGGTCGATCTGGCCCTGGAAGTTGTCTTCCGAACCGATAGCCAGCTGAATCGGCACCGGAGTGTGACCCAGACGCTGTTTGATCTGACCGATCACGCGCAGGAAGTTGGCACCAGCACGGTCCATCTTGTTTACGTAAACAAGACGTGGAACGCCGTATTTGTTGGCCTGACGCCATACGGTTTCCGACTGCGGCTCAACACCCGAAGTACCGCAGAATACAACCACAGCGCCGTCGAGTACGCGCAGGGAACGCTCAACTTCAATGGTGAAGTCTACGTGGCCCGGAGTATCGATGACGTTGAAACGGTGCTCGTGCGGGTACTGCTTCTCGGAACCTTTCCAGAAGGCGGTAATGGCAGCAGAAGTAATGGTAATACCACGCTCCTGCTCCTGAACCATCCAGTCTGTGGTCGCGGCGCCGTCATGCACCTCGCCCATTTTGTGACTTTTGCCAGTGTAAAAAAGGACGCGCTCGGTGGTGGTGGTTTTACCAGCATCCACGTGAGCGACGATACCGATGTTACGGTAGCGACTAATCGGAGTAGTACGAGCCATAAAGCCCTCGCAAAATTAGTGAAGCTAAAATTAGAAGCGGTAGTGCGAGAAAGCTTTGTTGGCTTCGGCCATACGGTGCACGTCTTCACGCTTCTTAACAGCAGCACCTTTACCTTCAGCAGCATCCAGCAGTTCGCCAGCCAAGCGCAGAGCCATAGACTTTTCGCCACGCTTACGGGCGAAGTCTACCAACCAGCGCATTGCCAGAGCGTTACGGCGGGAAGGACGAACCTCGACCGGAACCTGGTAAGTAGCACCACCAACGCGGCGCGACTTCACTTCGACCAGCGGAGCGATGGCGTCGAGTGCTTTTTCGAAGAGTTCCAGGGGATCGGTGCCGGCCTTACGAGCCTTCACGGTTTCCAGGGCACCATAAACGATACGCTCGGCAACGGCTTTCTTGCCGCTTTCCATAACGTGGTTCATGAATTTGGCGAGGATCTGGCTTCCGTATTTCGGATCGTCCAGAATCTCACGCTTTGCTGCTACGCGACGTCTTGGCATGATAAGCCCTCAAGCGGTCTTCAGGTTAGTTCGGGACAGATCCAGTGGATGCAAGCCCGACCTTACTCTTATCGACTCAATAAAATGAAAATCTGCAAAACGACCGATTACTTCGGACGCTTGGTACCGTACTTCGAACGACCCTGGTTACGGCCTTTAACGCCGGAAGTATCCAAGGAGCCGCGAACGGTGTGGTAACGAACACCTGGCAAGTCTTTTACACGACCGCCGCGGATCAGTACCACGCTGTGCTCTTGCAGGTTGTGGCCTTCACCACCGATGTACGAGGAAACCTCGAAACCGTTGGTCAGACGCACACGGCATACTTTACGCAGTGCCGAGTTAGGTTTTTTCGGCGTAGTGGTGTACACACGGGTGCACACGCCACGACGTTGCGGGCAGTTCTGCAGCGCAGGTACGTCGGATTTCTCGACGATACGCTTACGCGGCTGACGTACCAGCTGGTTGATAGTTGCCATCTACTAGCTCCACTGTTGTCTTGCGACGCTATTGTCTTGCAAGAAAAGCAAAATGACAGGAACGGATTCCCGCCAAATTTAGGGGATCAAGAGTCTAAAGAGGATCTTGTCCCCAGTCAAGGCAAGGCCCCGACCTCCCCGCCCGTCGAACCTTGACAATTTGTCTCGATTCGACGAACGGAGCGATCAGGGCCTCAGCTTATTTTCCGCAGAACTCAGTTACCGCTCGAGTTCAGCGCTTCGGTCAGTGCAGCTTCCACTTCACTGGCGCTTACGCGCAACGGCTTGTCTGCATCACGGCGACGCTTGCGCTCGCTGTGATAAGCCAGACCGGTACCGGCCGGGATCAGACGACCCACAACCACGTTTTCTTTCAGGCCGCGCAGGTAGTCGCGCTTGCCGGTGACAGCCGCTTCGGTCAGTACGCGAGTGGTTTCCTGGAAGGAAGCCGCCGAGATGAACGATTCGGTCGACAACGACGCCTTGGTGATACCCAGCAGAACGCGGGTGAACTTGGAGACAAACTTGTCTTCCGCGTTCAGACGCTCGTTCTCTACCAGTACGTGAGTCAGTTCCATCTGGTCGCCCTTGATGAAGCTGGAATCGCCAGACTCGGAGATCTCAACTTTACGCAGCATCTGACGCAGGATGGTCTCGATGTGCTTGTCGTTGATCTTCACGCCTTGCAGACGGTAAACGTCCTGGATCTCGTTCACGATGTACTTGGCCAGCGCGCTCACACCCAGCAGACGCAGGATGTCGTGCGGATCGCTTGGACCGTCGGAGATAACTTCGCCGCGGTTTACCTGTTCGCCTTCGAACACGTTCAGGTGACGCCACTTTGGAATCAGCTCTTCGTACGGATCGCTACCGTCGTTCGGGGTAATGACCAGACGGCGCTTGCCTTTGGTCTCTTTACCGAACGCGATGGTGCCGCTGACTTCAGCCAGAATCGACGCTTCTTTCGGACGACGGGCTTCGAACAGGTCGGCAACACGCGGCAGACCACCGGTGATGTCACGAGTCTTCGAAGTTTCTTGCGGGATACGCGCGATAACATCACCGATCGCGATCTTCGCACCGTCCGCAACACCGACCAGGGCGTTGGCTGGCAGGAAGTACTGAGCGATAACGTCAGTGCCTGGCAGCAACAGATCCTTGCCGTTGTCGTCGACCATCTTCACTGCCGGACGGATTTCTTTGCCCGCAGCTGGACGATCTTTCGCGTCGAGTACTTCAATGTTGGTCATACCGGTCAATTCGTCAGTCTGACGCTTGATCGTGATGCCTTCTTCCATGCCCACGTAGGTCACGGTACCTTTCATTTCGGTAACGATCGGGTGAGTGTGCGGATCCCACTTGGCCACGATTGCACCAGCGTCGACCTTGTCACCTTCTTTAACCGAGATCACAGCACCGTACGGCAGCTTGTAACGCTCACGCTCACGACCGAAGTCATCAGCGATTGCCAGCTCACCGGAACGGGACACAGCAACCAGGTGGCCATCCACTCGCTCAACGTGTTTCAGGTTGTGCAGACGGACAGTACCGCCATTCTTCACCTGAACGCTGTCGGCTGCGGAAGTACGGCTTGCCGCACCACCGATGTGGAACGTACGCATCGTCAGCTGGGTACCCGGCTCACCGATGGACTGGGCAGCGATAACGCCGACCGCTTCACCGATGTTCACCTGGTGACCACGAGCCAGATCACGGCCGTAGCACTTGGCGCAAATGCCATAGCGGGTTTCGCAGCTGATCGGCGAACGCACGATCACTTCGTCGATGCTGTTCAGCTCGATGAACTCGACCCACTTCTCGTCTACCAGAGTACCGGCAGGAACGATAACGTCCTCGGTGCCTGGCTTGAATACGTCACGGGCAATAACACGACCCAATACGCGCTCACCCAACGGCTCTACAACGTCACCGCCTTCAATGTGCGGAGTCATCAGCAGACCGTGTTCGGTGCCGCAATCGATCTCGGTTACAACCAGATCCTGCGCCACGTCTACCAGACGACGAGTCAGGTAACCGGAGTTCGCAGTTTTCAACGCGGTATCCGCCAGACCTTTACGAGCACCGTGAGTCGAGATGAAGTACTGGAGTACGCTCAGACCTTCACGGAAGTTCGCAGTAATCGGCGTTTCAATGATGGAACCGTCCGGCTTGGCCATCAGACCACGCATACCGGCCAGCTGACGAATCTGTGCTGCGGAACCCCGCGCACCCGAGTCGGCCATCATGTACATCGAGTTGAAGGACTCTTGGTCGACTTCGTCGCCGTGACGGTCGATGACCTTCTCTTTCGAGAGGTTGGCCATCATCGCCTTGGAAACTTCGTCGTTCGCCTTCGACCAAAGGTCGATCACTTTGTTGTACTTCTCGCCCTGGGTTACCAGGCCGGAGGCGTACTGGCTCTCGATCTCTTTCACTTCGTCGGTGGCTGCACCGATGATGCGGGCTTTTTCGTCCGGGATAACGAAGTCGTTAACACCGATGGAAACGCCGGAGATGGTCGAGTAAGCGAAACCGGTGTACATCAACTGGTCAGCGAAGATCACGGTCTCTTTCAGACCAACCACGCGGTAGCACTGGTTGATCAGCTTGGAGATCGCCTTTTTCTTCATCGGCAGGTTGACGACGTCGTACGACAGACCTTTTGGCACAACCTGGAACAGCAGCGCACGGCCGACGGTGGTGTCGACGATACGGGTACCGCTCACGCTGTTGCCGTCACGGTCGTTGACGGTTTCGTTGATACGAACCTTGACCTTGGCGTGCAGTGCGGCTTCGCCGGCACGGAACACACGGTCAACTTCCTGCAGATCCGCGAACACACGACCTTCGCCCTTGGCGTTGATCGCTTCACGAGTCATGTAGTACAGACCCAATACAACGTCCTGCGACGGAACGATGATTGGCTCACCGTTGGCTGGCGACAGAATGTTGTTGGTCGACATCATCAACGCACGCGCTTCGAGCTGGGCTTCCAGCGTCAGCGGTACGTGCACGGCCATTTGGTCGCCGTCGAAGTCGGCGTTGTACGCGGCGCAGACCAGCGGGTGCAGCTGAATAGCCTTACCTTCGATCAGTACCGGTTCAAACGCTTGAATACCCAGACGGTGAAGGGTCGGTGCACGGTTGAGAAGAACCGGGTGTTCGCGAATCACTTCAGCGAGAACGTCCCAAACCTCTGGCAGTTCGCGCTCGACCATTTTCTTGGCCGCTTTGATGGTGGTCGCCAGACCACGCATTTCCAGCTTGCCGAAAATGAACGGTTTGAACAGCTCGAGAGCCATCTTCTTCGGCAGACCGCACTGGTGCAGACGCAGGGTCGGACCTACGGTAATTACCGAACGACCGGAGTAGTCAACACGCTTACCGAGCAAGTTCTGACGGAAACGACCTTGCTTACCCTTGATCATGTCAGCCAGGGATTTCAGAGGACGCTTGTTCGAACCGGTGATAGCGCGGCCACGACGACCGTTGTCGAGCAGTGCATCGACAGCTTCCTGCAACATACGCTTTTCGTTGCGCACGATGATGTCCGGAGCGGACAGATCCAGCAGGCGCTTCAAACGGTTGTTACGGTTGATCACTCGACGATACAGATCGTTGAGGTCGGAAGTCGCGAAACGACCGCCATCCAGCGGGACCAGTGGACGCAGATCTGGCGGCAGAACCGGCAGAACGGTCAGCACCATCCACTCTGGCAGGTTGCCGGAACCCTGGAAGGCTTCCATCAACTTCAGACGCTTGGACAGCTTCTTGATCTTGGTTTCCGAGTTGGTTTGCGGAATCTCTTCGCGCAGACGGCCAATCTCGTGCTCCAGGTCGATAGCGTGCAGCAGTTCACGGACAGCCTCAGCACCCATGCGGGCGTCGAAGTCGTCACCGAACTCTTCCAGCGCTTCGAAGTACTGCTCGTCGTTCAGCAGCTGACCTTTTTCAAGGGTGGTCATGCCCGGGTCGATAACGACATAGCTCTCGAAGTAGAGAACGCGCTCGATATCACGCAGGGTCATGTCCATCAGCAGGCCGATACGGGACGGCAGCGATTTCAGGAACCAGATGTGGGCAACCGGCGAAGCCAGTTCGATGTGCGCCATGCGCTCACGACGAACCTTGGCCAGTGCAACTTCAACGCCGCACTTCTCGCAGATCACACCACGGTGCTTCAAGCGCTTGTACTTACCGCACAGGCACTCGTAATCCTTTACCGGGCCAAAGATCTTGGCGCAGAACAGACCGTCACGCTCAGGTTTGAACGTACGGTAGTTGATGGTTTCCGGCTTTTTAACTTCACCGAACGACCACGAGCGGATCATCTCAGGCGAGGCCAATCCGATACGGATGGCGTCGAACTCTTCGACTTGACCCTGGTTTTTCAGCAAATTCAGTAGGTCTTTCAAGGCCTTTCCTCCTGGCGGAGCAGAGAGCGGGCAATCCTGCCCCGCTCTCGATCGCGTCACGTGTTATTCGGTTTCCAGATCGATATCGATGCCGAGGGAACGAATTTCCTTGATCAACACGTTGAAGGACTCGGGCATGCCCGGCTCCATACGGTGATCGCCATCCACGATGTTTTTGTACATCTTGGTACGGCCGTTCACATCGTCCGACTTCACTGTGAGCATTTCTTGCAGAGTGTAAGCAGCACCGTATGCTTCCAGTGCCCAGACCTCCATCTCCCCGAAACGCTGACCACCGAACTGCGCCTTACCACCCAGCGGCTGCTGGGTAACCAGGCTGTACGAACCGGTAGAACGCGCGTGCATCTTGTCGTCTACCAAGTGGTTCAGCTTCAGCATGTACATGTAGCCAACGGTAACTGGACGCTCGAACTTGTTGCCGGTACGGCCGTCAGTCAGCTGCATCTGGCCGCTTTCCGGCAGGTCTGCCAGTTTCAGCATGGCCTTGATTTCGCTTTCCTTGGCACCGTCGAACACTGGAGTGGCCATTGGAACACCGCCACGCAGGTTCTTCGCCAGATCCAGGATTTCCTGATCGGAGAAGCTGTCCAGATCTTCGTTACGACCGCCGATCTGGTTGTAGATCTCGTCCAGGAAGGTGCGCAGTTCAGCGACTTTACGCTGCTCTTCGACCATCCGGTTGATCTTCTCGCCCAGACCTTTGGCCGCGAGGCCCAGGTGGGTTTCAAGGATCTGACCAACGTTCATACGCGAAGGTACGCCCAATGGGTTGAGGACGACGTCGACCGGGGTGCCATTGGCATCGTGCGGCATGTCTTCAACCGGCATGATCACGGAGACCACACCCTTGTTACCGTGACGACCGGCCATCTTGTCGCCCGGCTGGATGCGACGACGGATTGCCAGGTAAACCTTGACGATTTTCAGCACGCCTGGAGCCAGGTCATCGCCCTGCTGCAGTTTGCGCTTCTTGTCTTCGAACTTGTCGTCCAGCAGACGGCGACGATCAACGATGTAGGCCTGAGCCTTCTCGAGCTGCTCGTTCAGAGCATCTTCAGCCATGCGCAGTTTGAACCACTGACCATGCTCAAGACCGTCGAGAACTTCGTCGGTGATGTCCTGACCTTTCTTCAGACCGGCGCCGCCTTCAGCCTTGTGGCCTACCAGAGCGGAGCGCAGACGTTCGAAGGTCGCGCCTTCAACGATACGGAACTCTTCGTTCAGATCCTTGCGAATCTCGTCCAGCTGGGACTTCTCGATCGACAGTGCACGAGCATCACGCTCAACGCCGTCGCGGGTGAAGACCTGAACGTCGATGACAGTACCTTTGGTACCGGTAGGTACACGCAGGGAAGTGTCTTTAACGTCGCTGGCTTTTTCACCGAAGATCGCACGCAGCAGTTTTTCTTCCGGAGTCAGTTGGGTCTCGCCTTTCGGAGTGACCTTACCGACCAGGATGTCGCCTGCGCCTACTTCAGCACCTACGTAAACGATACCGGCTTCGTCCAGCTTGTTCAGTGCAGCTTCACCCACGTTCGGGATGTCCGCAGTGATTTCCTCTGGGCCAAGCTTGGTGTCACGGGCCACACAGGTCAGTTCCTGAATGTGGATCGTGGTGAAACGGTCTTCCTGAACCACACGCTCGGACAGGCAGATGGAGTCTTCGAAGTTGAAGCCGTTCCATGCCATGAACGCGATGCGCATGTTCTGACCCAGTGCCAGTTCACCCATGTCGGTGGACGGGCCGTCGGCCATGATGTCGCTACGCTGAACGCGATCACCCTTGCTCACCAGCGGACGCTGGTTGATGCAGGTGTTCTGGTTCGAGCGGGTGTATTTGGTCAGGTTGTAGATGTCGACACCAGCTTCGCCAGTTTCAACTTCGTCATCGGCAACACGAACCACGATACGACTGGCATCAACGGAGTCGATCACGCCGCCACGACGAGCCACGACGCAAACGCCGGAGTCGCGAGCCACGTTACGCTCCATGCCGGTACCCACCAGCGGCTTGTCAGCGCGCAGGGTTGGTACAGCTTGACGCTGCATGTTCGAACCCATCAACGCACGGTTGGCGTCGTCGTGCTCGAGGAACGGAATCAGCGACGCTGCGACCGAAACTACCTGCTTCGGCGAAACGTCCATCAGGGTGACGTCTTCCGGCGCCTTGACGGTGAATTCGTTCAGGTGACGTACGGCTACCAGTTCGTCGATCAGGACTTTCTGGTCGTTCATGGTCGCCGAAGCCTGCGCGATCACATGATCGGCTTCTTCAATGGCGGACAGGAACACGATCTCGTCGGTGACCACGCCTTCTTTCACCACACGGTACGGGCTTTCCAGGAAGCCGTACTGGTTGGTGCGGGCATAAGCAGCCAGGGAGTTGATCAGACCGATGTTCGGACCTTCCGGCGTTTCAATCGGGCAGACACGACCGTAGTGAGTCGGGTGTACGTCACGGACTTCAAAGCCTGCGCGCTCACGAGTCAGGCCGCCAGGGCCGAGTGCAGAGACACGACGCTTGTGGGTGATCTCGGACAGCGGGTTGTTCTGGTCCATGAACTGCGAGAGCTGGCTGGAACCGAAGAACTCCTTCACCGCCGCAGCCACTGGCTTGGCGTTGATCAGGTCTTGCGGCATCAGGCCTTCGCTTTCAGCCATCGACAGACGCTCTTTGACCGCACGCTCAACACGTACCAGGCCAACGCGGAACTGGTTCTCGGCCATTTCGCCTACGCAGCGAACACGACGGTTACCCAGGTGGTCGATGTCATCGACGATGCCTTTACCGTTACGGATGTCGACCAGAGTCTTCAGGACCGCGACGATATCTTCCTTGCACAGCACGCCCGACCCTTCGATCTCGGTACGACCGATACGACGGTTGAACTTCATCCGGCCGACCGCAGACAGGTCATAGCGCTCAGGGCTGAAGAACAGGTTGTTGAACAGGGTCTCGGCAGCGTCTTTGGTTGGCGGCTCGCCTGGACGCATCATGCGATAGATCTCGACCAGCGCTTCCAATTGGTTGCTGGTGGAGTCGATCTTCAGCGTGTCGGAGATGAACGGACCGCAGTCGATGTCGTTGGTGTACAGAGTTTCGATGCGAACGACGCCGGCCTTGGCGATTTTCGCCAGGACTTCAGTCGACAGCTCGGTATTGCACTCTGCCAGGATTTCGCCGGTGGCCGGATGCACGATGACCTTGGCGGTAGTGCGACCCAGGACATAGTCCAGAGGCACGTCCAGCTCTTTGATCCCGGCCTTTTCCAGCTGGTTGATGTGGCGGGCAGTAATACGACGGCCCTGCTCGACAATCACCTTGCCTTTATCATCCTGGATATCGAGGACAGCCACTTCACCGCGCAGACGCTGAGGCACCAGCTCCAGGCTCAGGCCTTCGCCTTTAACGTGGAATACGTTGGTGGTGTAGAACGCGTCCAGCACTTCTTCGGTGGTGTAGCCGAGCGCGCGCAGCAGTACCGAGGCCGGCAGTTTGCGACGACGGTCGATACGCACGAATACGCAGTCTTTCGGGTCGAACTCGAAGTCCAGCCACGAACCGCGGTAAGGGATGATGCGCGCGGAGTACAGCAGTTTACCGGAGCTGTGCGTCTTGCCGCGGTCGTGGTCGAAGAACACGCCCGGGGAACGGTGCAGCTGGGAAACGATAACACGCTCGGTACCGTTGATTACGAAGGTACCGTTCTCAGTCATCAATGGGATTTCGCCCATGTAGACTTCTTGCTCTTTGATGTCCTTGATCGCTTTGTTCGACGATTCTTTGTCGAAAATGATCAGGCGCACTTTTACCCGCAAAGGTACGGCGAAAGTTACACCGCGCAATACGCATTCTTTGACATCAAATGCCGGTTCGCCCAGGCGATAACCGACGTACTCCAGCGCAGCATTGCCGGAGTAGCTGATGATCGGGAAAACGGATTTGAAGGCCGCATGCAGGCCCACGTCGCGGAACTGATCTTTAGTCGCTCCCGCTTGCAAGAATTCACGATACGAATCCAGCTGGATGGCCAGGAGGTACGGCACATCCATGACGTCCGGCAACTTGCTAAAGTCCTTGCGGATACGTTTTTTCTCAGTATATGAGTAAGCCATCAGCGTTCCCCAGCTTGGTCACCTGCTTGTTTGGCCCCTCCCGACGGGAGCAGCCAGAAAATCGTGCAAACCCCATGGTTTGCGCCACCGCATCGGGTGGTTACAGCGCCTTTATCAGCACCGACCCAGTCGGCTGCCAATAACGGAAAAAGGCCGGTGGCAAGAGCCACCAGCCATCAGCCTGTCGCTTGACGCTCGGGCTGGAGGAGCAAAGTCGATACTTATTTCAGCTCGACTTTAGCGCCTGCTTCTTCCAGCTTCTTCTTGGCGTCTTCAGCAGCTTCTTTCGAAACGCCTTCAGCTACAACCTGAGGAGCGCCGTCTACTTTCTCTTTGGCTTCTTTCAGGCCCAGACCGGTCAGTTCACGAACTGCCTTGATCACGTTAACCTTCTTCTCGCCAGCTTCCAGCAGAACAACGTTGAACTCGGTTTGCTCTTCAACAGCAGCAGCAGCTACAGCTGGGCCAGCCGAAGCGGCGGCAGCGGTAACACCGAAGGTTTCTTCCATCGCTTTGATCAGCTCAACGATTTCCACTACGGATTTCTGGCCGATTGCTTCGATGATTTGTTCGTTAGTCAGAGACATGACTCAATTCCTGAATTGGGGGACGGCCTACGCGACCATCGAAATAAACAAAAAACGCGAGAAGTTGACGAGCCTTAGGCTGCGGCAGCTTCTTTCTGGTCGCGAATTGCCGCCAGAGTACGAGCCAACTTGCTGGTAGCGCCTTGAATCACGCTCATCAGCTGAGAAATTGCTTCGTCACGGGTCGGCAGAGTTGCCAGTACGTCGATCTGATTAGCTGCGAGGAACTTGCCCTCGAACGCAGCTGCCTTGATCTCGAACTTGTCCTGACCCTTGGCAAACTCTTTGAAGATACGAGCAGCAGCGCCCGGATGTTCGTTCGAGAATGCAATCAGGGTCGGGCCGGTGAACACGTCGTTGAGGACACTGTATTCAGTGTCAGCAACTGCGCGCTTGAGCAGGGTGTTACGTACAACACGTACGTAAACGCCAGCTTCACGAGCCTCTTTACGGAGTCCGGTCATTGCGCCTACTGTTACGCCACGGGCATCAACCACGACAGCGGACAGAGCGACTTTGGCAGCCTCGTTGACTTCAGCGACGATGGCCTTCTTGTCTTCGAGATTAATTGCCACGGGTTTAACTCCTGCTTGTTACCGTTTCACTCGGTCGAAACCGAATGTCGTTTTGGTGTCTGATTCGGTAAGGAACCGGGAGCACCATCTGCGTAGGCTTGTGGTTTAAGGCTTGCGCCGCCTACGGTCTTGGATAGCCCCCGCCAGGCAGGGACCCCAATCTTTCAATTGGCGCGAATAATCGCACCAACCTTTGTCTTACGCGTCCAGCGAGCTCTGGTCGATAACCAGACCTGGGCCCATAGTGGTGCTCAGGGTAACGCGCTTGACGTAGATACCTTTCGAGGAAGCTGGTTTGATACGCTTCAGGTCAGCGATCAGGGCTTCAACGTTTTCCTTCAGCTTGACGGCATCGAAACCGATCTTGCCAACGGAGGTGTGGATGATGCCGTTTTTGTCGGTGCGATAACGAACCTGACCAGCCTTGGCGTTTTTAACCGCGGTAGCTACGTCTGGAGTTACGGTGCCGACTTTCGGGTTAGGCATCAGGCCACGTGGACCGAGGATCTGACCCAGTTGACCTACAACGCGCATGGCATCCGGGGATGCGATCACTACGTCATAGTTCAGGTCGCCGCCTTTCATTTCGGCAGCCAGGTCGTCCATACCTACACGGTCAGCGCCGGCAGCCAGAGCGGCCTCAGCAGCTGGACCCTGAGTGAAGACAGCAACGCGAACAGTCTTGCCAGTGCCGTGTGGCAGCACAGTAGCGCTACGAACAACCTGGTCGGATTTACGCGGGTCTACACCCAGGTTTACAGCAACGTCGAACGACTCGCTGAACTTGACAGTCGACAGCTCAGCCAGCAGAGCAGCAGCGTCTACAATGTTGTAGGCCTTGCCTGCTTCGATTTTGCCGGCGATAGCCTTTTGACGCTTGGTCAGCTTAGCCATTACACACCCTCCACGTTAAGGCCCATGCTACGAGCAGAACCGGCGATAGTACGCACGGCTGCATCCATATCAGCTGCAGTCAGATCCGCGTTTTTGGTTTTCGCGATTTCTTCCAGCTGAGCACGGGTAACAGTGCCAACCTTAACGGTGTTCGGACGAGCGGAACCGCTGGTCAGACCGGCCGCCTTCTTCAGCAGAACCGAAGCAGGGGTGGATTTGGTTTCGAAAGTGAAGCTACGGTCGCTGTAAACAGTGATGATCACTGGAGTCGGCAGACCTGCTTCAAGACCCTGAGTACGGGCGTTGAAAGCCTTGCAGAATTCCATGATGTTCACGCCGTGCTGACCCAGAGCAGGACCAACAGGTGGGCTTGGGTTAGCCTGAGCGGCCTTCACTTGCAGCTTGATGTAAGCGGTAATCTTCTTGGCCATGAGGCACTCCAATTACGGGTTCGAACGCCTCGAAAGGCTCCCCGGTTACTTGCGCGTTTATCCCAGTGACGACAAAACCCCACAGCCTAGGGCTGCGGGGTTGGGATGCTTGTTCAGTTAGACCTTTTCGACCTGACTGAACTCCAACTCTACCGGGGTAGAGCGACCGAAAATAAGCACTGCCACCTGGACACGGCTCTTTTCGTAGTTAACTTCTTCGACGGTGCCGTTAAAGTCAGCGAACGGACCGTCAGTAACACGAACCACTTCACCCGGCTCAAACAGAGTCTTCGGCTTCGGCTTATCACTACCATCGGCCACACGACGCAGAATGGCTTCCGCCTCTTTGTCGGTGATTGGCGCAGGCTTGTCGGCAGTACCGCCAATGAAGCCCATCACCCGAGGAGTGTCCTTGACCAAGTGCCAAGTACCCTCGTTCATATCCATCTGTACCAGCACATAGCCTGGGAAGAACTTGCGTTCGCTTTTGCGCTTCTGGCCATTACGCATTTCAACCACTTCTTCAGTGGGAACCAGAATTTCGCCGAAGCCATCTTCCATACCAGCCAGCTTAACGCGCTCAATCAGCGAGCGCATGACATGCTTCTCGTAACCCGAGTAAGCATGCACAACGTACCAACGCTTAGCCACGGGACACCCTTAGCCGACAATCAAGGAAACAAGCCAGCCGAGCAGGGAATCAACACCCCACAACAGCAACGCCATAACGATAACCACAGCAACAACGATCAACGTTGTCTGCGTGGTTTCCTGGCGAGTTGGCCATACGACTTTACGAATCTCGGTGCGCGCTTCCTTAACCAGTACAAAGAACGACTTGCCCTTTGCAGTCTGCAGGCCTACAAAGGCAGCTACAGCAGCAATGACGAGCAAAGCGAGTACACGGTACAGGATCGGCGAAGCAGCGTAATACTGATTGCCAACAACGCCAACAACCACCAAAGCAACTACTACAAGCCACTTGAGCAGATCGAAGCGAGAGCCTTGAGCTTCAGCCTTAGGAGTCATCTATGAAGATCCTGTGAAAAGAAAGCCAGACACACCGAGTGAATCTGGCAGGTCAGGAGGGAATCGAACCCCCAACCTACGGTTTTGGAGACCGTCGCTCTGCCAATTGAGCTACTGACCTAAAACAAAATCAGGCCGACCATTATGCCGGCCCGAAAAATACATTACAACCGCTTATTCGATGATTTTGGCTACGACGCCCGCGCCGACGGTACGACCGCCTTCACGGATAGCGAAACGCAGACCGTCTTCCATCGCGATGGTTTTGATCAGGGTAACAGTCATCTGAATGTTGTCACCTGGCATTACCATTTCAACGCCTTCTGGCAGTTCGCAGTTACCAGTCACGTCAGTAGTACGGAAGTAGAACTGTGGACGGTAGCCTTTGAAGAACGGAGTGTGACGGCCGCCTTCTTCCTTGCTCAGAACGTAAACTTCTGCGGTGAACTTGGTGTGCGGCTTAACCGAACCTGGCTTGACCAGAACCTGGCCACGCTCAACGTCGTCACGCTTGGTACCACGCAGCAGAACGCCGCAGTTCTCGCCAGCACGACCTTCGTCGAGCAGCTTGCGGAACATCTCAACACCAGTGCAGGTGGTGGTGGTGGTATCACGCAGACCAACGATTTCCAGAGCATCTTGAACGCGAACGATACCGCGCTCGATACGACCAGTCACAACAGTACCACGACCCGAGATCGAGAATACGTCCTCGATTGGCATCAGGAATGGCTTGTCGATCATACGAACTGGTTCTGGGATGTAGCTGTCCAGAGTTTCAACCAGCTTCTTGACGGCAGTGGTGCCCATCTCGTTGTCGTCTTTGCCTTCCAGCGCCATACGAGCCGAACCGATGATGATTGGAGTGTCATCGCCCGGGAAGTCGTAGGTGGACAGCAGGTCGCGAACTTCCATCTCAACCAGTTCCAGCAGCTCAGCGTCGTCTACCAGGTCAGCCTTGTTCAGGAAAACCACGATGTACGGAACGCCTACCTGACGGGACAGCAGGATGTGCTCACGGGTTTGTGGCATCGGACCATCAGCGGCCGAGCAAACCAGAATAGCGCCGTCCATTTGAGCAGCACCGGTGATCATGTTCTTCACATAGTCAGCGTGACCTGGGCAGTCAACGTGAGCGTAGTGACGGATCAGCGAGTTGTACTCAACGTGCGCGGTGTTGATGGTGATACCGCGAGCTTTTTCTTCTGGAGCGCTGTCGATCTTGTCGAATTCAACTACGGCCGAACCGAAAACTTCGGAGCAGACGCGAGTCAGAGCAGCGGTCAGAGTGGTTTTACCGTGGTCAACGTGACCAATGGTCCCTACGTTGACGTGGGGCAGGGAACGATCAAATTTTTCCTTAGCCATCGATAACACCCTCAACAGAAGAATTAGACGAACGATATCTACCATTAAAACAAAGGCAGATATTTTCATATCTGCCTTGTCATATGGAGCTCTTGAGCGGATTTGAACCGCTGACCTCACCCTTACCAAGGGTGTGCTCTACCAACTGAGCTACAAGAGCGTAACACTTTGCACAACCTGCAAACTTGGAGCGGGTAGCGGGAATCGAACCCGCATCATCAGCTTGGAAGGCTGAGGTTCTACCACTAAACTATACCCGCGGAGCTTGCAGCTCACGCTAAAAATGGTGGAGGGGGAAGGATTCGAACCTTCGAAGTCGTAGACGTCAGATTTACAGTCTGATCCCTTTGGCCGCTCGGGAACCCCTCCTAAGCGAGCCGGCATTCTATACTATGCCGACCTTCTGTCAAGCATTTTCTCATTAAAAACCTGAGGTTAGCTGCGTTGACGTCGCCCCGCTTTGACAACCTGTTTAGGTGTTCGCTGTGGAGCGGGCGCCATTCTATGCAAACTATTCCAGCGGTGCAACCCCCTCACACAGCATTATTTTATGTTTTAACTCATTGAATTCCTTGGAAAGGTTTTGCAACTGCACATCCCCCAATAAACGTTGGTTTTCGGGCGCAATACGCAACCAGTAACCAGGCTCGGGAAAATCCTTTTGCGAAACCTGAACCTTCACATTCATGGTAGCTAGACGCACCTGCAGCGCGGAAATGCTGCTTTCTTGAGTCAAACCACCCAAGAACAAACACTCCTGTCCGGCACGGCGCGCGCCCTGCCCCGCCCCAGAGTTACCAGCTGCCTCACTCAATAAGCGAATATCTTGCTGGGACCCACGGTACATGCTGAGCGGCGTGACATCCTTTGCACGCAAGGGCGCTTCCTGCTGATGCCAGACGTAATAGAACACATTGAGAACAACGAGCAGCAGGAACAACCAACGCATACAAACCTCAAGTTAAAGGACACGCCATCGCCAACCCTACAAATACCAGGTCGGGGACGATCCGAGCATCAGGCACGACGTCCGCCACCACACCAGCATCGCCACCGGTAATAAAGACAGTAAAGCGCTCCCCCCAATAGGATCGAGCCATTTCCATCTGGGTCAGGACGAAGCCTCTCAACATTAAAGAGCACCCACGCTCCACCGCCTCTACGGTACTGCGCCCCGGAACATGGCTCGTCAGCGCTTTTTCGGCAGCCAAGTCCCCATAACGGATTTTCCGGGTATGTGTACGTAATTGGTTACGCATCAAGGGCATCCCTGGGCAAATGAATCCCCCGAGGTGCTCACCTTCGGCATTAATAAAGTCGGCCGTCACAGCAGTGCCAAAATCCAGAATAAGACAGGCACCGGCAGCCAGATGAAAGCCACCGAGCATCGCCAACCAGCGATCCAGTCCCAAGCGTTCATAGTCGTCATAGCCATTCCTGACACCAGACATTTCACTGGCCGACTTGGCGCACACGACCAAGATGCCGAACGTCTGCTCGAGAATTCGGGTGAGCGCAGCAGTTTCTTCGCTGGTTCTTACGCTGACCAACCGACATTTACGCAACGACAGGCTGTCAAATGCGCACAAGCTATCCACCAGAGCTTGATCAGAGTCGACAACACCTTCCGCGAACAGACCGCCAGCAGCTGTATTCAATACACGCCACTTGATAAAGCTATTCCCACAGTCGAGCTCAAGAATCATCACGCAACCTCAGGCTGAGCTCACCACCATTAAAGACTTTTTCCACGCCATCCACCTTCAAACGCAGCGCACCCTGACTATCGATGCCGAGCACCACGCCCTCTATATGACTAACGCCCGCAATCAACGAAACCGGACGCCCCTGCCACATATGATATTTTTCCCACTCCTCCTGGAGCTCCGAAAAACCATCGAGCTGATGGCGCTGAATATAGCGACTCAACTGCTCGCTCAACTCAGCCGCCAAGATATTGCGATCACTGCTTTTGCCCGTTTCCAGTCGAATCGATGTCCATTGCTGGTCCACCTCATCAGCAATCTGCATGTTCACATTAATGCCTATGCCTAGCACTACATGGCAAAAATCTGCAGGATCCCCGACGAGCTCCAGGAGGATGCCCGCGACTTTTTTGTTTCCGACCAACACATCGTTAGGCCACTTCAATCCTGCGCCTGACACACCCAGCTTTCGCAGGGTATGCATAACCGCCAAACCAACAACCAGACTCAATCCCTCGAGCTGGCGCATGCCGCCCTCAATACGCAAGACCAGGCTGTAATAGAGATTTTCAGCAAAGGGACTTACCCACTTACGCCCCCTTCGTCCCCGACCGGAAATCTGTCTCTCTGCCAATACCAGGAACGGCGCTGTGCGACCTTGATTGATCGCACGCAACGCCTCTGCATTGGTGGAGTCAATGGAGTCAAAGACAGTCATGGGCCAAACCGGGGTCAAAGCACCTATGCTGAGAGGATCGAGCAATGTCAGGGGAGCCGCCAATTGATAGCCTCGGCCCCGGACCTTGTTAATGGATAACCCGAGCTCAGCCTCAAGATTCTGAAGCTGCTTCCATACAGCACTTCGACTGATGCCCAGGGCAGCCCCCAGAGCCTGACCAGAATGGAATCGACCATCCTTTAAAAGATTCAACAACGTCAGCATGCAGGTCTCGCCTCACAATGAGGCCCGAATAATAGCCATGAGCCGGGCGATTGCATAGAAATCAAGCAAACCACTTTCCTGCGGGCAAAACAAAACCCCAACTGCTTTCGCAATTGGGGTTTCGGAATTTAATCTTGACGATGACCTACTCTCACATGGGGAAACCCCACACTACCATCGGCGATGCATCGTTTCACTTCTGAGTTCGGGATGGGATCAGGTGGTTCCAACGCTCTATGGTCGTCAAGAAATTCGGGTACTGACTCGCGACCGGTTGGCCTCGCTTCAGTAAATCGGGTATGTGATACAGGTGTTTGTGAGCAGCGCGAACTTTCAG